>JBEIJM010000001.1:0-107027 GCA_040380205.1 Gemmatimonadaceae bacterium
CGGCTGGGCGGGGGTGGCGCGGCGCGAAGGGCTGCGGCTGGCATGACGCGCCCTCGCAGGGGCGGGCCCTCCCCGCGCGCGGCGGGCCGACGGGGGGCGACCCGCGGGGGGGCGGTCCCCCCGGTGGCGGAGCAGCTGGCCACCCTGCGCGTGGAGGGGATTGCCGGCGGGGGGGATGGCGTGGCTCGGCTGGACGGGATGGCCACCTTCGTGCCGCGCACGGCACCGGGCGATGTGGTGCAAGCCGCCGTCACCGTGCGCGGGCGCCTGGCGCGAGGGCGGGTGCTGCAGCTCCTGGAGCCCTCGCCGGACCGGGTGGAACCCGCCTGCGCGCATTACGTGGGGGATCGATGCGGCGGGTGCCAGCTGCAGCATCTCGCGCCCCGGGCCCAGCAGGCGGCGCGCACGGCGTTGGTGGTCGAGGCGCTGGCGCGCATCGGGAAGCGTCAGGTGGCCGTGCCGCCGCTGGTGACCGGGGCCGAGTGGGGCTACCGCGGGCGCATCACGCTGGCGCTTCGGCGCCGGGGTGGGCGCTGGCGCGGGGGATTCCATCCCCATGACGATCCGACGCGGATCTTCGAGCTCCAGCACTGCGCCATTGCGCACCCGCTGTTGATGACGGCGTGGGAGCGCCTGCGTGACCGGCTCACGGTGGCAGCGATGCCGGAGGGGGACACGCTGCGCCTGGGGCTCCGGGTGACCCCGCGGCGCCTGAGCGAGGCGCCTGCCGGGGAGGAGCCAGTTGGGGTCGTCGTCGTGGTTGAGGGGGGCGTGCGGTGGCCCAGCGCTGCGGCGTGGGGGCGCGAGGTGCTGGGCGCCATCCCGGAGGTGCTGGCCTGCTGGTGGCAGCCGGACGGGCAGGCGGAGGCCACCTGTGTGGCCGAGCGCGCCGGTGAGGACACGGCGGTGGCCATGGCGTTCGCGCAGGTGCACCCGCCTTTGGCGGACCGGCTTCGCGAGCAGGTGGCCCGCGTGGTGCTGGCAAGTGGCGCGCGCACCGTGGTGGATGCCTACGCGGGGGTGGGACGGCTGGCGCTGCGGCTGCAGGCGGCGGGCGTGGGTGGTGTGGCCATTGAGGCCGACCGCGCCGGGGCCGACGCCGCGCGGCGGGCGCTGACGTCCCCATCCGGCACGGGGGGCGGGCGGGCGCCGTGGCGCGTGGAGACGGCGCTGGTGGAGGAGGCGTTGGCCTTGGCGCTCCCGGCGGAGGCCGTGGTGGTCAATCCGCCGCGTCGCGGGGTGGATCCCGCCGTGTGCGAGCTGCTGGAGGCGGCGGCCGCGCGCGGCACACGTCTGCTGGTGTACGTCAGCTGCGACCCGGCCACCCTGGCCCGGGACCTGGTGCGGCTCCCGGGGTGGCACATCACGGACGTGACCTGTTTCGACCTGTTTCCCCAGACGGCGCACGTGGAGACCCTGTGTGTGCTGCAGCCGGAGGGCGCGTGAAGTACATCGTGGAGGTGGCGGGCGAGCAGGTGACCGTGGAGATCGATGGCGCCACGGTCCGGGTGGACGGCGAGGTGGTGGAGGCCTCGTTGTCGGAGGCGTCGGGAACGCCGGAGCGGCTGCTGCGCGTGGGGACGGCCGTGCACCGGCTGCAGCTGCGCCGCGGGGGCGGTCCGGGTGCCTGGTCCGTGGAGGTGGATGGGCACCGGGTGGAGGCCGAGGCACTGGATGAGCGCACGCGGGCGATCCGGGCGCTGACGCGGGCGTCGGCGCGGGCCTCGGGGCCGGCGCCGTTGGTGGCGCCGATGCCGGGGCTGGTGGTACGGGTACTGGTGGCCCCCGGCGAGACGGTGTCCGCCGGTCAGGGGCTGGTGGTGATGGAGGCGATGAAGATGGAGAACGAACTGCGGGCGGCCACTGCCGGGGTGGTGACCGGGGTGTCGGTCTCGCCTGGGACGGCGGTGGACAAGGGGGCGGTGCTGGTCACGCTGGGCGAGGCGCCCGCCCCCGGGTAATGGCTGGGGTCAGGGGGTGCGGCGCAGGCGGTTGATCCCCTTGATGACCATGAACAGGGTCCAGGCCACGATAAGGAAGGAGAGTACGTGGTTCAGGAAGAGGCCGTAGCTGACGACCGGGACGCCGGCCTTGCGGGCCTCCTCGAGGGTGGCGAAGGACTGGCTGCCGAGGGTGAAGAAGCGATTGGAGAAGTCCACGCCGCCGGTGAGGATGCCGACGATGGGCATGATGATGTCGGTGACCATGCTGTCGACGATCTTCTGGAAGGCGCCGCCGATGACGACGCCGACGGCGAGGTCAAGGACGCTGCCCTTCATGGCGAATTCGCGGAACTCGGACATCATGGACACGGGGGTGCTCCTGGTCGGTGTGGGGGGTGGGGGTGCTACGGCCGGGGGACAATGGGGCGAGGGGGCGCGCCGGACAAGGGGTGAGGGGGCGCGTGGGCGCTGGTGGTGCCGGTTTGGCGTCAAGGCGCGGATTGACACCGGGTTGGGATCGGCATACTATGCGAGTCTGTCCCGAAATCCGGGGCAGGTGTCCTGAGCCATTCCCGGCAGGCGGACACACCGGCGGGGCGTTCCGAGGGTTTGGGCGCGGCGCGGGGTGTGCCTCGGGTGGGTGGCTTCGTCAGCCGACTTCCGACAGCGTGAACGCAGCATGAAGACCTACAGCGCGACCCCGAAGGATATCGACCGTCGCTGGTACATCGTGGACGCGGAGGGGATGGTCCTGGGCCGGCTCGCGTCGGAGGTGGCGAAGGTGATCCGGGGCAAGCACAAGCCCATGTTCACGCCGCACATGGACACGGGCGATTTCGTGATCGTGGTGAATGCGTCCAAGGTGCAGGTGACCGGGCGCAAGGCCGAACAGAAGACGTATTTCAGCCACACGGGGTACATGGGGCACGAGAAGCACACCCCGTATGCCACGATGCTGGCCAAGCACCCGGAGCGGGTGATCGAGAAGGCGGTGTACGGGATGCTGCCGAAGACGGCGCTGGGGCGTCAGGTGCTGCGGCGGAAGCTGCGGGTCTACGCCGGGACCGAGCATCCGCACGTCGCGCAGGTTCCCGCCCCGCTCACCTTCACCTCCGCCGAGGCCAAGTGATGTCGCAGCAGATCCAGGCGGTGGGTCGTCGCAAGGAGGCGGTGTGCCGCCTCTATCTCACGCCCGGTTCCGGGAAGTGGGAGGTGAACGGCCGCCAGTTGGGGGAGTATTTCCCCCGTCCGACGTTGGTGTCGGCGATCCAGCAGCCGTTTTCGCTGACGGAGACGCTGGGGCAGTTTGACGTGAAGGCGGTGCTGGACGGGGGCGGGATGTCGGGGCAGGCCGGCGCGGTGCGCCTGGCGGTGGCCCGCGCCCTGGTCAAGGTGGACGAGGCCAACAAGCCGAAGCTGCGCGAGTATGGCCTGCTGACGCGCGACGCCCGCGAGGTGGAGCGCAAGAAGCCGGGGCGTGCCGGCGCCCGGAAGCGCTTCCAGTACTCCAAGCGCTGATGTTCGGCGCGGCGTCCGGTCGGACGCCGCATCCCTCACGCCCCCCGAGTCTCCCGCGGGTGCCGCGGTGCCGTCAGGCGCCCGGTCGCGGGAGACGGTGACGGGGGCGGACGATTCTCAACCTTTTGGTCGCACCCATGTCCAGCCCCTCCCTCGAGCAGCTGCTCGCCGCGGGCGTCCACTTCGGGCACCAGACCCGTCGGTGGAACCCCAAGATGCGCCGGTTCATCTTCGCCGAGCGCAATGGCATTCACATCATCGACCTGCAGAAGACGCTGCGCCAGATCGAACTGGCGCAGAAGCTCATCCGCGAGGTCGTCCTGCGTGGCGAGAGCGTCCTGTTCGTCTGCACCAAGCGGCAGCTCGCCGCCATCGTGCGCGATGAGGCCGAGCGGTGCGGCGCGATGTTCGTCACCGAGCGGTGGCTCGGCGGCATGCTCACCAACTTCCAGACGGTCAAGAAGCAGGTCAAGAAGCTCAAGGAGCTCGAGGCCGGCAGCGAGGAAGGGGGCGAGTTCGCGAATTACACCAAGAAGGAACAGCTCCTGATGTCCCGGCAGCGCGACAAGCTCGCGAAGTACCTGTCCGGCATCAAGCCGATGCACCGGCTCCCCGGGCTGCTGTTCATCATCGACTCCAAGAAGGAGCGCATCGCGGTCTCCGAGGCCAACAAGCTCGGCGTGCCGATCGTCGCCATCGTCGACACCAACGCGGATCCGGACCTGATCACGGTCCCGATCGCCGGCAACGACGACGCGATTCGCTCGGTCGAGCTCATCACCAAGGCGGTGGCCGAGACGATCACCGAGGCGCGGCGCGAGGCGCCGGTGCGCCCCGCCGAGGAGGAGACCGAGAGCTACACCTTCTCCAGCGACCGCGGCGCTGAGCCCGCCGGGCGCGGAGATCGTGGCGACCGCGGGGGCGATCGCGGTGGCAACCGCGGGGGCGGCGACGGCGGCCGCGGCGGCCGTCCGCGTCGCCGGCGTGCCAAGCCGGAGGCCATTGCGGCCCGCCTCAAGGGCCCCGATGGGACCCCCGACACGGGCGCCCAGCCCGCCGGCGGCGAGTAACCCGTCCACCCGGCGGTCGGTCTCCTGTCGCTCGCAACGCCGCCGGCCATCCGGCGGCGTTTGCGCAGGACCCCGGGGGTCGCCGAACCCTCCCCGTGCCCCCTGGGGCGCGAGTGTGCTGTTCCGCGGCGCGCGGGCCGTGCGCGCCGCTCCACGACCTATCCACCACGACGCCCAATTTCATATGAGCACCCCCATCACGACCAAGGCCATCTCGGAGCTCCGCGCCCGTAGCGGCGCGGGGATCGGCGACTGCAAGAAGGCGCTGGAAGAGACCGCCGGCGACATGGACGCCGCCATGGAGCTCCTCCGCAAGAAGGGGATCGCCAAGGCCGAGAAGCGCGCCGACCGCTCCACCACCGAAGGGCTGATCGGCGGCCGGCAGTTCAATGACGGCGCCTCCGCGGCGCTCGTCGAGGTCGCGTGCGAAACCGACTTCGTGGCGCGTAACGAGCAGTTCGGGGCCGTGGTCGCCGCGCTGGTCGCGCAGCGCGTCCATTCCACCGCGGGCGACGTCGAGGCGTGGCTCGCCGAGCCCATGGCCGGCGGGGCCGGCGAGAGTGTGGACGAGTATGTCAAGGCGGCGGCGGCGCGCACCGGCGAGGCCGTGAACGTCAAGCGGGCGGCGCGCTTCGATGCCAGTGAGTCCGGGCACGTCGGCATGTACCTGCACCACAACGGCAAGCTGGCCGCGCTGGTGCAGCTGACCGCCTCCTCCCCCGAGGTGGCGCGGCACGAGGCCACCCGCGAGCTGGCCAAGTTCCTCGCCGAGCACGTCGCGGCGACGGCCCCCATCGCGGTGGACCGCACCGGCGTTCCCGCCGAGAAGCTTGAGGCCGAGCGGCGCATCGCCGAGGAGCAGGCCCGCGAGGCCGGGAAGCCCGAGGCCATGATCGAGAAGATCGCCACCGGCAAGGTCGAGGCCTACCTCAAGGACGTCACCCTGCTCCCCCAGCCCTGGGTGCGCGACGGCGGCGTCACCATCCAGGCCCTCGTGGCGGACCATGCCAAGCAGGCCGGCGGGACGATCACCGTCGACCGCTTCGTCCGCCTGCAGCTCGGCGTGGAGTAAGGCCGGGTGCGCTACGCGCGCGTCCTCCTCAAGCTCTCCGGCGAGGCCCTCGCCGGAGAGCGCGGGGTGGGGTTCGACTTCGAACGCATCGGCTTCTTCGCCGACCAGATCGTCGACGTGGCCTCCTCCGGGGTCCAGCTGGGGATGGTCATCGGTGGCGGCAACCTGGTGCGCGGCACCCAGCTGTCGCAGCGGGGGATGGACCGGGTCAGCGCCGATTACATGGGCATGCTCGGGACGGTCATCAACGCCCTCGCCCTCCAGGACGTCCTGGAGAAGAAGGGGCTCGACACCCGCGTCATGACGGCCATCCGGATGGAGGAGCTGGCCGAGCCGTACATCCGGCGCCGGGCGCTGCGCCACTTCGAGAAGGGGCGCACCGTGATCTTTGCCGGCGGCACGGGCAACCCGTATTTTTCCACGGACACGGCCGCGGTGCTGCGGGCGATCCAGATGAAGGCCGACGTCATCATCAAGGCCACCAGCGTGGACGGGATCTATTCGGCCGACCCCAAGAAGGATCCCACCGCCACCCGGTACGACGCCATCAGCTACCGTGACGTCATGCTCGGCGACCTCAAGGTGATGGACCAGACCGCCATCACCCTGTGCCGGGAGAACGGCCTCCCGATCGTCGTCCTGAACCTCCACAACCCGGGCGCCATCGCGCGCGCCATCCGGGGCGAACCCGAAGGAACCCTCGTCTCATGAGCACCACGGCCCAGATCCTGAAGGACACCCGCAGCGGCATGGAGAAGGCGGTGGAGAACTCCAAGCGCGAGTTCTCCGGGATCCGCTCCGGCAAGGCCTCCCCCAACATGCTCGACGTGGTCAAGGTCGAGGCCTACGGCTCGATGCTGCCGCTCAACCAGGTGGCCTCCGTGTCCGCCCCCGAACCGCGCATCCTGCTGGTCACCCCCTTTGACAAGGGGATGGCCAAGGTGATCGAGAAGGCCATCCGGGAGTCGGAGCTGGGGCTGGATCCCGCGCATCAGGGGGGGATCATCCGGGTGCCGCTGCCGTCCATGACCGAACAGCGGCGCAAGGAGCTGGTGAAGGTGCTGCACAAGCTGGCGGAGGACGGCCGCATCGCCATCCGCCATGCGCGGACCGACGCGCGCGACAAGGTCAAGAAGCTCGACGGCACCTCCGAGGACGAGAAGAAGTCGGCGGAGAAGGAGCTGCAGAAGATCCACGACGACTTCATCGGGCGCCTCGACGCGCTGCTCAAGGCCAAGGAAGCCGAAATCATGGAGGTCTGAGCGGCCGCCCCCGCGGTCGCCGTCCGCCATGGCCACCTCCTCCGCTCCTCCTGGGCCGCCTCCTGTCGATGCGGCCGACTTGCTGGCCCGCGTGCAGGCGCATGGGGGTGTGCCTCGGCACGTGGCCATCATCATGGACGGCAACGGCCGCTGGGCGCGCGAACGGTTCATGCCGCGCCCCTTCGGACACCGGGCCGGCATGAAGGCGGTCCGCGACGTGGTCGAGGGATGCCTGGCCTCCGGTGTCCAGTGGTTGTCGCTGTTCGCGTTCTCCCAGGAGAACTGGCAGCGCCCCGCCCCGGAAGTGTCCGCGCTGATGGGGCTGCTGGAGGAGTACATCGCCCGCGAGGCCAGCGAGCTGGAACAGCAGGGGGTGTGCGTGCGTGTGCTGGGCGACTTGGGCCGGTTGAGCCCGCCGGCGGCAGCGGCGGTGGAACGGCTGGTGCGCCAGACCGCCGGTGGGACGCGGCTGGGGCTCAACCTGTTCATCTCCTATGGCGGGCGCGCCGAGCTGGTGCAGGCCGCGCGGCAGATCGGTGAGGAGGTCGCCGCGGGGCGCCTCATCCCCGAGGCGATCTCCGAGGAGACCATTCGCAGCCGCCTGTTCACCGCCCATTGTCCCGATCCCGACCTGCTCATCCGCACGTCGGGTGAGCAGCGGCTCTCGAATTTTCTCCTCTGGCAGGTGGCGTATGCGGAGCTGTACATCGCAAGCGCCCTCTGGCCCGACTTCGGCCGGGCGGCGCTCTACGAGGCGCTGCTGGACTACCAGCGTCGCGACCGGCGCTTCGGGCGCGTGACTCCGTGAGCGCGGCCGTCTGATGGGAGAACTCGGCACACGCGTCCTGGTGGCGCTGGCGGGCGCTCCCGTGGTGATCGGGGTGCTCTGGTGGGGCGGGGCGCCGCTCGCCGCGGTGCTGGGGCTCTTTGCCGCGTTGGGGGCACGGGAATACTGCCGGTTGGCGGCAGCCGGCGGCGTGCAACCGTTTGCCCGTCTGGCGACGGTGGTGGCGGCGGCGGTGCCACTGGCGGTGCATGGTGAGGCCGTGGGGACCCTCCGGGTGGCGCCCGCCCTGTGGCCGCTCTTCCCGCTGGCGGTGTTGGCGCTGGCCATCTGGCGTCGCCCCGCCGCGTCGCGACCGTTGGAGGCCTCGGCGGTCACGGTCATGGCCGTGTTGTATGCGGCGGTGCCGTTGGGGGGGCTGTATCTCCTGCGCCTGCATCCGTACGCGGTGGGGCCGGGGGCGGGCTTTGCCGTGGCGCTCTTTCCGCTGCTGCTCACCTGGGCCAGTGACATCGGGGGGTACGTGGCGGGGCGCACCATCGGTGGGCGCAAGCTCATCCCCTCCGTCAGCCCCGGCAAGACGGTGGCGGGGGCGGTGGGGGGCGTGGTGCTGACGGTGGTGGCGGCCGTGCTGCTGGAGCGCTGGCTGCTGGTGCCGCAGGCCCAGCTGGGGCTCTCCCCCTTGGGGCGGGTCGCCGTGGGGGTGACGGTGAGCGTGGCCGCACAGGTCGGCGACCTCGCCGAGTCGCTGCTCAAGCGCGCCGCCGGGGTGAAGGACAGCGGGACGTTTTTCCCGGGGCACGGCGGCGTGCTGGACCGGCTGGATTCCCTCTTTTTCGTGATTCCGGTGACCACGGTGCTGTACGACCTCTTCCTGCTCCCCGCCATCGGTGGCTGACCCGCAAGGGGTGGCCCTGCTGGGCTCAACCGGCTCCATCGGCACCAGCGCCTTGCGCGTGCTGGCGCGCCAACGCGAGCGGTTTCGCCCGGTGGCGCTCACGGCGCATGGACGCCAGGCGGCGTTGGCGGCGCAGGTGGTGGAATGGTCGCCGTCGTATGTGGGCCTGGTGCAGGGGGATGCCGAGGCGCCGACCTCCTGGGGGCGTGGCCCGGCGTGCCTGGTCGAGGCCGCCGAGCACCCCGAGGTGTCCATCGTGCTCAATGCGGTGGTTGGGGCGGCGGGGCTGCCGGCCACTCTGGCGGCGCTGCGGGCCGGCCGGCGCGTGGCGCTGGCCAACAAGGAGACGCTGGTGGTGGGGGGGGCGCTGGTGACGGCCACCGCGCGCGCCCACGGCGGGACGCTGGTGCCGGTGGACTCGGAGCACTCGGCCATCCTGCAGTGCCTCGCGGGGCGGCAGCCGCATGAGGTGCGCCGCCTGCTGTTGACGGCGTCGGGGGGGCCGTTCCGGCAGTGGCCCGCCGACCGGATCGCCGACGCCACGGTGGCCGACGCGCTGCGGCATCCCACCTGGCAGATGGGGAGCAAGATCACCATCGACAGCGCCACCCTGGCCAACAAGGCGCTCGAGGTGATCGAGGCGCACCACCTGTTCGGGATCCCGTATGACCGGATCGAGGTGGTGGTGCACCCGCAGAGCATCATTCATTCGTACGTGGAGTTCGTGGACGGCAGCGTGCTGGCACAGCTGGGGGCGCCGTCGATGGAACTGCCCATCCTGTTTGCCCTCACGTGGCCGGAACGGATTCCGGACAGCGGGGTCCCAGCCTTCGACCCGGTCGGGCTGGGGACGCTGACCTTTGAGGCCGTGCGGCACGACGCATTCCCGATGCTGGGGATGGGCATTGCGGCCGGTCGCGCCGGCGGTGCGGCGCCTGCGGTGTACAACGCCGCCAACGAGGCGGCGGTGGCGCTGTTCCTGGCCGGGGCGCTGCCCTTCGGCGGCATTCCCCGGGTGGTGGACGGGGCGCTGGCGGCGCTGGCGACGCAGCCCGGGGACACATTGGAGGCGCTGTGGGCCGCCGATGCGGCCGCGCGGGCGCATGTTCACGGACAGGTGGGGAGGGGGACGGCATGACGGCGGTGACGCCTTACATCGCGCCGCTGGTGGTGTTCGGGCTGGTGGTGTTCATCCATGAGCTGGGGCATTTCGTGGCGGCCAAGCTCACCGGGGTGTACGCCCCGGTGTTTTCGCTGGGGTGGGGACGGCGGCTGTTCGGGGTGCGGCGCGGGGAGACGGACTACCGGGTATCGCTGCTCCCCTTGGGGGGCTACGTGCGCATGGCCTCGCGCGAGGACGAGGCGATGGCCGGGCTTGAAGGGGCCGGTGGCACGTTGCAGGAGGCGCCGGAGCGCCCGGCGGATGTGCCGGCGTCGCTGTGGGACCCGCAGGGGTTCGCGCCCTTTGGTCCGCGGGCGGTGCCTCCCGATCGGTGGATGGAGAGCAAGCGGGTGCCGGCTCGTCTGTTCATCCTGTCGGCCGGGGTGCTGATGAACCTGCTGATGGCGCTGGCCATCATGATCGGGCTGGCGTGGGCCTTTGGCGTGGCCTCGGTGCCCCCGGTGGTGCAGGCGGTGGTGGCGGAGTCGCCCGCGGCCCGGGCCGGCGTGCTCCCCGGGGACCGTATCGTGGGGATCGATGGCGCGCCGGTGACCGAGTGGCGCGAGGTGCTGGCTCGGGTGTCGGCGGTCACCAGCGGATCGGTGCGTCTGGAGGTGGAGCGGCAGGGGCCGTCAGGGCCGGTGCGGGTGCCGATGACGATGACGCCGCAGGTCACGGAGGCGGCCGACCCGACGACGGGGGCCCCGCGCCGGGTGGGGCGCGTCGGCATCCAGGTGCGGGACTCGGTGGTGCGTCGCCCGGTGGGGGTGGGTGAAGCGGTGCGCACCGGGGCGCAGGCCACGTGGGGGATGGCGGCCAACGTGGTGGGGGTGTTGGGGGGGCTGGTGCAGGGGACGGTCTCGCCGAGCAACCTTGGGGGGCCGATCCAGATCGCGCGGACCTCGGTGGCGGCGGCGCGGAGCGGGGCCGAGTCGCTGTGGTTCCTGATCGCGTTTCTCAGCCTCAACATCGGCATCCTGAACCTGGTGCCGATTCCGGTGCTGGACGGCGGCCAGCTGCTGATCGTGCTGGCGGAGGCGGTGAAGGGGCGGGCGCTGAGCGCGCGGACCCGCGGCGCGCTGATGTGGGTGGGGCTGGTGCTGGTGGGCGGGCTGATCCTGCTGGCGACGGCGAACGATGTGGGGGGGCTGCTGCAGGGGCGGTAGGCGGTGGGGGGTGTGTGGGGGATGGCGGAACAGGGTGGGGAGGCGCGTGGCCTTTACAGGGGGCGTGGCTGGGGTTATCGTTTCCTGCTTCCCGTATTTACGCGACAGTTACGCGACTCCATCCGGTGCCCCACGGCGCCGATCACTCCCGACGATGGCGTTCGAAAAGGCACCCACGATCGACAAGTTCCGGGCCCACGAAGGGGACACCGGCTCCACGCGCGTTCAGGTGGCGGTCCTGACGGAGCGGATCAACTACCTCACGGGGCATTTCCGCACCCACGCCAAGGACCATCATGGGCGCCGCGGGCTGCTCAAGATGGTGGGGAAGCGGCGCCGGCTGCTGGAGTACCTCAAGCGGACGGACCTGCCGCAGTATCGCGCGCTCGTCCAGGATCTTGGTCTCCGGTACTGAGTCGGTTCACGTCACGTTGTCGCGCGGGGGCCTTGGGGCCTCCCGCGCGATTTGCGTTCTCACCAGGCAACAGGGCAGATGATGCATCGAATTGAGCGGACCTTCGCGGGGCGCCCGCTGGTCATCGAGACCGGCCGGATGGCCAAGCAGGCGGCCGGATCGGCCGTGGTCCAGTACGGCGACACCATGGTGCTGGCCGCGGTGACGGTGAGCGAGAACCAGAGCACGCTCCCGTTCTTCCCGTTGACGGTCGAGTACCGGGAGAAGACGTACGCGGCGGGGAAGATCCCGGGCGGCTTCATCAAGCGCGAGGGGCGTCCGCACGACCACGAGATCCTGGCGGCGCGCATCATTGACCGCTCGATCCGTCCCCTGTTCCCCGAGGGGTTCAAGAACGAGGTGCAGGTGTTCGTGTACGTGGTGTCGGCCGATCAGGAGAATGACGCCGATGTGCTGGCGCTGGTGGCCACCTCGTTCGCGCTGAATGCCTCGAAGATCCCGTTCCTCGGGCCCATTGCCGGGGTGCGCGTCGGTCGGGTGCAGGGGCACTGGGTGCTCAACCCGACGTTCCAGCAGCTGGCCTTCTCCGACCTGGAGCTGGTGGTGGCCGGGTCGGCCGACTCCATCGTGATGGTGGAGGGAGGCGCGCTGGAGGTGTCGGAGGCGGACGTCCTGGAGTCGCTCAAGCTGTCGCACGACGGCATCCGCGAGCTGGTGGCGATGCAGCAGGAGCTGCTCCCCAAGGTCGCGCAGCCCAAGATGGCGTGGACGAAGGCCGAGCCCCCCGAGGGGGTGGTGGTGCGCGCCAAGGCGCTGGCCTCCGGGAAGATCCGCGAGGCGCTGAACCAGAAGGACAAGCACACCCGGATCGAGGCGGTCGAGCGGGCCAAGAAGGAGCTGGCCGAAGGGCTGCTCGTGGAGTTCCCCGACAACGCCAAGGACATCCACACCATCCTGGGGGACGTGGAGTACCACGAGCTCCGGGCGCAGGTGCTGGAGACCAAGCACCGGGTGGACGGCCGCACGCCGCGCGAGGTGCGCGCCATCAGCATCGACTCCGGGGTGTTGCCTCGCTCGCACGGCTCGGCGCTGTTCACGCGCGGGCAGACGCAGGCGCTGGTCGCGGCCACGCTGGGGACGGCGAAGGACGCGCAGCGGCTCGACACCATCGACGATCCGGGCGAGACGACCAAGTCGTTCATGCTGCACTACAACTTCCCCCCGTTCTCCACGGGGGAGGTGCGCCCGGTGCGCGGCACCAGCCGCCGCGAGATCGGCCATGGCAACCTGGCCGAGCGCGCCCTGCAGTCCGTGCTCCCCGACTTCGCCGAATTCCCGTACACCATCCGGATCGTCTCCGACGTGCTGGAGTCCAACGGCTCCTCGTCGATGGCCTCGGTGTGTGGCGGCTCGCTGGCGCTGTTTGACGCCGGCGTCCCGATGAAGGCGGCCGTGGCGGGCGTCGCGATGGGGCTGATCAAGGAGGGCGCCCAGTACGCCATCCTCACCGATATCCTGGGCACCGAGGACCACCTCGGCGACATGGACTTCAAGGTGGCGGGCACCACCGCCGGCATCACGTCCATCCAGATGGACATCAAGATCGAGGGGCTCGACCTCACGATCATGGAGCAGGCGCTGGAGCAGGCGCGCGAAGGGCGGCTCCACATCCTCGGCGAGATGGACAAGGCGCTGGCCGCGCCGCGCCCGGAGCTCTCGCGCTTCGCCCCGCGCATCGTGACGGTGCAGATCCCCGTGGACAAGATCGGCGAGCTGATCGGCCCCAAGGGGAAGAACATCCGCGGGATCCAGGACGAGACCGGCGCCGAGCTGTCGGTGGACGATGACGGCGTGGTCACCATCGCGGCCGTCGGCGGCGAGAGCATGGAGCGCGCCAAGCAGATGGTCATGGCCATCACCGCCGAGCCCGTCGTGGGCGACACGTACGAGGGGACGGTCAAGACGGTCACCGCCTTCGGCGCGTTCGTCGAGATCATGCCCGGCACCGAGGCGCTCCTGCACGTCTCCGAGATGCGCTGGGAGCGGGTGGAGAAGCCCGAGGACGTCTGCAAGAAGGGCGACCGGGTCACCGTCAAGCTCGTCGACCGTGACGAGCGTGGGCGGCTCCGTCTCTCCATGAAGGCCCTCCTGCCGCGTCCCGAGGGGATCCCGGAAGGGGAGCCCGCCGAGTCCCGCCCGCCGCGTCGTGACGACGGTGAGCGCCGCGGCGGCCGCAACGGCGGGGGGCGCGATCGGCGCTGACCTGCGGACCCCCGGTGCGCCGGGGGCCTCCGCGCCCGTCCTGCACCGCACGCAGCTGCCCAATGGCCTGACCGTGCTCTCGGAATCCGTTCCGGGGGCGCGGTCGGTTGCTTTCGGGGCGTGGGTCCGGGCGGGCACCCTGCACGAATCCGCGGCGGACATGGGCATCTCCCATCTCCTCGAACACATGGTGTTCAAGGGGACCCGCACGCGCTCCGCGCGTGAGATCGCCCTGGCGCTCGAGACGCTCGGCGGCTCCCTCGACGCGTACACCGAGCGCGAACACACCTCCTACCAGGCGCGGGTGCTGGACGCGCACCTGGCCGACGCCGCGTCCGTCATCGGCGAGTTGGTGTTCGACCCGGTCCTCCGCCCGGCCGATCTCCGCCTCGAGCAGAAGGTGGTGCTCGAGGAGATCAGCATGGTCGAGGACACCCCGGACGACATCATCTTCGACGTGTTCAACCAGGCGCTCTGGGGAGAGCACCCGCACGGGTACCCCATTCTGGGCACCCGGGAGACAGTGCGGGGCATGTCGGTGGAGCAGCTGCGGGCCCGCCACGCGGCAACCTATCGCCCGGGTCAGGTGGTGGTGGCCGCGGCGGGCCATGTGGCGCATGACCAGTTGCTCGAGGTGCTGACGGCCACCGGCTGGGCCGACCGGCCGGCCGAGCCGTCGGTGCCATGGGCCCTGGACCCGGCGGAGCCGGCCGCGCCGCGCGCCGAGCACGTCACGCGACGCGACATCGCGCAGACGCACGTCGTGCTCGGGGGGGTGGGGCTTCGCCACGGCGATCCGCGCCGCTACGCCTTCGCCCTGCTGGACATGCTCCTGGGGGGCGGGATGAGCTCGCGGCTGTTCCAGCGCGTGCGCGAAGAGCTCGGGTTGGCGTACAGCGTGCACACCTTCGCCACCAGCTTTCGCGACACCGGGGTGCATGGCCTCTACCTGGCCAGCGCCCCGGAGAGCGCGCAGGAGGCGCTGGACGCCGCCAGAGAGGTGCTCCGCGAGGTAGCTTTGTCCGGGCTGACGCCTGCCGAGCTTGCCGCCGGCAAGCAGCAGCTGTGCGGCCAGCTGGTCCTCGGCATGGAGGGGATCGGGGCGCGGATGTATCGCGCCGCGTCCACCGCCCTGTACGACGAACCGTTCCGGAGCGTGGACGAGCTGATCGCCGAAGTCGAGGCCATCGACGAGACGCTGGTGCGCGACGTGGCGCACGAGTATTTCAACCCGGATCGTCATTTGTTGGTCAGCGTGGGCCCGAAGGGCGTGCGCTGACCGTCACCACCAGCAGACACACGACCATGCGCATTGGCGTGCCGAAGGAAATCAAGACCAACGAGAACCGCGTGGCGCTCGTCCCGGCCGGGGTGGAGGCGCTGGTGGCCGGCGGCCACGAGGTGTTCATCGAGGCCGGGGCCGGCATCGGCAGCGGCTTCGAGGATGCCGACTACACGGCGGTCGGGGCGCAGATGCTCCCGGACGCGGCGGCGGTGTGGGGGCGTGCCGAGCTCCTGCTCAAGGTGAAGGAGCCGATCAAGGCGGAGTGGGGGCACCTGCGCCCCGACCTCACCCTGTTCACCTATTTCCATTTTGCGGCCGACGAGGCGCTCACGGCGGCGCACCGGGCCAGCGGGGCCACCTGCATCGCGTACGAGACGGTGGAGCTGCCCACCCGGGAACTGCCGCTGCTGACCCCCATGTCGGAGGTGGCCGGGCGGATGGCGGTGCAGGAGGGGGCCAAGTACCTCGAGAAGCTGTTTGGCGGGCGCGGGGTGCTGCTGGGAGGCGTGCCCGGCGTGGCGCCGGCCAAGGTGGTGATCCTCGGGGGCGGGGTGGTGGGGGTGAACGCCGCCAAGATGGCCGCCGGACTGGGCGCCAAGGTCGTGGTGCTCGACCTGTCGCTGGAACGGCTGCGGTACCTGTCCGATGTGATGCCGGCGAACGTGCAGCTGGTGCATTCCAACCGGCACAACATCCTGGAGCAGGTGTCCACCGCGGATCTGGTGGTGGGCGGGGTGCTCATTCCCGGCGCCAAGGCCCCCAAGCTCCTGCGGCGCGCCGACCTGGCGCGGATGCGCCCCGGCGCGGTGATCGTGGACGTGGCGGTCGACCAGGGCGGCTGCGTGGAGACGATCCACCCGACCACGCACGAGGATCCCACGTACGTGGTGGACGGGATCATCCACTACGGCGTGGCCAACATGCCCGGGGTGGTGCCGCGCACCTCCACGCTGGCGCTCACCAACGCCACGCTCCCCTACGTGCTGCAGCTGGCGGCCAAGGGGTGGAAGGGGGCGCTGGCGCACAATGGCGCCCTGCTGAAGGGGCTCAACATGTCCGCCGGTCACGTCACGTATCGCGGCGTGTCCGAGGCATTCGGCCTGCCGTTCGTGGAGCCCGCCACGCTGCTCGGCTGAGTCCGGTCGTCGGAGGGGAGCGCCCCGGCCGTCCTCTCGCAGGAGGGCCGGGGCGCTGCCTTGTTCCCCCCGACGGGCGCCGATAGGTTACGCACACCCCCCCGCACTGCCCCCACGTCGGCGCCCGCGCGCCGTATTCACCTCCCTGGATGTTCTGGCCCCTCACCAAGGCGAAGTCGTTCTTTCCCGCGAGCGCCATCGCGGTTGACCTGGGCACTGCCAACACGCTCATCTACGTCAAGGGCGAGGGGATCGTCCTCAACGAGCCGTCGGTGGTCGCGCTCGACCGGGAGACGCGCAAGATCCGCGGCATCGGCCTCGAGGCCAAGCGCATGCTCGGGCGCACTCCCGAGGGGATCATGGCGGTGCGCCCCATGAAGGACGGCGTCATCGCCGACTTCGACGTGACGGAGAAGATGCTCCGCTACTTCCTGTCGCTGGTCATCGACAAGCACGTGTTCCGCGTGAAGCCGCGCGTGATCGTGTGCGTGCCGTCGGGGATCACCGAGGTGGAGAAGCGCGCCGTGCGCGATTCCGCGGTGGGGGCGGGGGCCAAGGAGGTGTTCATGATCAGCGAGCCGATGGCCGCGGCCATCGGCGTGGGGCTGCCCGTCGAGTCGCCCACGGGCAACATGGTCATCGACATCGGGGGCGGCACCACGGAGATCGCGGTCATCGCGCTGTCGGGGATCGTGAGCGACACGTCCATCCGCACCGGGGGCGACGAACTCGACGCGAGCATCGTGCAGTTCATGCGCCGGAACTACAACCTGCTCATCGGCGAGCCCACGGCGGAGCAGATCAAGATCCAGATCGGCTCGGCGTATCCGGTGGGGGAGGAGCGGGAGATGGAGGTGAAGGGGCGCGACCTGGTCTCGGGGATCCCCAAGACGGTGCGCGTGCACTCCAGCGAGATCCGCGAGGCCGTGCAGGAGCCGATCCAGCAGATCGTGGAGGCGGTGCGGCGCGCGCTGGAAATCACGCCCCCGGAGCTGGCCTCCGACATCGTCGACCGGGGGATCGTGATGACCGGTGGCGGGGCGCTTATCCGCGGGCTGGACGCGCTCCTCAACCAGGAGACCGGGCTGCCGATCCACGTGGATGAGGACCCGCTCACCTGCGTCGTCCGGGGCACCGGCAAGGTCCTCGACGACGAGGAGAAGTACTGGTCGGTGCTCACGACCTGAGGGCGGCGGTGTCCCGCTCGACGCGTAGGGCGGTCCGGCCGGACCTGGTGCTGGCGGGCGGCAGCGCGGTGTTGGCGCTGCTGCTGGTCATGCTGCCAGACCCCGCACGTGCGACGGTGGCGGCCACGTTGCGGGACACGGTGTTCTCGCCCCTGCTGGCGCTGGAGGCGCGCGCGGCGCGCACGGCGGCCGCGCTGCGTGGCCGGGATGCGGTGTTGGCGGCGCGCGGGGGGCAGGTGAGCGCCGAGGTGGCGCTGGCCGAGGTGGGCGCGGAGAACCGCACGCTGCGCGCGCTGCTGGGGCTGGCGGGGCGGCTGCGGCAGGGGTTCGTGGTGGCCGACCTCGTGCCGGGGCGTTCCTTCGAGGCGGACTTCACCGTGGGGCTCACGGCCGGCGCGGACGCGGGGATCGCCCCGTTCCAGCCGGTGGTCACCGCCCGCGGGTTGGTGGGGATGGTGGAGCGCGCCGATCCGTCGCGCAGCGAGGTGATCACCTGGGCCCACCCGGACTTTGCGGCCAGTGCCATGAGCGCGGATGGCACGGCGTTCGGCATCGTCAAGCCGCACCTGGCGGCGGGGGCCCGGCGCTGGCTGCTGGAGATGCGCGGCGTCCGATATCGGTCGCGCCTGGACACCGGGGTGGTTGTCGTGACGTCGGGGTTGGGATCCACCTTTCCGCGTGGCATCGTGATCGGCACGGTCATCGGCGAGTTGGCCACGCCGGAGCAGTGGTCCCGCACGTATCTGGTCGCGCCGGCGGTGCTGCCGGATGGCGTCGGGCCGGTGGTGGTGCTCACCCCGGGGGGCGATTCCGCCCGCATCGCCACCGCGTGGCGGCGTGCGACAGTCGACAGCGCCACGCGCGGCGTGCTGGCCGCGTCGGATTCACTGGCGGCTGATTCGGTGGCGCGCCAAGGTCCCGTTGCCGACACGGGGGCCACGGAGCGGGTGGTCGCCGATTCCGTCGCCCTGACGGGGCCCTCGCCGCGACGGGCCGTGCCGCCGGCGCCTGTGGTGCCCCCGGCGCGCCCACCGGCTCCCCCCGCCCGAGCGATCGTCCCGTGACGGGGCTCTCGGGAGGCGGGGGGCGTGGCCCCCGACCGGTGGTGACGGCCTTGGTGGTGGCGGCCTTGGTGGTTGGTCATTACACCGTGCGTCCGTTCCTGCCGCCACGGGTGCCGGTGGGATTCCTGTTGGTCGGCGTCCTGTTCCTCGCCGTGCGGGTACGCCCCGGGGCAGCCGCCGTGGCGGGGTTGATCGCGGGGCTGGCCGCCGACACCTCCGGTGCACTGCCCCTCGGCACCACCTCCCTGGTGTGGATCACGCTGGCCTTCCTGGCGGCGCGCATGCGTGCCGTGCTCTTTGGCGAGCAGGCCATGGTCGCGGGTGCCGTCGCTTTCGGGGCCAGCTGGATTGGCGACCTGGTGCTGGCGTTGGCGCGTCCCTCCGGGACGTCGGCGCTATCCGCCATGTCGCTGCTCCTCTGGTCGCCGATCGGGGCCCTGCTGACCGCGGGGCTGGCCGTCGGCGCGCATCTGCTGGCGCGTGCCCCCTCCCGCCCCGGCGGGCGTCCCGGCGGGCGGTAGCATGGCGGTGCACCCCAACGTCCTGTTGCGACGCGCACGCCTGGTGCGCGCCGTGCTCGGCGCGGCCTTTGCCGCCATCGGGCTGGCCTTCTTCCAGGCGCAGGTGCTGCAGAACGCCGCCTATGTCCGGCAGGCCGAGAGCAACCGCCTGCGCGAGGTGCCGCTGCCGGCGGCCCGGGCCGTGATCACCGACCGTCACGGTGAGGTGGTGGCGGAGAACCTCCCGGGGTACACCGTGTCGTTGCTGACCCCCTCGGCGGACTCCCTGCGATCGGCGCTGCGGACGGTGGCCGAGGTGGTGCCGCTCGATTCGGCGCAGCGCGAGGCGGTGGTGCGCCGCTTCCGCCGGTCGCCCACCCGGCCGGCGGTTGTCTTCAACGATGCCGCCTTTGCGGTGGTGTCGGCGCTGGAGGAGCGTCGGGCCGGGATCCCGGGGCTGATCATCCAGAGTGCCCCGAAGCGCTTCTACCCCGACGGTCCCGCCATGGCCGCCGTGCTCGGGTACACCAGCGAGATCTCGGAGCAGCAGCTGCTCGAACCCCGCTACGAGGGGTACAAGGCCGGCCAACAGGTGGGGCGCACCGGGCTGGAGTTGCAGTACGAGGAGCGGCTGCACGGGCAGGAGGGGCGGCGCTTCGTCGAGGTGGACGCGCGCAACCGCGTGATTCGCGACGACGGGGTGCGCGCGGAGGAGCTGCCGCGTTCCCCCGAGCCGCTGCGGACCAACCTCGACCTCGACCTGCAGCGGTTCATCCACGGCTACTTCGGCGACTCGCTGCGCGGCGCCGTGGTGGCCATGGAACCCGCCACCGGTGCCGTGCTGGCGTTGTACAGCGCCCCGAGCTACGACATCAACCGGTTCATTGGCGGGATGCCGCGTGGCGAGTACGACAGCCTGCGCACCGCCCCGCATGACCCGCTCTTCAACCGGGCGCTCAAGGGCAACTACGCGCCGGCCTCCACCTGGAAGCTCGCCACGGCCGTGCTGGGGCTGGAGATGGGGCTGGTCACGATGGACACCCGGATGCCCCAGCGCTGCACGGGCGGCTACTACTACGGGCGCGTGTTCAAGTGCTGGGACAAGGAGGGGCATGGGGACATCACGCTGGCCGAGGCGATCGCCAAGTCGTGCGACGTGTACTTCTATCAGCTGGGGCTGCGGATCGGGCTGACCAACCTGCTGGCAGGTGGCGTGCGGCTGGGGTTCAGCCAGCGCTCCGGCGTCGACCTCCCGCTTGAGTCGCGCCCCATCTGGCCGGAAGCGGTGTCGTACTTCGATCGGCGGTACGGGCCGCGCGGATGGAACCGGTCGGTGGTGCTGTCGTTGTCCATCGGCCAGGCCAACAATGCGCAGACGCCGCTCACCATGGCGCGCTTCTATTCCGCGCTGGCCACCGACGGGATGGCTGCCACCCCGCAGGTGGTGGCGCGCCCGGTGGAGCGTACGCGCATCCTCAATCTCACGCCCGAGCAGCTCGCCGGCGTGCAGGCGGCGTTGGCGGACGTGGTCAGCCGTGGCACCGCGGCAGGCGCCCAGGTGCAGGGGTTGACCATCGCGGGGAAGACCGGCACGGCGCAGAATCCGCCGTACAAGGACAACGCCTGGTTCGTGGGCTATGCCCCGGCCGACCAGCCGCGCATCGTGGTGTCCATCATCATCGAGGAGGGGTTGCACGGGTCCACCGCCGCGCGCGTGGCCACGCGCATCATGGAACGCTACCTGAAGGCGCGGCTGACGATGGGCGCCGTGCCCACGGACTGAGGTCATGCGTCGGCAGCGGCAGCTGGACGTCCCCCTCCTGGCGGTGGCGGCGCTCCTCACCGGGCTGGGGGTGGCCATGGTGTACTCCGCCGGACAGACCGACTCGCCGTCGGCGCTCGTGGCGGGGGCGTGGCGCCGGCAGCTGGCCTTCGCCAGTGTGGCGCTGGTGGTGGCCGTGGCGGTCCGGCGGGCGTCGGTCCGGATGATCGAATGGATCTCGCCGCCGCTGTATGCGTTCAGCCTGGTGCTGTTGCTCGTGGTGTTGGTGTTCGGTACCGGCACGGGGACGGCCGCCAGCGTGAAGGGGTGGCTGACCATCGGGGGACAGCGCCTGGGGCAGCCGGCGGAGCTGGCCAAGCTGGCTACGGTCCTGATGCTGGCGCAGGTGCTTGCCGCTCGGCGCGAGGTGCCGCGGGCGCTGGTGGAGCTCTGGCGTCCCTTGCTCGTCGTCGGGGTCCCGTGGGTGCTGGTGATGGCCCAGCCGGACCTCGGCACGGGGATCGCCTTCATCGGCATGTGCTTCGCGATGCTGTATTGGTCGGGGGTGCCGCCGTGGATGCTGTTGATGCTGGCCAGTCCGGGGATCAGCCTGCTGCTCGCCTTCAGCACCGGGCTGTGGGGGGGGTGGTTCGTGGCGCTGGCGGGGTTGCTCTTCGTGTGGCGGCGTCCCATCGGGGAGGCGGTGGCCGTGCTGGCGGCCAATGTGGCCATGGGAGGGGTGGCCCCGGTGTTGTGGGACGCCCTCAAGCCGTACCAGCGCCAGCGCCTGCTGGTGTTCCTCGACCCCGGATTGGAGCCGGGGGCCGCCGGCTACCAGGTGGCGCAGAGCAAGGTGGCCATCGGCTCGGGAGGACTGCTGGGCAAGGGGTTCACCCTCGGGTCGCAGAAGCGGCTGGGGTATCTGCCCGAGCGGCACACCGACTTCATTTTCTCGGTTGTGGGCGAGGAGCTGGGCTTACTGGGCGTGGCGGTGGCGCTGACCCTGTTCCTGGCGGTGTTGCTGCGCATCGTGCGCGTCGCCACGCGCGCCAGTGAACCGTTCGCCGGGCTGGTGGCCATCGGCATCGGGGCCATCTGGCTGGTGCACATCGTGGTGAATGTGGGGATGACGCTGGGGCTCATGCCGGTCACCGGCATCCCGCTGCCGTTCATCAGCTACGGCCCGTCGTTTCTCCTGGTCTCGTGGCTGGCCGTGGGGCTGCTGCTGCGCCTCTCGGCAGACGGGCGGGGGCAGGCTGACGCCATCGGGCTGTAGGCGGGGGGCGCGGTTCGGCGTTTCTTCGCGAGGAGTCGTGCTGGACGGACGCAAGCCCTACCGTTCCGGCGGCCGTGGGCTGATCTTTCAACCCTATGGCCTGGTTCCGGAAGGAGAAAAAGCCCCGTCAGCCGCGGCGTGAGCGGCTCGAAATCCCGCCGGACACGTGGGAGAAGTGCGAAGCGTGCGGGCACACGGACATTCGCGGCAAGTTCCAGCGCAACGCGAATGTCTGTCCCGAGTGCGACTACCATCGGCGCATGCGGGCGTGGGACTATGTGGCCCTCCTGCTCGATGAGGGGACGGTCGGCGAGGTGGAGGGAGACCTTCGCTCGGTGGATCCGTTGGGGTTTCCGGACTACCCGGCGCGGTTGCGCCGGTCGCTGGCTGGTGCCGGGGATGCCGATGCCATCGTCACCGTGTCCGGGCAGCTGGAGGGGCTCCCCTGCAGTCTGGGGGTCATGGACTTCGCCTTCATGGGCGGCTCCATGGGGTCGGTGGTGGGGGAGAAGATCGCCCGATTGGGGCTGCGGTCGCTGGAGCGCAAGCACCCGCTGGTCATCATCTCCGCCTCCGGCGGCGCCCGCATGCAGGAGGGAATCCTCTCGCTGATGCAGATGGCCAAGGCGTCGGCGGTGCTGTCGCAGCTGGCGGAGCGGCGCATTCCCTACATCTCGGTGCTGTCCAACCCCACCACCGGCGGGGTCAGCGCCAGCTACGCCATGCTGGGGGACGCCATCCTTGCCGAGCCAGGGGCCGTCATCGGCTTCGCCGGCCCGCGCGTCATCAAGCAGACGCTGGGGCAGGACCTTCCCGAGGGCTTCCAGACGGCGGAGTTCCTGCTGGACCACGGCATGCTGGACCAAGTCGTGCATCGCAAGACCTTGCGCGGCACCCTGTCGCGCCTGTTGCGGCACATGACGGGGCGCCCCGCGGCCGCGGCGCAGGCGTCGGACGCCTGACCGATCCGCAGTTGCCCGGGAGGCCCGGGGTGCGTGACGGCGTGCGGGAGGCGTATGCGCGGGCGTTGTCGGCGCTGTTTGCCCGAACCGGTGGGGCATGGCGCCTGGGCTTGGAGCGGATGGAGGCGCTGATGGAGGCGCTGGGCCGTCCCGAGCGCCGCTACCCCGTGTTCCATGTGGCCGGCACCAATGGCAAGGGCAGCACGGTGGCCACGCTGGACGCGCTGCTGCGCGGGGCCGGGGTGCGCGTGGGGCGCTACACCTCGCCGCACCTGGTGGACTTCTCCGAGCGGATTGCCGTGGACGGCGTGCCCATGTCGACCGAGGCGATCACGGCGTGGCTGGAGGAGCGGGCGCCCCTGTTGTCGGAGCTGGGGGCCACGTTCTTCGAAGCCACCACGGCGCTGGCACTGGCGCACTTCGCCGAGGCCGCGGTGGATGTGGCGGTGGTGGAGGTGGGGCTCGGCGGTCGATTGGATGCCACGAACATCGTGCGGCCGGTGGCCGCTGGCGTGACCCAGATCGGGCTGGACCACCAGGAGTACCTCGGGGACACCCTCGAGGCCATCGCCATGGAGAAGGCGGGGATCTACAAGGCCGGGGCTGCCGCCGTGGTGGGGGACACCACCCCGGCGATTCGCGATCGCCTTCAGGCGCGCGCCGTGGCCGCGGGCGCGCGACCGGTGCTGGTGTGCGGCCGGGACTGGCAGGTGCGGGAGGTCAACGTGGAACCGGTGGCCACCCGCTTCACGCTGGTGGTGGACGGCGCAGAGCGTCGATTGGCCACCCCGCTGGTGGGGCGCTTCCAGGCGGACAATGCGGCCGTGGCGCTGGCGATGTTGCGAGGGGCCGGGGGGCGGTGGGCTCGCGTGGAGGCGGATGCGGAGGCGCTGCTGGCTGGTGTGCGGTTGCCGGGCCGTTTCCACCGGAGCGGGCCGTGGCTCTTTGATGTGGCCCACAACGTCGACGGGGCGGCGACCGTGGTGGCCACGGTCCGGGCGGTGGCGGTGCCGCGCCCGCTGGTGGCGGTGGTGTCGGTGCTCAACGACAAGGACTGGCGCGGGATCCTGGCCCAGCTGGCCACGGTGGCCGACCGTATTCTGGTGACCACGGCCCCCACGGCTCCGGCCAATCGGGCGTGGTCACTGGACGCGGTCTGCGGGTGGGCGGCGACGGCTGGGGTGGTGGTGGAGCGGTGGGACGCGCTCGACGGGGCCCTGGCGGCGGGGCGGGAGGCCGGGGGGACGGTGTTGGTGACTGGCTCCTTTCACACCGTCGGAGACGCCATGGACCGGTTGCAGGTGAATCCGGTCGCCCGGTAACTTACCGGGATGCCTCCCAAGCCACTCCCGGGGTTTCGCGACTTCTACCCCGAGCAGTTCGCCGAACGTGCCCACATCGTCGAGACCTGGCGCCGCGTCGTGCGGCGCTACGCGTTTCAGGAGTACGACGGCCCTCCCCTCGAGCCGCTGGAGCTCTACACCCAGAAGAGCGGTGAGGAGATCGTGGGGCAGCTGTACCACTTCGAGGACAAGGGGGGGCGGGCCGTGGCGCTGCGCCCGGAGATGACCCCCACGCTCGCGCGGCTGGTCGGGGCGAAGGCGCAGGCGTTGCGCAAGCCGGTGCGGTGGTTCGCGGTGCCGCAGCTGTTCCGCTACGAGCGGACGCAGAAGGGACGGCTGCGCGAGCACTTCCAGCTCAACGTGGACATCGTCGGCGAGGCCGACGTCCTCGCCGATGCCGAGCTGCTCACGGTGGCGATCGACCTCATGCGGGCCTTCGGGCTCACCGCGCGCGACGTCCGCGCGCGCGTGAGTGACCGGCGCCTGCTCAACGGGCTGCTGGCGCACCTGGGGATCGCCGAGGGCGCGTGGCCTGCCGTGTATGCGGTGCTGGACAAGCTGGAGCGGCAGCCGGTGGAGCGCTCGCGCGAGCTGCTCGAGGCGGCCGGGGTGCGCGGGGAGCTGGCTGACACGGTGCTGGGCTTCGGGGCGCTCTCGTTCGAGGCGCTCATGGCGCGCTACGGGGAGGCGCCGGCCGTGGCGGAGCATGCGGCGCGCTTTGCGCGGTACCTGGCCCATGCCGAGGCGCTGGGAACCCGGGAGTGGATCCGCTTCGACCTGACCATCGTCCGCGGGCTGGCCTACTACACCGGGATCGTCTTCGAGCTGTTCGACGCCGTGGGCGACTTCCGCGCCATCTGCGGGGGCGGGCGCTACGACACCTTGCTGGCGTCACTGGGGGGCGCCGACCTCCCGGCGCTCGGCTTTGGCATGGGCGACGTGGTGCTCCGCGAACTGCTGGTGGAGCGCGGCCTGATGCCGTCGGTGGCGCCCCGCCTGGACTGCTGGGTGATGCAGGCCCCCGCGGATCCCGACTTTCCCGCGGCCATGCTGACCGCCGCCACCGCGCTGCGTCAGGCGGGTGCGAGCACGGAATATGCCCTGCGGGCCGCGCCGCTGGCGCGGCAGGAAGAGCAGGGGCGCAAGGCCGGCGCGGCCGCCTTCGTGCTGGTGGGGCCTGCCGCCGCGGAGGGCGGAGCGCCTGGCGTGCGCCGCTACACGGTGCGGCGTCCCGGGCACCCCGACCTCCATCTCGACGACCTCGACGCCCTGCAGCGCTGGGCGTCCCTCTCCACTCCGCCTGCCTCATGAGCGACGACAAGAAGCTGACCACCCGCGCCGACAACTTCAGCGACTGGTACAACGAGCTCGTGCTCCGTGCCGAGCTCGCCGACTACTCGCCGGTGCGCGGGTGCATGGTGATCCGGCCGCTGGGCTACGGCATCTGGGAGCGGATGCAGCGGGCGCTGGACGACATGTTCAAGGCCACCGGCCACGTGAACGCGTACTTCCCGCTGTTCATCCCGGAGAGCTTCCTGTCCAAGGAGGCCCAGCACGTGGAGGGGTTTGCCCCCGAGTGCGCGGTGGTCACGCACGGCGGCGGCAAGGCGCTGGAGGAGCGGCTGGTGGTGCGCCCCACGTCGGAGACGATCATCTACTCCATGTTCGCCAAGTGGGTGCAGAGCTACCGCGACCTGCCCCTGCTGTACAACCAGTGGGCCAACGTCGTGCGGTGGGAGATGCGCACGCGGCTGTTCCTGCGCACGATGGAGTTCCTCTGGCAGGAGGGGCACACCGCGCACGCCACGCATGACGAGGCGGAGGCCGAGACGCGGCGCATGCTGGGGGTGTACCGGGAGTTCATGGAGGGGTACATGGCCATGCCCGTGGTCACCGGCCAGAAGACCGAGTCGGAGAAGTTCGCCGGGGCGCTCCGCACCTACGCCTGCGAGGCGCTGATGCAGGACAACAAGGCGCTGCAGGCGGGGACGTCGCACAATCTGGGGCAGAACTTCGCCAAGGCCTTCGACCTCACCTTCCAGAACGAGGCGGGGCAGCAGGACCATGCGTGGAACACCAGCTGGGGGGTGTCCACCCGGATGATCGGCGGGCTGGTGATGACCCATGGCGATGATGCGGGGCTGCGCCTGCCGCCGCGCCTGGCGCCGATCCAGGTGGTCATCGTCCCGATCTGGAAGACCGACGAGGAGCGCGCGGCCACCATCGAGGCGGCGCGGCGCATCGCCGACGACCTGGGGAGCTTCAAGCGCCCCGACCATGAGCGCATCCGCTGCCACGTGGACGACCGGGTGGGGATCAAGCCCGGGGCCAAGTACTACCACTGGGAGCTGCGCGGCATTCCGTTGCGGCTGGAGATCGGCCCGCGCGACCTGGCCTCCGGCGCGGGGCTGCTGGTGCGGCGCGACACGCGCGAGAAGCGCCCGATGGCCTTCGACGCGCTGCGCGCCGAATTGCCCGGGGTGCTGGACGCGATCCAGGGGGACATGCTGGCGGCGGCGCGCTCGCGGCTGGAGGCCAACTCCATCCGCGAGCGGATCAGCTATGACCGCTTCCGCGAGGTGATGGAGGGCCCCGGCGCGTTTGTCTATGCCGGGTGGAATGGCGATCCGGCCGTGGAGCAGCGGGTGAAGGAGGAGACCAAGGCCACCATCCGCGTCATCCCCGACGCCGAGTTCCGGTCGCCGGAGGCGCCGACGCGCTGCCTGGTCACCGGGGAGCCCGCCAAGCATGAGGTGATATGGGCGCGGGCGTACTGACCCCCGCGCCGACGGCGTGGCCCGTTCCCGACGCGCTGGCGCGCCGGGACGGGGTGCTGCACTGCGAGGCGGTGCCGCTGCCGGTCATCGCCGCCGAGGTGGGGACGCCCGCCTATGTCTACAGCCTGGCGACCATCCGCGCGCGCTATGCCGCGCTGGCAGCCGCCTTTGCCGGCGTGCCCCACCGGATTCACTTCGCCGTAAAGGCCAACAGCAACCTGGCCGTCCTCGGGGCGCTGCGGGCGTTGGGCGCCGGGATGGACATCGTCTCGGGCGGCGAGCTGCACCGGGCGCTGGCCGCGGGGTGCGCCGGCGAGGACGTGGTGTTCAGCGGCGTGGGCAAGACGGTGGCGGAGATCGAGGCGGCGCTGCGCGCCGGCGTGCGTCTGCTCAACGTGGAATCCGAGGCGGAGCTGGCGGTGGTGGACGCCGTGGCCGCCCGGCTTGGGGTGGTGGCGCCGGTGGCCTTCCGCGTGAACCCCGAGGTCACCGTGGACACCCCGCACGCCTACATCCGCACGGGGGAGAAGGGGCAGAAGTTCGGCATCCCGCGGGACGACATCGCGCGCGTGGCCGCGGTGGCGGCGTCGCTGCCCCACCTGCGGGTGTGCGGTGTGGGAATGCATCTCGGGTCGCAGATCGCCAACAGCACGCCGCTGCGGGCGGCGCTTCCCCGGCTGCTGGAGGCGCTGGCCGCGGTGCGTGACGCGGGGCATACGGTGTCGTGGCTGGATGTCGGGGGCGGCCTCGCGGTCCCCTACGCCCCCGGGGACCCCGCCGCCGACCTGGCCGACTATGCCGATGCCGTGCGCCGCGCAGTGGCGGATACCGGGTGCACGCTGCTGCTGGAGCCCGGGCGGTTCCTCGTAGCGGAAGCCGGCGTGCTCCTCACCACGGTGCTGTATCGCAAGCAGGCCAACGGCACGGCCTTCGTGGTCACCGACGCCGGCATGGGCGACCTGCTGCGCCCGTCGCTGTACCAGGCCGAGCACGGCATCGTCGCCGTGACGGAGGTCGCCGAGACGGTGGTCGCCGACGTGGTGGGTCCCATCTGCGAGTCGGGGGACTTCCTCGCCCGCGGGCGTCCCGTCCCTGATGTGCCCCCCGGTGCCGTGCTGGCGGTGCTCACCAGCGGGGCGTACGGCTACACCATGGCCAGCCATTACAACTCCCGTCCCCGCCCCGCCGAGGTGGCGGTGGAGGGCGATCGCTACGCCGTGGTCGCCGTGCGGGAGTCCGTCGAGGAGCTGCTGCGCCTCGAACGTCACCCCCTTGCCTGGAGGAAGCCCTGATGCGGATCGGCTTGCTGTCGGACACCCACGATCGGGTTCCCGCGGTGCGGGCGCTGTTGGAGCAGATGGTCGCCGGCGGGGTGTCGCTGGTGATGCACGCGGGCGACCACTGTTCGCCGTTTTCCCTGCGGCCCTTCCAGGAGCTGTCGGTGCCGCTGCTGGGGGTGTTCGGGCGCAACGACGGGGACCGGGACGCGCTGCGCGCGGCCGCGGCGCTCGGCTTTGGCGCCACCGAGCTGTACGAGGCGCCGCACAGCTTCGACCTGGGGGGCAAGGCCGTGCTGCTGGTGCATGATCTGGCCGACGTCCAGCAGCGCTCGATCGACGGGCACCAGGTGGTGGTGCACGGCTTCACCCACGTGCCCGAGATGAAGGCGCGCGGCGACACGCTGATCGTGAACCCCGGGGAGGGGTGCGGCTGGCTGCACGGCGCCCCCACCGGGGCGATCCTCGACCTGGACACGCTGGGCGTGGAGTTCCTCAAGTTGACCGGACCGGAGTGGAAGAACTGATGGGGAGTCGCATCCTGATCCTGGACTGCGGATCGCAGTTCACGCAGCTCATTGCGCGGCGCGTGCGCGAGGCGCGGGTGTATTCCGAGATCCACCCGGCCACCCGGTCGCTGCAGTGGATCCGCGAGTGGCGTCCCGACGGGATCATCCTGTCGGGCGGGCCCAGCTCGGTGCGCGACGAGGGCGCCCCCACGGTGCCGTCCGGCATCCTCGACATCTGCCCCGTGCTGGGGGTGTGCTACGGCATGCAGCTGATCGCGCACCTGGAGGGGGGCGCGGTGGTGGCGGGCGGGCGCCGGGAATACGGCCGCGCCGAGGTGGAGGTGGCCGAGGCGGAGGGGCTGTTTGCCGGCTTCGACACCGGGGAGCGCACCACGGTGTGGATGAGCCATGGCGACCATGTGGAGGTCGTGCCGCCGGGGTACGTCGCCACGGCGTGGAGCGGCAATCAGGTGGTGGCCGGGTTCCGTCACCAGTCGCGCCCCATCCACGCCATCCAGTTCCACGCCGAGGTGGCCCACTCGGTGCGCGGGGCGGAGATGATCGGCAACTTCCTGTTCTCCGTGTGCCGCTGCACCCCCGACTGGACCCCCGGGCACTTCATCGAGCAGGAGGTGGCGCGCATCCGCGAGCTGGTGGGCGAGCGGCAGGTGATCTGCGGGCTCTCCGGCGGCGTGGACTCCAGCGTGGCGGCCGCGCTGGTGCACCGGGCCATCGGCGACCAGCTGACGTGCATCTTCGTGGACACCGGGCTGCTGCGGCTGCATGAGCGCGAGCAGGTGGAGCGCACGTTCCGTGCGCACCTGGGGATCAAGCTGGTCACGGTCCGCGCGGAGCAGCGGTTCCTGGACGCGCTGGCCGGCGTGGGGGAGCCGGAGCTCAAGCGCAAGCGCATCGGCCACACGTTCATCGACGTCTTCGAGGACGCGTCGGCGGAGGCCGGAGCCAACGCCGAGTACCTGGTGCAGGGCACCCTGTACCCCGACGTGATCGAGTCGGTGAGCGCCACCGGCGGCCCGTCGGCGACCATCAAGACGCACCACAACGTGGGCGGGCTCAAGCCGGACATGCAGTTCCGCCTCATCGAGCCGCTGCGCGAGCTGTTCAAGGACGAGGTGCGCAACGTGGGGCGCGAGCTCGGGCTCCCCGAGGAGATGGTGGGGCGCCATCCGTTCCCGGGGCCGGGGCTCGCCATCCGCGTGCTGGGCGAGGTCACGCCGCAGGCGCTCGACATCCTGCGCAAGGCCGACGCGATCTATTTGGAGGAGATCCGCGCCGCCGGGCTCTACCCCGACATCTGGCAGGCCTTCGCCGTGTTCCTCCCGGTGCGCTCGGTGGGGGTGATGGGGGACGGGCGCACCTACGAGCATGTCATCGCGCTGCGCGCGGTCACCAGCACCGACGGCATGACCGCCGACTGGTATCCGTTCCCGCACGACGTGCTCGGGCGGATCTCCAACCGCATCATCAACGAGGTGGACGGCGTCAACCGGGTCGTGTACGACGTCAGCAGCAAGCCCCCCGCGACGATCGAGTGGGAGTGAGCTCGCCGGGGCCTCCCGGGAGATCCCGGTGGCGGCCTGCGCCGCCGCCGGGTCGAAACCCGACGGCCCGGCCCGGTGTATGGGGATGCTGACACGGTCCGGATGAGGTTCCCGCCGGCCCGCCTCCCCCCATCTTCCGGTGCGATGAACAAGGTCACGGGCGCCCGCGCGCGCCAGCGGAACGGTACGGTCTGGATCGGAGTGGCCCTCGTGGCAGCCGTGTTGGCCGCCCTCGGCTGGTGGCTGGGGTGGGTGCAGTTCTGGCTGCGCGTTACGCTCGACAGCCCGCTGGCGGTGGGCCTGATGGCGCTGCTGGTCGCGACCGCACTTCACGCCGCCGGCACCAAGCGGGTCAGCCGACCGCTCTTGGGGGTGACGCTGCTCGTGCTGGTCGCCATCGTGGTGGCGCCGCCGCTGCGCTACACCGCGTGGGCCAGGCAGTACGAGGCGGGGTTGCGCCGCGGCGAGGTCGCGCCCTTCGCCACCATTGTCCCCGGACGGGTGCTGCCGCAGGACGTGGCTGACCAGTTCTCGCGCAGCCTCCAGACCGATCCGCGGTACGTGTACGAGGACATCCATCCCACGGTCTCGACGGCGCCCGGCACCGCCGGACGCCTGGTCTGGCAGACCGCGGTCAGTCCCAACAGCGTTGGCGCGTACTTCACCGACGGACTTTCCATGGTGGCCGAGGTGGATGCCGACACCACGGCGCCGCGCGTGCAGGAGCACCGGCTCGAGCTGCCCGTGGGGGGGGAGGGCAACTTCAACAGTTTCGCCCGCATCATCCACCGCGGCATCGCCCCCTTCGACCGCACCCTGCCACCGGTGTACGATGTCGCGCGCCACGAGGCGGTGGTGCCGCTGGTGCGATCCGTCTGGGGGATCCCGCGGATGACCGGCTTGGTGGTGTTCGCCCAGTCCGGCGAGGTCACGCGTTACCCCTGGGCCGCGGCGCAGGAGCGCTACCCGCACCTGCGCCTGTACCCGGAGGACCTGGTTCGGTGGGAGGTGGACACGTGGGGCGACTGGCGGCAGGGACTGCTGGGCTTCTTCACCAAGCGCGAGGTGTACGAGATCGGCTCCGGGACGGGGAGCCCGCCGCCGACGCTGCTGGACGACCGCGCGCAGGCGCTCTGGGCCGTGCCGCTCGAACCCAAGGGCAACTCCTTCGGCCTGGCCGGCGTGGTTTTCGTCAGCCCGGTGTCGGGCGAGCGGTGGTGGTGGCAGACTGCCAAGGCGGGCTTCATGAGCCCCTCCCGTGCCGTCCAGGTGGCTGTGGGTGATCCCCGCATCAACAGCTTGAAGAACGCCAGCGCCTTCGAGCCCAAGATGTGGCTGCAGGACGGGGAGCTGTCGTACCTGGTGCCGGTTGGCCCCGGTGACGCCTCGCAGGTGCAGACCCTGGCGCGCGTCAACGCCCGCACGCGCGAGACCCGGGTCGCGCCGGCGATCAGCCTGCTGTTCGACGGGGTCGCGCAGGGTGCCAGCACCCTGCAGGCCCAGGACAGCAGCGGCTCCCTGGCTGGTGATCTCAAGGCGTTGCGCGGGCAGTTGATGGAGGCCCTCCGCGCACTGGACGCGCTGGAGGCACGGGTGACGCGGGGCAGTGTGCCACCGGCCGGTTCGCCGCCGAGTTGACTGGGGCCGTCCCAACTTTCCACCAGACATCGGCAATGGGTCGCGCTCCGGGATTCGAGGTCCGGCCAGGGACCATCCTCACCCGCCTCAGCCGCGAGGAGGCCGCGTCGCTCCTCGCGGCGTGGCTGGCGGTGTTCGGGCGCGCCCCGGCGCCGCACATGACGACGTTCCCGTGGCATGTCTTCAGCGCCGCCGCCTATCCGAGCCTCGCCCGCCAGGCGGCACTGGATGCGTACGTGGCAGTGGCCTGCCCGGCCTACGTCGTGCTGTCCAACACGGGTGACGAGGCGCTCGTCACCGATCAGAAGCCGACGTGGTGTTCCGCGCCCGATTGCTATGTTTTCCCGAGGAACCTCGCCTGGACCATGGCCTTCACGCACGAGGACGGCTGGCTGGGACCGTTCTTCGCCAGGCATCCGGACTTCGAGCGGCTGCAAGGGGAGAACCTGAAGGGGCTGCGGAAGGCGCAGCGGGCGGCGGCGGCTCGTCAGAGGGGGTGGTCCTGATGCCTCTCTCCGGGGGCCGGCGGGGATAGGCGACTCGGGCAGCCTCCGTGCACGGTGCGGCCGTGGGCGAGGATGCCGTGCAGCAAGAGGAGGTAGACCAGCGTGGGCGGCGGGTAGCGGAAGGGACGGGGAGGGCGGTCGCCGGCACGGCCGTCGTCGCGGGGAAATCTGCCGCGCCGCTAGATTACGCCAGCGGCGCGCCGCATAGGCTGCGCCCGGGCGGATCTTGGGACCTGGGGGCGTGCGGTGGCGGGTGGGGCGCGGACGGACGACTGGTGGCACGGCCTGCACGTGCGCGAGATGGCGCGCATCGCGGCGCCCGTGGTGGCGGTGAACATGGGGATGCAGGCCATGGGGATGGTGGACGCCCTCATGGTCGGCCGGCTGGGGGGCGCGGCTATCGCCGCCGTGGCGCTCGGGAACTTCTACGTCTTCAACGCCAGCGTGTTCGGCATGGGGCTGCTGTTCGCCCTGGATCCGGTGGTGGCGCAGGCGGTGGGCGCGCGCGACGAGGACGCCGTGGCGCTGGGAGTGCAGCGCGGCGTGCTGCTGTCGCTCGGCATCGTGGTGGCTGTGTCGCTGGCGTTGCTGCCCGGGGAGTGGCTGCTGGGGGTGCTGCACCAGCCGCCGGAGGTGGCCGAGGAGACCGCGCGGTACGTCCGGCGGCGCGCGCTGGCCGTGGCGCCGTTCTTCGGCTTCCTGCTTATGCGGCAGGTGCTGCAGGCGATGGGGACGGTGCGCCCGGTGCTGCTGGCGGTGCTGGCGGCCAACCTGGTGAACGTGGGGGCCAACTGGATGCTCATCGAGGGGCGCTGGGGCGCTCCGGCGCTGGGGGTTCCGGGGGCGGGGTACGCCACGGCGGTGGCCACGTGGGTGATGGCGGCGACGCTGGCGTGGCTGGCGTGGCCCCGGCTGCGCCCCACGGTGCGTCCGTGGCGCGTCGCGAGCCAGGCGGCTGCGCCACTGCTGCGCCTCACGCGCATCGGCGCCCCCATCGCGGCCCAGTGGTTCTTCGAGTCATTTGCCTTTGGCTTCACGGCGGTGCTCATGGGGTGGATGGGCACCGCATCGCTGGCCGGCCATGAGATCGCCCTCAATCTCGCGGCGATGACGTACATGGTGCCGCTCGGCATTTCCGGCGCGGCGGCGGCGGTGGTGGGGCGCGCCATCGGGCGCGGCGACCAGGCGGCGGCGCGTCGCGATGCGGTGGCCGCCATCACCTGCGGGGTGGGGTTCATGACGCTGACCGCCGCCCTGTTCCTCACCGTCCCCGAGTGGCTGGCCACGCGCTACACCACGGAGGCGGCGACCGTCGCGGTGGCAGCGGCGCTCATCCCCATTGCCGGCGTCTTCCAGGTCTTTGACGGGCTGCAGGGCGTCACCAGCGGCGTGTTGCGGGGCACAGGCGACACGCGGGTGCCGGCGCTCCTGCACCTGATGGCCTTCTGGGCGGTGGGGATGCCGCTTGGGGCGTGGCTGGGGTTTGCCACGCCGCTGCGCGAACGCGGCCTGTGGATCGGGCTGGTGGCAGGGTTGGCCATGGCCGGCGCGCTGCAGTCGGTGCGCGTGTGGCACCGATTCCGCGCGCCGATCGCGCGGGTGCGGTTGGACGGGTAGGGCGCGGGGCGGGGAGCGCTCCGCGGGCGGAATTACACCCGCTTTTCTTCCAGCAGCGCCATGAACTCCGCGGGGGACTCCAGCGCCAGCAACCGCCCCGGCACGTCGGCCTCCTTGCTGAACTGGGCGATCTTCCCCAGCACCGGGAGGTACTGGTTGGACACCTCCAGTGGCGGGGCGACGATCAGGAAGAAGAAGTGGACCGGCTTGTCATCAATGGCCTTGAAGTCCACGCCGTCGCGCTTGCGCCCGAACGCCACGCGCAGCCGGTTCACCACCAGCGACCGGCAATGCGGGATGGCGATGCCGCGGCCGATCCCCGTGGACCCGAGGTTTTCGCGCCGCTTGAGCATCTTGAACAGCATCCCCTCCGCCTTCTCGTCGAGCCCGAGCAGCCCGATGAGCTCCTTCAGCACCTCGTCCTTGCTGGTGCTTTGCAGCTCCAGCTGGACGGCTTCTTCGGAAAAGAATTCGCGGAGTTCCATATCCGGATATCATAACCCGTGCCGGGGCGGAGTCAAACGGGCGGTTGCCCGACCGCTTTGGGTGGCCTAGCTTCAACCTCATGTCCCGCAAGCGCTTCCCGTTTGCCGTCCCCGCCGGCGTGCCGTTGTATCTCGCCCCTATGGCGGGGGTGTCCGAGTCCCCCTTCCGGCGCCTGTGCCACGCGCACGGCGCCGACGTGGTGGTGACGGAGTTCCTGTCCGCCGAGGGGATCCGGCGGGAGAACGAGGCGACGATCAGCAAGCTGCGGTTCACCGCGGCCGAGCGCCCCATCGGCGTGCAGATCTTCGGCGCCGAGCCGGCGGCGATGGCCGATGCCGCGGCCATGGTGACCGACCTGTTCGCTCCCGATTTCGTGGACATCAACTTCGGGTGTCCGGTCAAGAAGGTCGTGCGGCGCAATGGCGGGTCGGGGTGCCTGCGCGACCTGGGGCTGGTGCAGGAGATCATCCGGGCCGTGTCGCGGGCCACGCCCCTGCCCGTCACCTGCAAGATCCGCAGTGGTTGGAGCGAGGAGATGCGCGACCCCGTGGGGATCGCCCTGCGCTGCCAGGAGGCCGGCGCCCGCGTGCTGGCGCTGCATGCGCGCACCCGCACGCAGATGTACACGGGGCACGCCAACTGGGACGAGATCGCGGCAGTGGCCGAGGCGTTGGACATCCCCGTGCTGGGCAACGGGGACATCAAGACGCCGCAGGACGCGCTGCGGATGTACGAGCACACGCGGTGCGACGGGATCATGATCGGCCGCGGATCGTTCGGTCAGCCATGGATCTTCCGGCAGGTGCGCGCGCTGCTGGATGGCACCCCCATGCCGTCCACCCCAGGGGTGGCGGAGCGCTTCGAGATCGCCCTCGCGCACGCCCGGCTGGTGCAGGAGTACGAGGTGGATCCCATCGGCGCCGCCATCGAGTTCCGGAAGCACCTGGGGTGGTACGTGAAAGGGCTGCCCAACTCGGCGGAGCTCCGGCAGCGCCTGCATCAGGTCAAGGATTTTGCCGAGGTCGAGGGGATCTTCTCTGGCTACCTGGCGACCTGGTCTGCCAGCGCACCGGCCTCGTCCGACGGTCCCGATCCGCTGGCGCTGACGTGCGAGGTCGGGTAGGGGGGCAGCCGGATCCCGGCGGGGGGGCCGGCGTTGCGGGAACCCGCCCGCCGCGTGTAGTGTACGAGAGACGCAGGCGTAGTCGAAGTCGCGTCGGGTGCATCCAGCCCCCGACCGTGACGGCAGGACCCGTTCGGGGGTGACTGGCTTCGACGGGGGTGGTGCAGCTCTGGTAGCGTGCCCAGGTCCTCGAGCACCTGGTAAAACACTCGGGAAAATCACAATCGCCAACAACAACCTGGCGCTCGCCGCGTAACCTTCGGGTTACCCCGGCAGTGCTCACGGTGCAGCCCGCCCGGGGCGGCTCGTGAGTATCGCAAATCTGGGCTAGCGTGACGGAGTGCCTGTGACCGTTGCGCGAATCACAGCAGGCTTGTCCGGACGTGGGCTTCCCGTTGGCCAGCGGACGGAGACCTCAATCGGCGGGATACGCACGTAGAAGCCGGGGTGAATCTATTCTCGGACAGGGGTTCGATTCCCCTCACCTCCACTCAGTCGACGCCCTGCCGCCTCCCGCGGCGGGGCGTCGCTGCATCCCGGGGGCGATCCGCCGGGCGCGCCCGGTGATTGTCAGGCCGCCTGGCCCAGCGCCGCCTGCAAGCGCCCGACAAAGGCGTGATAGTCCACCGTGATGGTGTGGCGCGGCGTGTCCAGCTGCGCATAGTCGGGGCGCGCCAGTTCCCGGGCGATCGCCGCCTCCAGGTCCGCCGGTGGCGACCAGCGGCCACTCAGGCGCAGCGCCAGCAGCCTGGACTGCAGCTCGGCCGCTGGCCAGATGCATCCCAACGGCTGGAATAGCCCGATGAACGACAGGGTGGGGTGCCGCGCCGGAAACATGCGCAGGTACAACGGCACGGGCCCTCGCGAAAAATCCACCACCTCGGGGCGGAAGAACGGATGGGCAATCCAGTAGCCGGTGCAGGCGATGATGGTGTCGTAGTCCGCGTGCGTGCCGTCGGTGAAGTGGACTGTGCGCCCCTCGTAGCGCGCGATGTCGCGGCGCGCCCCGATGTGGCCGTGGCGCACGGCGTACAACAGCTCGGAATTGACGGTGGGGTGCGTGGCGCCGAACGGATGATCCGGTTCGGGGAGGCCATAGCGGGCGTTGGGCCCCTGCAGCACCCGCAGCAGCCGGGCGTTGAGCCAGCCGCGCACGGTGCGCGACAGCCAGCGGGTGCGCTCCGCCACCACGTCGGCCGGAAGTCCGAAGAGGAACTTGGGCACGATCCAGTAGCCGCGGCGCCAGGAGAGGTCGGTCACGGCCGACACCCTCGCCGTCTCGACCGCCACGTCGCACGCCGAGTTGCCCCCGCCGATCACCAGCACGCGCTGGTCGGCGAAGGGCGCGGCGCGCTTGTAGTCGTGCGAGTGGAGGATGCGCCCGGTGAAGTGGCCCGGGTACTCCGGCATCCGCGGCTTCCAGTGGTGACCGTTGGCCACCACCAGCGCATCAAAGGTCGCGTCGTGCTCCAGTCCATCTTCCCGCCACCGCAGCGCCCACCGGTCTCCCGGCAGCGGCTCCGCCGCGAGCACCTCCGTGCCGAACCGGATGTGGGGCGTGACCCCGAACTGGTCGGCGTACCCCTGGAAATAGGCGGCCAGCTGCGCGTGGGACGGGTAGTCCGGATACGACGCCGGCATGGGGTAGTCGTGATACGACGACAGCGTCTTCGAGCTGATGATGTGCGTGGTCTCGAAGACGCTGGAGTGCGTCGCCTCGGGGGCGAACAGCCAGTTGCCCCCCACGGCCTGATTGCGATCGAAGCCGGTGACGTGGGCGAAGCCCGCCGCACGCAGGCTCTTGACGGCCGTGATCCCCGAGGGACCGGCCCCGATGACGGCGATGCGCATGGCGGATGACATGCGGAGAAGCTGACGGGCGGTTCAGGCGCTGTCGAGGGCCGCCTGCGCGGCCGCCAGCCGGGCCACGGGGACGCGAAAGGGGGAACAACTCACGTAATCCATGCCGATCCGGTGGCAGAACGCCACACTGCGGGGATCGCCGCCGTGCTCGCCGCAGATTCCGGCCTTGAGCTCCGGGCGCTGCGTGCGCCCATCGCGCAGGGCCCACTGCACCAGCTTGCCCACCCCACGCTGGTCCAGCACCTGAAAGGGATCCGCCTCCAGCAGGCCGCGTTCCAGGTACTGCGGAAGGAAGCGCCCGGCATCGTCCCGGCTGAGCCCGAAGGTCGTCTGGGTGAGGTCGTTGGTGCCGAAGGAGAAGAAATCGGCCACGCCCGCCAGCTCGTCGGCCAGCAGGGCGGCCCGGGGCAGCTCGATCATCGTCCCCACCAGGTAGGGGAGGCGTTCCCCCATGGAGCCCATCACCTGGTCGGCCACGCCGTCGATGAGTGCCCGCTGGTGCCGCAACTCCGTGACGTCCGCCACCAGCGGCACCATGATTTCCGGGCGCACGTCCACGCCGCGGCGCGCCGCGCGAACGGCCGCCTCGAAGATCGCCCGGGCCTGCATCTCGGTGACCTCCGGATAGGTGATCCCCAGCCGACAGCCACGATGCCCCAGCATCGGATTGGTCTCGCGCAGTCCGGCCACCAGCCGGGCCAACTCCGGGCGGGACAACCCCAGGGAGGTCGCCAACAGCCCCGACTCCTCCCCCCCGTGGGGAAGGAACTCGTGCAGCGGCGGGTCCAGCAGGCGAATGGTGACGGGATAGCCGTCCATCGCCTCGAAGATCCCCTCGAAGTCGGTCCGTTGCATGGGGAGCAACCGATCCAGCGCGCGTCGGCGTCCGCCCAGGTCCCGCGCCACGATCATTTCCCGCATGGCGGTGATGCGGTCCCCCTCGAAGAACATGTGCTCGGTCCGGCACAGGCCGATCCCCTCGGCCCCCGCGTTGCGCGCCAGGCGGGCATCCCGCGGGGAGTCCGCGTTGGCCCGCACGCGGAGGCGACGCCGCGCGTCCGCCCAGCCCATCAGGCGGTCGAAGGCGCGCCAGTCGGGGGCCGCCTCGGGGGGCAGGGTGCCGGACAGGACCCGGAGCACCTCCGACGGCTGCGTGGGCAGGGCGCCCACGAACACGCGCCCCGTGCCGCCATCCAGGGTGAGCCAGTCCCCTTCGGCCACCTCCACCTCGCCCACGCGCATGGCGCGGTGGTCGGGGAGCAACTCCAGCGTCGTGCACCCGACGATGGCGCACTTCCCCATGCCGCGCGCGACCACCGCGGCGTGGCTGGTCATGCCGCCCCGGGCGGTGAGGACCGCACGAGCGGCCACGATGCCGTGGAAGTCCTCGGGGGTGGTCTCTTCCCGCACCAGCACCACGGCCTCCCCCGCGGCGGCGCGCTGGGCGGCGGCGTCGGGGTCGAACACCACCCGGCCGCTGGCGGCGCCCGGGCTGGCGGGGAGCCCGATGGCGATCGGATCGGTGCGTACCGTCCCGCTGATCACGGGGTGCAACAGCTGGTCCAGCTGGTCCGGGGCGAGGCGGCGCACCGCCTCGTCCTCCGTGATGACCCCGGCATCCACCAGATCCAGCGCGATGCGCAGCGCCGCCACCATGGTGCGCTTGCCGCCGCGCGTCTGCAACAGGTACAGCCGCCCCTGCTCAATGGTGAACTCGATGTCCTGCATGTCGCGGAAGTGCGCCTCCAGGCGCGCCTGCACGGTCAGCAGCGCCTGCCATGCCTCGGGGAACTGCTCGGCCATTGCCGCCAGCGGGAGCGGCGTGCGGATGCCGGCCACCACGTCCTCTCCCTGCGCATTCACCAGGAACTCGCCGTAGAGGGCGTGTTCCCCCGTCGAGGGATTGCGGGTGAACGCCACCCCGGTGCCCGAATCCTCCCCCAGGTTGCCGAACACCATCGCCACCACGCTGACCGCCGTCCCAAGGTCGTGCGGAATGCCGTGCACGCGCCGATAGTCCACCGCCTTGCGCAGCGTCCACGAGTGCCACACCGCCTCGATGGCCCCCCAGAGCTGCTCCCAGGGGTCCATGGGAAACGCGCGCCCCGACACGGCGCGCACCAGCTGCTGGTATTCCCCGGCCAGCTGCTGCAGCGCCTCCGCCGGCAAGTCGCCATCCGCCTCCACCGCGTGCAGCAGGCGTTTGGTGGCCAGCAGCTGCTCGAAGCGGGCGGCCGGGACCCCCATCACCACGTCCCCGTACATTTGCAGGAAGCGGCGGTAGGCGTCCCAAGCGAACCGCGGGGCGCCCGTGCGCCGGGCCAGCCCCTCCGTGGTGGCGTCGTTCAGCCCCAGGTTGAGGATGGTCTCCATCATCCCGGGCATCGACACCGCCGCGCCGGAGCGCACCGAGACCAGCAAGGGATCGGCGGGATCGCCAAAGCGGTGCCCCGCGTCCACCTCCAAGGCCGCCACCGCCTCACGCACCGCCTGGCGGAGGGCCTCGTCAGCCGCTCCCGTGTCCAGAAAGCGCCGGCACGCCGCGGTGGCGATGGTGAAGCCCGGGGGGACCGGAATCCCCAGCTGGGTCATCTCGGCGAGGTTGGCCCCCTTGCCGCCCAGCGTCTCCTTCATCCCCCGGTGACCGTCCGCCTGGCCGCGGCCAAAGCGGAACACCATGCGGTCCATCACCCCTCCTGGTGCGTGGCTCCAACGTTACGCCACGCCCTCCGGACGGCTGGCGGCACCGCCAGCACGCAGCAACTCCGGTTCCGCCGGCGTGGCGGTGGGATAGCGCCCCGAGAAGCAGGCGTGGCAGTAGCCTTCGGGACCCGAGGGGACCTGCGCCAGCATCCCGTCGATCGACAGGTACCCGAGCGAATCAACGCCGAGGTGATCCACGAGTTCCGCGTGGGACATGCGAGCCGCCACCAGCTCTTCGCGGCGGGGGGTGTCGATGCCGTAATAGCAGGGGCTGATGATCGGGGCGCTGGAGACGCGCATATGCACTTCCCGGGCCCCGGCGGCCCGCACCAGCGAGACCAGCCCGCGCGTGGTGGTCCCCCGCACGATGGAGTCGTCCACCATGACCACGCGCCGCCCCTCCAGCAGCTCGCGGACCGGGTTGTACTTCACCTTGACCTTGGCATCGCGCCCCGCCTGGGTGGGCTGGATGAAGGTGCGCCCCACGTAATGGTTGCGAATGAGCGCCAGCTCGTAGGGGAGCCCGGACTCCTCGGCAAAGCCCAGGGCGGCGGCGTTCGAGGAATCCGGGACGGCAAAGACGAGGTCGGCGTCGGGGGCGGGACATTCGCGGGCCAACTGTCGCCCCAGGGCGCGGCGCGACTGGCTGACCGAGCCACCGAACACCACACTGTCGGGGCGCGCGAAGTACACGTGCTCGAAGACGCACCGCGTGGGCGCCGCCGCCGGCAGGGCCGGCATGCGCCGCAGGCCATCGGCGTCCACCGCCACGATTTCGCCGGGGCGCACTTCCCCCTCCAGCGTCGCGCCCACGATGTCGAGGGCGCAACTCTCCGAGGCGAACACCCACCCGCCGCCCAAGCGCCCCACCACGAGCGGGCGCCACCCGTGCGGGTCGCGCGCCACCAGCATCGTGTCGTTGAGGACCACCAACAGCGAATACGCCCCCTCCACCCCGGCCAGCGCCGCGGCCAGCCGCGCCTCGGGGGTGGCCGCCTGGGACCGGGCGATCCGGTGCACGATCACCTCGGAGTCCATGGTCGAGGCGAAGATGGCCCCCTCGTCCTCGAGGGCCCGCCGCAGCTCGACCGCGTTGGTCAGGTTGCCGTTGTGGGCCAGCGCGATGTGCCCGCCCCGCACCCGCGCCAGTACCGGCTGCGCGTTCTCGATGGCCGAGCTGCCGGCGGTGCTGTAGCGGGTGTGGCCGATGGCGATCGCCCCGGGAAGCGACGCCACCGCCGCTTCGTCAAACCCCTCGGACACGAGCCCCATGGCCCGCGACAGGTGCGCCCGGTGCCCCTCGTCCACCGAGACGATCCCGGCTGATTCCTGGCCGCGGTGCTGCAGGGAGTACAAGCCCAGCTGGGTGAGCGCCGCCGCCTCGCGATGCCCAAAGACGCCGAAAATGCCGCACATGCGATGGAGTCCTGGCTCAGGGCGTCGGGGAGTCGGCCGGCGCGGCGCCAGGGGCGCCGTCCATGGCCGCGGGAATAGCCTCGTGGAACGCGCGCGCCAGCCACTCCACCGGAGCGGCAAAGCTGTCGTCCTCGATGGTGAAGCGGGCGCCGTCCGATGCGTCGGTGACGGCGCCGATGATCCGCGCCGGCACCCCATGGCGCGCCGCGATCGCCAGCACCGCCTGCGGGGTGGGCGTGGAGAGCACCACGCGGGCCTGCGCCTCGCCAAACAGCAGCGCCCGATGGGGCAGGGTGGCCCACGGCGACAGGTCCACGGTGAACCCCATGAGGGCGTCCCGGTGCAGGATCGCGCACTCGGCCAGCGCCACGGCCAGCCCCCCGTCGCTGCAATCGTGGGCCGACCGCACCACCCCGGCGCGAATGGCTTCCAGCAGGGCGTCGATGAGCGTGCGCTCGGTGCCCGGGTCGCAGTACGGCGGCGCCCCGATGGCCTCGCCGTGGATGGCGAGGAGGTACTCGCTGGCGCCCAGCTCGTCGGTGGGCTCCCCCAGCAGCACGATGGCGTCGCCCGCCACGCGGAACGCCGACGGCGTCACGTGGTCGAGCGACTCCACCAGCCCCACCATGCCGATGGTGGGCGTGGGATGGATGGCCCCGCGCGGATTCTCGTTGTACAGCGACACGTTCCCCCCGGTGACGGGGGTGACCAGCGCCGCGCATGCCTCCCCCATCCCCGCGATCGCCTCGCTGAGCTGGAAGTACACGTCGGGGCGGGTGGGGTTGCCGAAGTTCAGGTTGTTGGTGATGGCGAGCGGGCGGGCGCCCGTGCACGCCACGTTGCGCGCCGCCTCGCACACCGCGGCGCGCCCGCCGTTGCGCGGGTGGAGCGCCACGTGCCGGCCGTTCCCGTCGATGCAGAGGGCGACCCCCTTGTCGGTGCCGGGGAGGCGCACCACCGCGGCGTCGCTGCCGGGGCCGACCACCGTCCCCGCGCGCACGGTCGAGTCGTACTGCTGCCACACCCAGCGCTTGCTGGCAATCGTCGGCGAGGCGAGCAGCCGTTCCAGCGTCCACGCGTGGTCGCGCTCCTCGGGGCGCGGCGCGATCGCGTGCGGATCGCGCGCGCGCGCCGCGGCCAGCACCTCGCTCTCGCGGGGCTCCAGCCGGTACTGCGGGCACTCCGTGACCAGCCGCGACCCCGGGAACTCCGCCACCACGCGGTCCCCCTCGGTCACGCGGTACACCGGCTCGGCGATCACCTCGCCGATGACGGCCGCCTCCAGGTCCCACTTGGCGAGGATCGCCCGCACCGCGTCCTCGTGCCCCTGGCGGGCCACCACCAGCATGCGCTCCTGCGACTCCGACAGCAGGATCTCGTAGGGCGTCATCCCCGCCTCGCGCACGGGGACCTTGGTCACGTCGATGGTGACGCCCACGTCGCCGCGCTCCGCCATCTCGGCCGAGGACGACGTGAGGCCGGCGGCCCCCATGTCCTGGATGGCCACGATGTGCCCGCTGCGGATGAGCTCGAGCGACGCCTCCAGCAGCAGCTTCTCGGTGAAGGGGTCCCCCACCTGCACCATGGGGCGCTTGGCCTCGCTCTGCTCGGAGAGGTCCTCCGACGCGAACGACGCGCCGTGGATCCCGTCGCGCCCCGTGCTCGCCCCCACCGCCATGATGGGGTTGCCCACGCCGGAGGCCACGGCACGGATGAGCTCCTCCTCGCGCATGAGCCCCACGCACATGGCGTTGACCAGCGGGTTCCCCTCGTACGACGGGTCGAAGACGACCTCGCCCCCCACGGTCGGCACCCCCACGCAGTTGCCGTAGTCGCCGATCCCCTTGACCACCCCGGCGAACAGGTAGCGCACCCGCGCGGACTCCAGCGGGCCGAAGCGCAGCGAATTGAGCAGGGCGATGGGGCGTGCGCCCATGGTGAACACGTCGCGCAGGATCCCGCCCACCCCGGTGGCCGCCCCCTGGTAGGGTTCGACGGCCGACGGGTGGTTGTGCGACTCGATCTTGAAGGCGACGGCGAGCCCGTCGCCCACGCTGATGACCCCGGCGTTTTCCCCGGGGCCCTGCAGCACCCAGGGGGCCGTGGTGGGGAGCGTCTTGAGGAGCGGGCGGGAGTGCTTGTAGGAGCAGTGTTCGCTCCACAGGGCGCTCACGATCCCCAGCTCGGTGAACGTGGGGGTGCGCCCGAGCATCCCCACCAGCCGGTCGTACTCGTTGGGCTTGATGCCGTGCTCGGCGACCAGCGCCGGCGTGATGGCCGGGTCGCCCGGGCGCGGCAGGACGGTGGCGGCTGGCGCGCTCATGCGCCCACCGCCGCGGCCAGCGATTCCACCACGCTGGCGAAGACGCCGATGCCGTCGGTGGAGCCGAGGCGCGCGTCCATCGCCCGCTCGGGGTGGGGCATCATCCCCAGCACGTTCCCCTCGGCGCTCAGGATCCCGGCGATGTTGCGCAGCGACCCGTTGGGGTTCCCCTCGGGCGTGGCGTTCCCCTGTGCGTCGACGTACCGAAAGGCCACGTGCCCCTCGCCCTCCAGGCGCTCCAGGGTGTCCCCGTCGGCGGTGTACCGGCCGTCCCCGTGGGCCACCGGAATCATGAGGCGCTCGCCCAGGTGGTACCGGCTGGTGAAGCGGCTGGCAATGGTCTCCACGCGCAGGTGCACCGGCGCGCTCACGAAGCGCAGGCTCGCGTTGCGGAGCAGGGCGCCCGGGAGCAGCCCGGCTTCGCAGGCGATCTGGAAGCCGTTGCAGATCCCCAGCACCGGCCCGCCGCGCCGGGCAAAGGCCACCACTTCCTGCATCACCGGACTGAAACGGGCGATCGCCCCGGCCCGCAGGTAGTCCCCGTAACTGAAGCCCCCCGGCAGGATCACGAAGTCCACCCCCTGCAGGTCGCGGTCCTTGTGCCACAGGTAGACGGCCTCGCCCCCCACGCCTTCCGTGACGGCGCGGAAGGCGTCCTCGTCGCAGTTGGAGCCGGGGAATCGGACGATGCCGGCCTTCATGCGGGCTCCACGGCCGCGATGTCGAAGTCCTCGGTGACCGGGTTGGCCAGCAGCCGCTCGCACATCGCGGCCACGTCGCGCCGCGCCGCCTCGGCATCGGCGGCCTCCAGGTCGATCACGAGGAAGCGCCCCACCCGCACCTCTCCGGCGCCCGTGAAGCCGAGGGACTGGAGCGCGCCGGCCACGGCCTTGCCCTGAGGATCCAGGATGCCACGGCGCGGGACGATGTGGACGGCACAGCGGAAACGGCTCACGGAGGAGCTCATGCAGGTCGGTCCTCGGCCCCCGAGGCGGGGGCGGTGGGTGGGCCCGTCAGGGGCCCGGGGGAAGGTCGGGACGAACGACGGCGGCGCCGACGACGCCGACCATCGGGGGACGGCACCGCAGGCTCCTCCTCCGTGTCCTCCGCTCCCTCGCGGGAGCCGGGGAGACGGTCGAGCAGCCCCAGGAACACGGTCTGGCCGATGCCGTAGAGCACATAGGCCATGAGCGCCGGGAAGAAGAACTGGCGGGGGAGGAAGATCACCCCGACGAACGTGCCCACCACCAGCAGGAACCCCAGCACGCCGCGCACGCTCCGGAAGTTCACGGTGGGCATCGCCGCGTACTGCACATTGCTGATCATGAGCATGCCGAGTCCCAGCATCACGAACCGCAGCATCTGGTGCCACGGGAGGTCCGCGATCATGGTCTCGGTGTACAGCGAGGTCTGGCTGAACCAGTAGTAGGTGGCCAGCGTCATCCCGGCCGCTGGGCTGGGGAGGCCGGTGAAGTGGGTCTTGGCCCGGCCAGCCTGCTCCACGTTGAAGCGGGCCAGCCGCATGACCGCGCAGGCGGTGAAGAAGAAGCACACCAGCCAGTCCCAGCGGCCGTCCTGGAAGACGGCGAAGTACATGATGAGCGCGGGGGCGGTGCCGAAGCTGATGGCGTCCACCAGCGAGTCCAGCTCCTCGCCGAAGCGGGACCCGGAGCGCGTGGCGCGGGCGATGCGACCGTCGAGGCTGTCGGCGATCGCGCCGAAGACGATGTAGCGCGCGGCGGCGTCAAACTGCCCCCGGGATGCCGAGACGATGGCGAAGATCCCGAAGAACAGGTTCGCCAGCGTGAAGCCGTTGGGCAGCGCCACGACGGCGCGCGGGCGCTGGCGACGCGCCGGTCCCCCGGCCTCGGTCATCGCCGCCCCCGGCCGGCGCCCCGGCACCCCGGCGCGTCGGTCACGCCGCCGGCAGGTCGGCCACCACCGACGCACCGGCCTTCATCCGGTCTCCCACGCGCACGCGCAGCCGCGCATCGGGGGGCAGGAAGAGGTCCACGCGCGAGCCGAAGCGGATGAGCCCGAACCGCTCTCCCTGCCGGGCCACCGCTCCCGGTGCGGGGTCGGTGATGATCCGGCGCGCCACCAGCCCGGCGATCTGCCGCATGAGGATGCGATGCGCGCCGCACACCATCCCCACCGCGTTCTGTTCGTTCTCCACGCTGGAGGCCTCGGTGACGGCGTTCAGGAACTTCCCCGGCCGCCGCTCCACGAACGCCACCAGACCATCCAGCGGATAGCGGTTCACATGCACGTCGAAGACGTTCATGAAGATGGACACCCGGACCGTGGGCCCATGCACGAAGGTGTCCTCGTGGATGGGGGTGATGAGCACCACCCGCCCGTCCGCCGGGGAGACCACCACGCCGGGGCCGCGTTCCCCGGTGCGCACCGGGTCGCGGAAGAACCACGCCACCCACAAGGCCACCACCAGCAGCACCACGGCCAGGACCCACAGCGGCCACGCGCGCCACCGCAGCGCCGCCGCCAGCGCGGCCAGCGCGAGGGCGAGCGCCCCCGTCATGAACGGCACCCCTTCGCGGGCAAACATCAGGCGGGCATCTCCAGGAACCCCAGCGAGGCCAGGGGCAGGGGGGACCCGGTGATCCGGGCGTAGGCGTCACGGTACCGGCGGCTGGTGGCGTCGACCACCGCATCGGGGAGCGGCGGCGGCGGCGCCTCGCCGTTCCAGCGACCGGCGCGCCGCTCCACGTCCAGCCAGTCGCGCAGCGGTTGCTTGTCGAAGCTGGGCTGTCCGCGCCCGGGCGCATACTGGTCGGCCGGCCAGAAGCGCGAGCTGTCGGGGGTGAGCACCTCGTCGATGAGCATCAGGCGGCCGTCGTGCCACCCGAACTCGAACTTGGTGTCGGCCACGATGATCCCCCGGGCGGCGGCGGTGTCGCGCCCCAGCGCGTACACGGCCCGCGACAGCGCCTCCAGCGCCTGGGCGGGCTCCGCCCCCACCACGGCCGCCATCGTGGCGCGCGTGATGTTCTCGTCGTGCCCCGTCTCCGCCTTGGTGGCCGGGCTGAACAGCGCGGGCTCCAGGCGGTCGCTCTCGCGCAGCCCGACGGGGAGGGGCTCACCCGCCAGCGTCCCCGTGGCCTGGTACTCCTTCCAGGCCGAGCCGGAGAGGTACCCGCGCACCACACACTCCACGGGCACCGGATCGGTGCGGTGACAGAGCATGCTGCGCCCGGCCAGCAGGTCCCGATGGGGGGCCAGCTGGGGCACCGCCGCCACGATGGCGTCCACGTCGGCGGTCAGGAGGTGGTGTGGCACCAGCGCCGCCACCTTGGCAAACCACCACGCCGAGAGCTGGGTGAGCACGATCCCCTTGGCGGGGATCGGCTCGGCCATGACCACGTCAAAGGCGCTCACCCGGTCGGAGGCCACCAGCAGCAGCCGGTCCTCCCCCACCGCGTACACGTCGCGCACCTTGCCGCGTCGCACCAGGGGGAGCGGGAGGTCGGTGCGCACCACCGTGGGCAGCGGGACGCCCGTGGCCATCAGACCCGCACCTCGTCGTGCTCCACGGCGCCTCGGGGGGCTGAGAGCCACGGGGCCACGACCTCCGCGAGGAACTCGTCCACCTGTGCTGGGGCGCGACCGGTGAAGCGGTGGGCGTCGGCCGCCGCGCGCAGGTCCTCCAGGGGTATCCCGAAGGCGGGGTCGGCGGCCAGCCGCTCGAGCAGGTCGTTGTGCGGGGCGCCATCCTTCACGGCGCGCGCCGCCGCGATGCTGTGCCCCCGGATCAGCTCGTGCGCCTCCTGGCGGTCGCCGCCCGCGCGCACGAAGCGCACGATGAGCTCCTCGGTGGCCATGAAGGGCAGCTCCTCGTCCAGGCGCCGCCGGATGCGCGCCGGGTGCACCTCCAGCCCCCGCGCCACGTTGTGCATCAGCCCCAGGATGGCATCCGTGGCCAGGAAGGACTCCGGGATGGCCAGCCGCCGGTTGGCGCTGTCGTCCAGCGTCCGCTCGAAGTACTGCACGGCATGCGTCTGGTTGGCGTTGGGCTCCAGCGAGAGCACGAAGCGCGCCAGCGCGGCGATGCGCTCGGAGCGCATCGGGTTGCGCTTGTACGCCATCGCCGACGACCCGATCTGCTGCGATTCAAACGGCTCCTCCAGCTCCCCGAAGGCCTGCAGCATCCGGATGTCGCCCGAGAACTTGGACGCCGAGGCGGCCACCCCGGCCACCACCCCCAGCACCTGCGCGTCGACCTTGCGCGAGTAGGTCTGCCCGGTGACCGGCATCGCCCGGGCGAATCCCATGGCGGCGGTCACCCGCCGGTCGAGCTCCCGGACCTTGCCGTGATCCCCGTCAAAGAGCGTCAGGAAGCTGGCCTGCGTCCCCGTGGTCCCCTTGACGCCCCGGAAGGGCAGGGTGTCGATGCGGTGGGTCAGGTCCTCGAGGTCGAGCACCAGGTCCTGGATCCACAGCGTCGCGCGCTTCCCCACCGTGGTGAGCTGCGCCGGCTGCAGATGCGTGTATCCGAGGGCGGGGAGGTCGCGCCACTGCCGCGCGAACGCATCCAGGGCCGCCACCACCTCCAGCACCTTGTCCCGCAGCAGGCCGAGCGCCTGCCGCATCAGGATCAGGTCGGCGTTGTCGGTGACGAAGCAGCTGGTGGCGCCCAGGTGGATGTACTTCCGTGCCTCCGGGGCCACGTCACCGAAGGCATGCACGTGGGCCATGACATCGTGCCGGAAGCGCCGCTCGTACGCCGCCACCGCGTCGAAGTCGATGTCGTCCAGGTGCGCTGCCATCGCGGCGAGCGCCGCATCGGGGATGGGGACGCCCAGCGCCTGCTGCGCCTCGGCGAGCGCCAGCCACAGGCGCCGCCACAGGCCGTGGCGGGCCTGCGGGCTCCAGGTGCGCAGCATCGCCTGCGAGGCATACCGCTCGGCGAGCGGCGAAGAATAGGAAGTCCGGTCGGGAAGCGTCACGTCACCGCAGGGAGAACTGGGTCTGGAGATACTGCCGATTGCGCTCGAACACCACGAACACCGGGCCGCGCGCGCCCACCTGGTCGATGGCGCCCGAGGCCGCCTCCGCCGTGCCCACGCGCTGCCGTCCCACCTGCACGATCACATCGCCTTCCTGCAGCCCCACCTCCTCGCGGATCCGCTCCGACGCCCGGTACACCAGCGCCCCGTTGGACGAGGCAATCCCGCGCTCCTGCCGGATGGCGTCGGTCAGCGTCACCAGCTGCAGCTCCCGCAGCACCGTCACCTTGGGGGCGCTCACCTCGGGGGCATCAGCCACGCGCAGCGTCACCTGTCGCTCCCCTCGCCCCCGGCGGACCGTGATGGTCAGGGTCTCCCCCACGCGGAGGTCCAGCAGCCGAGCTTCCCAGTCGAACGGATTCCGCACCGGGCGCGTTCCGGCGCCGACAATCTGGTCACCCGGCGCCACGCCCGCGCGCTCCGCCGGGGAGCCGGGGACGACCCGGGCCACGATCGCCCCCGCCGCGGCCACCTCGCGGGCGCTCTGCGCGTCGGGGGTGCGCAGCCGGATCCCCACCCACGGCTGCCGCACCGCCCCGTGCTCCAGCAGGTCCTCCACGATGCGCTTGGTGCGGTCGATGGGGATGGCGAAGCCCAGCCCCACCGACCCGCCGCTCGGGGAATAGATGGAGCTGTTCACCCCGATCACCTCGCCGGCCCCGTTCACCAGCGGCCCCCCGGAGTTCCCCGGATTGATGGCCGCGTCGGTCTGCACCATGTCCACGTAGACGCCGCTGCCGTCGCCCCGCCCCGCCAGGTTGCGCCCCACCGCGCTGATCACCCCCACCGACACGCTGGGCTCGGTGTTTCCCAGCACGAAGCCGAAGGGGTTGCCGATGGCGATCGCCCACTCCCCCACGAGCAGGTCGGCGGAGGTGCCCAGGGGGGCCACCGGCAGCCCGGTGGCCTTGATGCGCAGCACCGCCAGGTCGTTGGTCTCGTCCAGCCCCACCACGGTGGCCTGGTAGGTGGTGCCGTCGCGCATGGCGATGGACACCGAGGTGGCCCCGGCCACGACGTGCGCATTGGTGACGATCACGCCGTCCGCGCGCACGAGGAAGCCGGACCCGATCCCCGCGTTGCGCCGCTCCCCCGAGCGCCCCCCCATGAAGTACTCGAACACGTCCACGGGCACGCGCTGCACCGTCTCGGTCTGCACCGTCACCACCGCCGGGGCCACCCGCTCGACGGCGGTGGTGAGCGCCGTGCGGCGCGACGCGGCCAGGCTCTGGGCCGGCACGGCGGCCGGCGGGGGCGGCGGGGGCAGGGTGCGCGTCTGGGCGGCCGACGGGGTGGGATTCCCCCCTTCGCACCCGATCAGCAGCAGCGCGGCCAGCAGGCCGACGGGGAGCGGCGCGCCGCGGCGCCGGTCAGGTTGGCCCGGCATCGGCTCCCTCCGGCGCCAGGACGACGGGCGCCGCCCCGGCGAGATAGCTCGTGCCCGGGTAGGTGACCGCCCGGAGCGACAGGCCGTGCGGCGGAGCGGGCGGCGCGGTCTCCCGGTTGTCCGCCGCCGTCAGCAGGCGCGCCACCGTCCCCGCCGGACGCCGTCCGGCAGCCACCTCCACCATCGTCCCCACGAGAAATCGCACCATGTGATGCAGGAACCGGTTGGCCGCAACCTCAAAGCACCACCCCCCGTCGCGCGGTACCCAGCGCGCCTGGTGGATGATGCAGCGGTGATGGTCGTGGGCCGGCGCCGTGTGTGCCACGGCAAAGGCCCGGAAGACGTGCTCCCCGAGGAGGCTCGCCGCCTCCGCGTGCAGCGCGTCCGCCGCCAGCGCGGGACGGACCGCCCATTCGAGGTGGCGACGGAAGGGCGAACGCGCCCCGTCGTCGGTCCCTACAAGATAACCATACCGGCGGGCCGTGGCGCTGAATCGGGGGTGGAACCCCGGGGCCATGCGGTGGGCCTCCGCGACCCAGATGTCGTCCGGGAGCAGGGCGTTCAGGGCCCGCCGCAATCCGGTCGGCTCCCAACGCCCCCCCGGCTGCACCCCGACCCCCTGCCCGTGGGCGTGCACCCCCGCGTCGGTGCGCCCCGCCGCCGTGGCCGCCACCGGAGTCCCGCACAGCCGCAACAGCACCCGCTCCATTTCCCCCTGGACCGTGCGCTGCCCGGGCTGCCGCTGCCAGCCAGCAAACCCGCGACCGTCGTACTGCGTGACCAGCAGGATGGGGCCCGGTTCCATAGACCGAGGATTCTAGGGTGTCCGGGGACGCGCTTCAACTCGGCGCAGCCATTGCGCGATGGGCGCTGGCGACGTTTTGTCCAGATAGCCATGCCGCCCCGTTCGCTTGCCACCCTGGCCCATGCCCTGGCCGCGGCCCCCGATCTTGAGGGGGCTCTTGTGGCGCTGGGCGATACCCTGGCCGAGCTGGATCGGGGGGCAGCGCTGGCGTTGGTGCGGTATGACGCCCGGCGCGCGATGCTGCGGGCGCGGCTGGTCCCGGTCGGCCCGCAGGTGGAGCGGTCGGCGCTGGAGACGACCATGGATCACCTGCCCGAGGGGATCCAGTCGCAGCTGGCGGCGGGCTCCCCCTTTGTCGACCTCACCGACCGGACCGCCGACTACGCCCGGCTGTTCGGGTTTCGCCAGTTCCTGGACGGTGGCGTGCTGGCGTTGCAGGGACTCCGGGTGGAGGGGCTGCTGGACGCGGTGCTGGCACTGTACGAACCGCGCAAGATCTTCGGGACCCGGACCACGGAGCGGCTGGCACCGGCGGTGGCGCTGTTTGACCTGGCCTACAGCCGCCTCGCGGAGCGGGACGCACGGGTGGAGGCGGTCCGGACGCTGGAAGACGTCACCCAGCGGGTGCATGGCGAGTACGTGCGGAAGCTGGCGACCCTTGAGACGACCCTTCGCGAGCGGGAGGCGGCCCCCGCGGTGGCGCACCAGGCCGATGTGTCGGGGCAGTGGCAGGCCGAGGCGGCGCGGGAAGCCGAAGAGGCCCGGCGGATGCTGCGCCGCGCCGAAGTGGCCGATCAGCAGCTCACGGCGGCGGTCGGGCAGCTGGAGCAGGTCCATCTGGAGCTGCATCGGCGAAGTGAAGCGCTCCGGCAGCAGCAGCGTACCCTCGACCTCATGGACCGGGCGCTGTCGCTGGACGCCGGCACCCGGGATTCCCGGCAGCTGGTGGACGGGTTGCTCACCATGCTGGGCGATGACATGGAGACGCAGCGGTGCTCGCTGATGCTGCGAGCTCCGGATCCGGATCATCTCTATCTGGCCGCGGCCCGCGGGGTGAGCGGCGGAGTGGTGGAGGGGCGGCTCATCCGGATTGGCGAGGGGGTGGCGGGTCGCGTGGCCGCCACTCGCGAGCCGCTCCTGGTGCAGGATGTCCGCGAGGCCACGCAGCACCCGCTCCTGCACGACCAGTACTTCACCACGGGCAGCTTCATGAGCCTGCCGCTGGTGTACCGCGGCGACTTGGTGGGGGTGCTGAACCTCACCAACAAGGCGCAGCGCGGGAGCTACACGGCCGCCGACGTGGAGCGGGTGCGCGTGCTGGCCATGCTGCTGGCGCTCATCATCACGCGGCATGACCTGCCGGCCCGGTTGTACGAGGCGCTGCATGGTCTCTGATCCGCTGGCGGCGGCCATCCGTCGCCTGGGCGCCCGGGAGCCCCTCGACGCGGCGGCGGTGACCGACGCGTTCGGGGTGATCATGCGCGGGGAGGGGAGCCCCGCGCAGCTGGCCGCCCTGCTGGTGGGGTTGCGGGTGCGAGGGGAATCGCCCCAGGAGGTGGCCGGCGTGGTGGAGGCGCTGCGACGGGCCATGGTGGCGTTGCCGGTCCCCGACCCAGCGGCGCTGGTGGACACCTGCGGGACCGGCGGTGGCAGCGTGACCACCTTCAACATCTCCACGGCGGCGGCGCTGGTGGCGGCCGGCATGGGGGTACGGGTGGCCAAGCATGGCAACCGCTCCTTTACCTCCCGGTCGGGGAGCGCTGACGTCCTGGAGGCGCTCGGGGTGCGCATCGAGATGCCCCCGACCGCCATGGCGCAGGTGCTGGCGGAGGCGGGCGTGGTGTTCATGTACGCCCCGCTGATGCATCCCGCGCTGCGCCATGTGGGGCCCGTACGGCGGGAGCTGGGGATCCCCACGGTCCTGAACATGGTGGGCCCGCTGGCCAATCCGGCGCGGGCGGGGCGGCAGGTGGTAGGGGTGGCGGAGGCGGCGCGGGTCCCTCTGCTGGCGGAGGCGCTTCTGGCGCTGGGATCGGTGCACGCGCTGGTGGTGCATGGCGCTCCCGGGATGGACGAGATCTCGCCGCTGGGGCCCACGACGGTGATGGAGGTGCGGGACGGTGCGCTGCGCGCGTGGGAGATCGATCCGGGGGCGCATGGCCTTGGCGCGGTGGACCCCGCGGAGCTGGCCGGGGAGACCCCCGCGCACAACGCGCAGATCATTGAGGAGGTGCTGGCGGGGCGGGGCGCGCCAGGGGCGCAGGCCGCCGTCCTGCTCAATGCCGCGGCGGCCGTGTATGTGGCAGGGCAGTCGGAGAGCTATGCGGCGGCTGTGCCGCAGGTGCGCGCGGCCCTCGAGGGCCGCGTGGGCAGCCAGGCGCTGGCGCGCTTGCGCGCCGCCACCCAACGCTACGCCCCCCCGCCGCCCGCCTGAGGCGCCGCGGGGGGGGCGCGAGGTCGCGGTCAGTAGCGGCGCAGCACCCCGACCACGATCCCCTGGATGCGCACGTCGTCCTCGTGGATGAACAGCGGGCTCATCGTCACGTTGGCCGGCTGCAGACGAATGCGCCCATCCCGCTCGCGGTAGTACCGCTTGACGGTGGCCCCGGCGCCGTCCACCAGCGCGATCACCATCTCGCCGTTGTCCACCGCCTGCCGATCGTTCACCACCACGAAGTCCCCGTCCCGGATCTGCTCGTCGATCATCGACTCGCCGCGCACCCGCAGCACATAGTGGCTGCCGGTGCGCCGCAGGAATCCGTCGGGCACCGCCACCGTCTCCCCGGCATGGACGGCATCTATGGGGGCGCCGGCGGCCACGGTGCCCAGCAGGGGCAGCTCCACCGCCCGCTGGAACAGCTCCGAGGGGAGGATCTCGATGGCCCGGCTCTCGTTGTACGTGCGCCGGATGTACCCCTTGCGCTCGAGATTGGTGAGGTGCTCATGCACCGTGGCCAGCGAGTTATAGTTGAACCGGGCGGCAATCTCCTCGAAGCTCGGCGCAAAGCCGTGCCGCTCCTGGTACTCCGTGAGGTACGTCAGGATGTCCCGCTGCTTTCGGGTCAGTGGCATGGAAGCCTCGATGGGCGTGGGGCAGGCGCGGTCGCGTGGCGTCCCGAACACCTGCCGAATCGTCGTATCGCTACCCTAACCGAAGACAGACCGAAGTGCAAGACGCCCGTGCCTCCCACTCGTGGACCCCGCCGGACGGCCCGCTGGGCGCGCTCACCCGCGACGCCTGGCGGCGGGCCGAGGCCGTGGCCCCGCTGGCCCGGGAGCTCGCGGCGCGCGTGGCCGACCTTCCTCCGGTCCGGTCCCTGCACGACGCGCTCTGGGCCCCGACGGTCGCAGTCATTGCCGAGGTCAAGCGGGCGTCTCCCTCGAAGGGACCGCTCGCGCCCGCTCTGGAGGCCGCCCCGCAGGCCCGGCGGTATGCCGCCGGGGGAGCGGCCGCCATCTCGGTGCTTACCGAGCCCACCCGCTTCGGTGGTGCCCTGGACGACCTGCGCGAGGTCGCCCAGGCGGTCGCCCTCCCCGTCATCCGCAAGGACTTTCTGGTCGATCCCGTCCAGCTCTGGGAAGCGCGCGCCTACGGCGCCGACGCGGCCCTCCTCATCGTGCGGGCCCTGGCACCGGACCAGCTTCCCCGGCTGCTGGATGCCGGGGCGCGCTGCGGGCTGGAGCTGCTGGTCGAAGTGCGCACCCCCCACGAACTGGAGCGGGCGCTGGCCGCCGGTGCGCGGATCATCGGGGTGAACAACCGCGATCTCGAGACCCTGATCATCGATCCGGCCCGCGCGCATACCCTCATCCCGGCCATTCCGCCGCACTGTGTCCGGGTGGCGGAAAGCGGCATGCAGGCGGCGGACGACGTCCGACGCGCCGCGGTCGCCGGGGCCGATGCGGTGCTGGTGGGCTCCGCCGTGTCCGTGGCCGCCGATCCCGAGGCCGCCGTGCGTGGGCTGACCGGGGTGCCGGGGCGTCGAGGCACGGCGGCGTGACCGGGCCCGACGCACCGGCGGCGGCAGCCTCGGCGTGTGGCCGACCGAGCCTGGGGCGTCCGGCGGTCAAGGTGTGCGGCCTGACGCGCCCCGAGGACGCTGAGTGCGCCGAGACGCTGGGGGCGGCGTACCTCGGAGTCATTCTGGCCGGCGGGCCTCGCCTGGTGACCACGGCGCAGGCGGCGGAGGTGTTGGGCCCCCCGCGACCCGGGGTGCGTCGCGTGGCCGTGTTTGGGGCAGAGGGGGTCGAGGAGGTGGCGCGCGTGCGGGACACCCTGCGCCTGGATGTGGTGCAGCTGCATGGCGCCGCCACCCCCGAGGCCGTGGCCTGGTTGCGTGCCGGTGGCGAGGCGGCGCCGTGGCCCGTGGTGCGCGTGGCGGGCGGCGCGCTGCCCCCCGAGGCCGCCGACCTGGCCGCCGCCGCCGGGGTGCTGGTGCTGGATGCCTTGGTCCCCGGCCAGCTGGGGGGCACGGGGGTCCCGCTGGACTGGCCGGCGCTGGCGGCGGCGGTGGGCGCGTTACGGGCGGGCGTCCCCGGCGTCCAGTTGGTGGTGGCGGGGGGGCTCCGTCCCGGCAATGTGCGCGCAATGGGCCGGGTCCTGCTGCCGGAGGTCGTCGACGTATCTTCCGGGGTGGAGGTGTCGCCCGGGATCAAGGATCCGTCGCGCCTCGCGCAGTTTCTGTCCGAAGCCCGCGATCCCTGAGGAAACCCATGGCCGGTGGTGGCAGTGCCCTTGATGCAGATGCGGCAACGGACGGGCGCTTCGGTCCCTTCGGGGGCCGCTACGTCCCCGAGACGCTCATTCCCGCGCTGGACGCGCTGGAGGCGGCCTTTGGCGCGGCGCTGCGGGACCCGGCGTTCATGGCCGAGCTGGATGCGCTGCTGCGGGAGTTCGTGGGGCGCCCCACCGCGCTGACGTTCGCGCCGCGCCTCACGGACCGCGTGGGCGCGCCCGTGTGGCTCAAGCGCGAGGACCTGAACCACACCGGCGCGCACAAGATCAACAACACCGTGGGACAGGCGTTGCTGGCGCGGCGCATGGGGAAGCGCCGCATCATCGCCGAGACGGGGGCCGGCCAGCATGGCGTCGCCACGGCCACGGTGTGCGCCCGGTTCGGGCTGGAGTGCGTGGTGTACATGGGCGAGGAGGACATGCGGCGCCAGCAGCTGAATGTCTTCCGCATGCGGCTCCTGGGCGCGACGGTCGTGCCGGTCACCAGCGGCACGCGCACGCTCAAGGACGCCACCAGCGAGGCGATCCGCGACTGGGTGGCCACTGTGACGGACAGCCACTACATCATCGGCTCGGTGGTGGGGCCGGCCCCGTATCCGGACATGGTGCGCACCTTCCAGGCGATCATCGGGTGCGAGGCGCGCGGGCAGATGCTCGCGCGGGCCGGCGCGCTGCCCCGCACGGTGGTGGCCTGCGTGGGCGGCGGCTCCAACGCCATGGGGATCTTCGCCGGCTTCGTGGCCGACCCCGGCGTGGAGCTGGTGGGGGTGGAGGCCGCGGGCGACGGGTTGCACACCGACCGGCACAGCGCCTCCATCGCGCGCGGCACCCCCGGCGTGCTGCACGGGGCGCTCTCCTACCTGTTGCAGGACGCGCACGGGCAGGTCCATCCGGCGCATTCCATCTCGGCGGGGCTCGACTACCCCGGGGTGGGGCCGGAGCACGCCTGGCTGCATGCCAGCGGGCGCGCGCGGTACGAGGCCGTCACCGACGCGGAGGCGCTGCGCGGCGTGGCCGTGCTGAGCCGGCTGGAGGGGATCATCCCGGCGCTGGAGACGGCCCATGCCGTGGCGTGGGTGGAGCGCGAGCGCGGGCGCTGGCGCGCGGACGAGCCGGTGCTGCTGTGCGTCAGCGGGCGGGGCGACAAGGACGTCGCCACGCTCAGCCAGCACGAACTCCCGGAGCCATGACGCACGAAGGGGGCCGGCCGCCGGCGCTCTCGCTCGAGGCCGTCGCCGCGGAGGAGGCGGTGCGCGCCCTGTTCAAGGCGCAGCGGGCGCAGCAGCTGTACAGCGCCAACAGCGCGGCCCGCGTGGCGGCGCTCGATGTCGCGCGCGCGACGCTCCAGAAGGCGTGGGATGTCGCTGACCCGCTGGTGTTCTACGTCCGGCGCGATTCGCTCCTCTTCAACGACGAGCCGGTGCTGGTCGAGTCGGTGCAGGCGGGTGACGGCCTGGCCTGGCTGCTGTACCGGGAGGGCATCCGCGAGATCCGGCTGATGCGCGGGTTCGAGCAGGTCGAGCTGGAGATGTTCCTGGACATCCTCGCCCGGGCGCGCACCGCCACCATCGATCAGGACGACCTGGTCACGATGCTGTGGCTCGGCAACATGACGTTCTTCACCTACCGGCACGTCGAGGTGGTGCTGGACGCCGTGGGGGCGTCCGAAGGGGGGGAGTCGGAGGAGGACGAATTCGCCGCGCGGTTCGGCGGGGGCGGGAGTGCGGGCGCCGACGAGGAGGATGAGGGCCGCGGCACCAACGCGGTGCAGGGGGAGGGCGGCGGCGGCGGCGGGGCCCGTCGCGCCCTGCCGGGATCGTTCGACGAGGAGGTGCAGGGCTTTCTCCACGCCGCGCACCCCCAGATCATTCGCCCACCGGATGACGACCATCCGCTCGCGCTTGACCCCGACGATCTCGCCTATCTCGCGAAGGAGGTCGCCCGGGAGGCCAGCGAAGAGCACCGCGGCAGCGCGATGCTGGCGCTCCTGGAGATCGTCGAGATGGACATCGATGAGCCGTCCAGGCTGGAGGCCATCGCCGCGCTGGACGACCTGCTGGTGGAGTTCCTCGGGACCGGGCACTACGCCTCCGCCGCCGCCTTGCTGCGCGAGGTGGATGCGGTGCTGGGGGCCGCCGACCTCGATGCCACCGTCTTCGAGGCCCTCGGCCGGCTGGGCGACCGGGTCAGCGCCCCCGGGGTGCTCCGCCCGCTGTTGCAGCAGGTCGCCGATCCGCACCGGGCCCCCTCTGCCGACGTGCTTGACCGCCTGTTGTGCGAGATGCGGCCCGAGGCGCTTCCCACGCTGGCGGCCTGGCTGGGTGCCCCGGGAGCATCCCCCGTGCGTGCCCGGGTCGAGCGGGAGGCGCTGGCGCTGGCCGGGCAGCATCCCCATGAGTTGGCGGCCGCGTTGGCCGCCGACGACACCTCGGCGCTGCTCGGGGCGCTGTGGGTGGCGGCGCGCAAGCCCAGCCAGCAGCTTGCCGATGCGGTGTGTCGGGCGGCGGAGCATGAGGATCCCGAGGTGCGCCTCGCCGCCTCCTCGCTGTTGGCCGGTCTTGAGGGCGCCGAGGTGCAGGCCGCTCTGGTGCGGCAGTGCGCCGACACGGATCGTGCGGTGCGCATGGTGGGGTACCGGGCCGTGGCGGCGCGGCGGCTGGCGGCCGCCCGCGGCGTTCTGGAGGAGCTGGTCACCGCGCGCGGCTACGGGACGTTCGACCTCAACGAACGGATGGCCCTCTTCGACGCCTTGGGCACCGTGGCCAACGAGGAGACCGTGGGCACGTTGGACCGCGTGCTGAACGCCCGCGGGCTCCTGGGCCCCAAGGAACCGGCCGACGTGCGGGCCTGCGCCGCCCGGGCCCTGGGGCGGGCCAGGGTGCCTGCGGCCCGTCAGGCGCTGGAGCGCGCCGCCGACGCACGGGATCCCATCGTGCAGCGCGCCGTGCGGCAGGCCTTGGAAGGGGAGGTGGCCTCATGAGCACCGTCGCCGGGGGAGGGCGCGGACCGGGACCCGCCCCCAAGTCCAACCGCCTCGCCGAGAAACGGGTCAGCGAGGTGGCCGTGCTGCTGCACGGCGCGGCCCGGGCCGTGCGCCTCTATCCCGCGGAGAACGCGGCTGTCCGGAAGGTGCTGGCGGAGCTGGGGGGGGCGTGCGACCGCGTCGAGGAGGCGGACAAGCAGTTCGAGGTGAAGCGCGCCGGCGACTACCTGTTCATCAACGACACCCGCCTGCGGCTGGGGTTCGACAACCTGACCGCCGTCAACGCCGTGATCGCCCTGATGCGCGATCACGCGGTGGGCACCATTGGGCTCCGGGCCCGCCCCTCGCATCGGGACTGGGTGGTGTTGCTGGGCGCCCTGGGCCAGTCGGCTGGCAACGTCCCGGAGCCCGACCGGCTGGCCCGCGTGCTCGGCCGTCTGGACGAGGCGGGGGTGCTGGCCTTCGCCCTGGGCCCCACCAACGAGGGGCTGGACGAGGTGGAGACGGAGGTGGACGGGAAGGAGCGCTCGCGCCAGACCTACATGCGCACCGTCACCGTCACCCGGGACATCTTCCAGTCGGCCCGCGTGGGCGGCACCGTCGGCGTGAGGCGGGCGCGGCGGGTCCTGCGCGGCGTCGTGGACCAGGTGCTCAAGGACGAGGCGTCGATTCTCGGCCTCACCACACTCCGGGACTTCGACGAGTACACGTTCGTGCACAGCGTCAACGTGTGCATCCTGTCGGTCGCCCTCGGGCGCCGCCTGGGGCTCAGCAAGCCGCAGCTGCTCGAGCTCGGCCTCGCGGCGCTCATGCACGACGTCGGCAAGGCGCGCATCCCCCTCGACGTGCTCAACAAGCCGGGAGCACTGACGGAGGAGGAGTTCGCGCTGGTGCGCGAGCACACCTGGCGGGGGGTGCTGGCGCTGTTCGGCATGCCCTTCGGCGCCATCCGGCCCTGGCGCGCGATGATCGTGGCCTTCGAGCACCACCTGCGGATGGATGGCGCGGGGTATCCGCGCACGCGGCGCGCCCGGAACCTGTCGCTGTTCAGCCGGATCGTGGCGGTGGTCGACGGGTTCGACGCCGCCACCTCCAAGCGCGTGTACCAGAATATCCCGTGGAGCCCGGCTGACGTGCTCCGCGGCATGCGCGACACCATGCGACACGGCCTCGACCGCGTGATCGTGAAGGCGTTCATCAGCATGATCGGCGTGTATCCCCTCGGCACGGTGGTGGTGCTGGACACCGGGGAGGTCGGGGTGGTGGTGGGCGTGCCCACCGATCCGTCGGCCTTCGAGCGACCGGTGCTGCGGCTGGTGGTCGCCGCCGACGGGTCCCGCATCGTCGACGACACCCCCGTCGACCTCGCCCTCCCTCCCGACGATGGCCGCGCCCCCCGCACCATCATTCGCACTGAAGACCCCGAGCGCTATGGCATTGTCGTCACCGACTATACCGCCTGAGCCGGCGGCGGTGCCGCACGACTCCCCGCTGGCCGCACGACTCGCCGACTGCGCCGCCCGCGGCCGCAAGGCGCTGGTGTGCTACGTGACCGCCGGCCATCCCTCCCCGGCGGCCAGCGTGGCGCTGCTGCGCGGGCTCCCCGAGGCAGGGGCGGACATCATTGAGGTGGGGGTCCCCTTCTCCGATCCGATGGCCGACGGCCCGGTGATCCAGGAGAGCTCGCAGGTGGCCATTGGCCATGGCGTCACCCTGGAGCGGACGCTGGCGCTGGTGGCCGACGCACAGCCGGCGGCACCGGTGGTGTTGTTCACGTACCTCAATCCGCTGCTGGCCGGCGGGGAGGGGGTGCTGGACCGGGCACGGGCGGCCGGCGTCGCGGGGGTGCTGGTCACCGACCTTCCGGTGGGGGCCGACCCCGACCGGGAGCGGTGGTGCGGGGCGTCCGGCCTCGACTTCGTGCGGTTGGTGGCCCCCACCACCCCCGCGGCGCGCATGGCCGAGATCAGCCGGCACGGCGGCGGCTTCGTGTACCTCATCAGCCGCCTGGGCGTGACGGGGGAGCGGGACGCGCTGGCCGACGACCTCCCCGAGACCGTGGCCCGTCTGCGCCAGGCCACCGCGCTGCCCATCTGCGTCGGCTTCGGCATTTCCACCCCCGCGCAGGCGGTTGCGGCCGCGCGGTTGGCCGACGGGGTGGTGGTGGGGAGCGCCCTGGTGCGCGCGGCTGGTCGCTCGGTCGACGAGGCGCTGGCCTTCGTGCGGGCGTTGCGCGACGCGCTCGATGCCGCCTGAGGCGACGCGGCTTCCGGCGTGGGCGCAGGTCACGGAGCGACGCCGGGCGCACGTGGACCGGGTGGTGGCGCTCCTGGATGGCTGGGCCGAGGCCATGGCACTCGACCTGGCCGAGGCGCGCGCGTGGCATGATGCCGGGGCGTGGCATGACGCCCTCCGCGACGCCGACGAGCCGACGCTGCGCCAATGGAGCGGCGAGGCGGATGCGCCCGTCGCGATATTGCATGGCCCCGCCGCCGCCGCTCGCCTGGCCGCCGAGGGAGAGGGCCGGGGGGACGTGTTGGAGGCGATCCGGTGGCACACAGGAGGGTTGGCCTCGTGGGCGCGCACGGGACGGGCCTTGTACATGGCCGATTTCCTGGAGCCGGGGCGCGCGTTCATGCAGGGGGATCGCGCCTTTCTGGCACGCCTGGTGCCCACCGACTTCGAGGCGGTGTTCCGGCAGGTCGTGCGGCTCCGGTTGGAGTGGACGCTACGCGAGGGGAAGGGGTTGCTCCCCTCCACGGTGGCGCTGTGGAACCACGTGCGCGAGGGCGCATGACGGGGGGAGACACTCGGGAGCCCGTCGCAGGGCTGGCGCGCGGCCGATGGTGGGGGAGCGGGGTGCTGCTGGTCCTGCTGGCGGCGGGGGGCTGGTGGGGCTGGCAAAGGGCTCGAGGTTCGGCGGCCCCCGCGCCATTCGCGCCGGCCGACCCGGTGGCGTTGGTCGATTCGCTGGCTCGTGCGCCGTCCGGCGTCCGGGTCCGCGTCCACGTCGCCAATGCCAGCGGGGTGCGCGGGCGCGCCCGGCGCGCCACGGCGCTGCTCCGGGAGCGGGGATTCGACGTGGTCCTGTTCGACACGGAACGCGGGGCGGCCGAGCCTCGCACCACGGTGATCGTCCATGCCGGCGCCACGGAGTGGGGCGAGCGGGTCCGCCGCGCGCTGGGGACCGGCACGGTGGCCGTCCAGCGCGATTCAACCCGGCTGGTGGAGGTGCGCGTCCGCCTCGGCCGCGACTGGGAGCCGCCGCCCCAATCGCTCCGTCCGTAGCTGTCCGCACGCCGCGGCGATGTCCAGGCCGCGGCTGCGCCGGACTGCCGTCTCCACCCCGCGGGCGCGCAGCGCGTCGGCAAATCGGCCAATGACCGGCGCAGGGGTGGGGGTGAAGCCCATGCTCCCCCCGGGGTGCAGGGGGATCAGGTTGACGAAGGCGCGGCATTCTCGCGCCAAGGCGGCCAGCGCCTCCGCGTGTTCCGGGCGGTCGTTCACGCCGCCCAGCATCACGTACTCGAAGGTCACCCGTCGGTCAAAGGCGCTGGCCGCCGCGATCACGTCCGCCAGGGGATACTTCGTGTTCACCGGCATCAGCTCCTGCCGCAGCGCATCGGTGGGCGCGTGGATGGAGATGGCCAGGCGGAACTGCTCCGGCCGTTCGCCGAGCGCCACGATCCCCGGCAGGATGCCGACCGTGGAGATGGTGATGTGGCGGGCCCCGATGCCGAGCGCCCGCGGATCGTTGAGGAGCGAGAGCGCCACCGCCACCGCCTTCCAATTCATGAGCGGCTCGCCCATCCCCATGAACACGATGTTCGTGGCCACCAGCGCGGGGGACAGCATCCGGAGCGCCCGCACCTGCCCGGCGATCTCGCCGGGGGTGAGGTTGCGCTGGAACCCCATCACCCCGGTGGCGCAGAAGGCGCACCGCAGGGCACACCCCGCCTGCGACGAGATGCACAGCGTCAGGCGGTTCCCGTCGGGGATGGCGACCGTCTCGATGTGCTGTCCGTCGTGCAGGCGGAAGAGGAACTTCTCCGTGCCATCCGCGGAGCGCTGGCGCACCGCCAGCTCCAGGGTGGTCAGTGCCAAGTCGCGCCCTGCCGCCTCGCGCAGGGGGCGGGGGAGCTCCGAGACCTCGTCGAACGACGCCACGGGGCGCTGCCAGAGCCGCGCGAACAGCTGGCGGGCGCGGTAGGGCGGCTCCCCCTGCGCCGCGCTCCACGCGGTCAGCGCGTCCAGCGCGTCATCGGGTGCAAGGTCCAGAACCGCGAGGGGCAGGGAAAGGCTCACCGAACCAGGGAGCTGAGGGTGAACTGGTACAAGGGGCCCAACCCGACGGCACCCTCCTCCCGCGCGACGCTCACCGTGTAGCGCGCGAAATGAAGGGCCACCCCGGAGCGGACCCGCTGCAGCGCACGCGCGCCCTCGCGCGAGCGCACCAGCATCGCCCGCAGTTCGAGCGCGTCCAGTCGGCCGGCGAGGAACGGCCCCTGCTCGACGGCGCCGCGCACGATCCCCTGTCTGGCAAAGCCGGCGCGGAGCTCGCGCGCAGCGACGCCGCCGACCAGGCGGGCGTCGAGGGCGGCCACCACGGCGGGGCGGTCGTCCACCTCGCGGCCGGGGCGCCACAGGAAGCTGGACAGCGCGAGTCGCGCATCGCGCGCCCGCGGGACCCGGGCCACGATCCCGACGTCGGCGGCGATGGCCTGCCGGACCTCCCGGTCGGCCCGTCCCTCGCGCCACCGGACCGCCACGCCCCCGGTCACGTGCGGGAGCACCTCGCGCGCCACGCCCAGGCTCCCGAGCAGCGAGGCGTAGGGGATGTCGCCCAGCGCCTGCGGGTCGGTGTCGGTGCGCACGAGCCCGGCCACGGCCGCTCGCGCCACCGACAGGCTGACCGTGGTCCCCGAGAGGCGTCGCACCGCTGCCGCCAGCGTCTGCCCCTCGATCCCCTGGGCCACGCCGGTCGCCAGCGCGGCGACGCTGAGCCGCAGCCGTTCCGTCGGCCCCAACGCCACCGCCGCCGGATTCCAGACGGCCGCCCCGGCCCCGCCGGCCAGCGCCGCGGGCTCCAGCACCGCGCCCAGCGGCACCCCCCACAGATCCCGGGCCGGGACAGCCTGTCCGGCCAGCGGGGCCATGCCGCACACCGGCCACACGGCGGCGCAGGCCAGGACGCCCGCAAGGCGGCGGGCGGGCACAAGGCGCAGGCGGCGATGAGGCATCCCCGACACTAACGGCGGCCGGCGGCATGGGGCAAGCACGCTGACGGTCCCCGCCGGGCCGTCGGTCGTTCCGACGCGCCCCCGTTCCTACCAACGGGGGCGTCCCGCCCCTATCTTGCAAGGTCCCCGTGAAGCCGCCGCCTGCTGCGCGCGCCTCACCGGCATTCCCCGCGCGCCCTCGGATGTCCACTCCCGTCGATCCCCGCGTTCTCGCCACCGCGCTGCGCACTGATGCGTGTGGCACCCTGCGGCCGTCCGATGTCGGCCGGTCGGTCCGCCTCGGCGGCTGGGTCCACCGGTCCCGCGACTTGGGCGGGTTGGTGTTCCTCGACCTGCGGGACCGCACCGGCCTGGTGCAGGTGGCGGCGGGGCCAGCCTGGACACCGGAGGCCGTGCAGGAGGCGGCCGCCGCGGTGGGCGTCGAATCGGTGGTGCTGTGCGAGGGCACCGTGGTGGCCCGGGAACCCGACCGGGTGAATCCGGACATGGACACGGGCGGCGTCGAGGTGCGCCTCACGGCGCTGCGCGTCGTGGGCCCCGCCGTCACGCCGGCACTCCCCGTCGCCCGCGGGCCGAAGGACCGCATGCCGGCCGAGGAGCTGCGCCTGCGCCATCGCTATCTCGACCTGCGGCGCCCCGAGCTGCAGCACAACCTCGTGCTGCGCCACCGGCTGCTGCAGGTGACGCGGCGGTTCCTCAGCGAGCGGGGGTACCTCGAGCTGGAAACCCCCATCCTCACCAAGCCCACGCCCGAGGGCGCGCGCGACTACCTCGTGCCCAGCCGGGTGCACCCGGGGGAGTTCTACGCGCTGCCGCAGTCGCCGCAGATCTACAAGCAGCTGTTCATGTGCTGCGGCCTCGACCGCTACTTCCAGGTGGCGCGCTGCTTCCGCGACGAGGACCTGCGCGCCGACCGGCAGCCGGAGTTCACGCAGATCGACATCGAGGCGTCGTTCGTGGAGCGCGAGGACATCCTGGCGCTGGCGGAGGGGCTGGTGGCCGCGCTGTGGCAGGAGGCGGGGTATGACGTCCCGCTCCCCTTCCCGCGCATGAGCTACGCCGACGCGATGGAGCGCTACGGCTGTGATCGTCCCGACCTGCGCTATGGGCTGGAGCTGCGGGACGTCAGCGGGGTCTTCCGCGGGATGGCGTTCGGGATCACCACCGCAGCCCTCGAGGCGGGAGGGCGGGTCCGCGCGCTCGTGGTGCCCGGCGGGGCGGCGTGGAGCCGCAAGCAGGTGGACGAACTGGAGGCGCTGGCCAAGGGGGCGGGGGCGGGCGGGCTGCTGCGCCTCAAGCGTACCGCCGAGGGATATGAGGGGCCGATCGCCAAGCTCCTCATACCGGAGGCGACGGAGGCGCTCGCCCTGGCCGAGGGGGACCTGCTACTCGGGGTGGCGGCGCCCGATCGCATCAGCAGCCCGGCGCTGGACCGGGTCCGCCAGGAATGCGCGCGCCGCCTCGACCTCGTCGACGAGCGGCAGCGGCGCTTCCTGTGGGTGTTGGACTTCCCGATGTTCGAGGCGGACCCCGACACGGGGGCCCTGGCGGCGGTGCACCATCCATTCACCGCCCCCCACCCCGAGGACATGGCCGCGCGCCCTGACGCGCCCGCGACGTGGCGCGCGCTCGCCTACGACGCGGTGCTCAACGGCACGGAACTCGGCGGCGGCAGCATCCGCACCAGCGATCCCGCGGTCCAGTCGCGCATGTTCGCGCTCCTTGGCATCGGCGACGCGGAGGAGCAGGAGCGCCGCTTCGGGTTTCTCCTGGAGGGGCTGCGCGCCGGGGCCCCGCCGCACGGCGGCATCGCCTTCGGCTTCGACCGCATCGCGATGCTGTTGGCCGGTGCCCCGTCGCTGCGCGACGTGATCGCCTTCCCCAAGACCACGGCCGCCCGGGCGCTCTTCGAGGGGGCGCCCACCGTGGTGCCGCCCGACGACCTCGCCGCGCTGCACCTGGCCGCGCGGATCGCGGACCGCTGATGGACGGCGCGGGGGAGCGCTTCGCGGATCCCACGGTCGTGCGCGTGTCCGTGGAAGGTGCCGACCAGCAGGTGCTGGCGGGGGTCGGCGATGCCAATCTGGTGGAGCTCGGGCGCGCCACGGGGGCCCGCGTGGTCCTGCGTGGCGACCACGTGGCGCTCACGGGCGATCCGGAGGCGGTGGGCCGGGCGCAGGCGATCGCCTTGGCCATGGTGGCCCTCGTGCGCGACGGCCAGCCGCTCTCGGCCGACGACGTGCTCCGCCTCTCCCTGGCGCAGCGCCCCGCCGAGGCGCCCGCGGCCGCCAACGGGGCGCTGGTGCTCCCCGGCGCGCGGCGCAGCGTGCAGCCCAAGACCCCGGGGCAGGCCGAGTACCTGCGCAAGATCGCCGAGCACGACATCGTCATCGGCATCGGGCCCGCCGGCACCGGCAAGACCTACCTGGCTGTGGCCGCCGCCGTGGATGCGCTCATGCGCAAGCGGGTGCGGCGCATCGTGCTGGCCCGGCCCGCCGTGGAAGCGGGGGAGAGCCTGGGGTTCCTCCCCGGGGACATGCAGGCCAAGGTCGATCCCTACCTGCGCCCCCTGTATGACGCGCTCGACGACCTGGTGCCGGTGGAGCGCATCCAGAAGCTCCTCGAGTCCCGGGTTATCGAGGTGGCGCCACTGGCCTTCATGCGCGGGCGCACCCTTGGCGACGCCTTCGTCATTCTGGACGAGGCGCAGAACGCCACCGGGCTGCAGATGAAGATGTTCCTCACCCGCCTCGGCGTGAACTCGCGCATCGTCATCACCGGCGACAAGACGCAGGTGGACCTGCCGCGCCGTGAGGACTCGGGGCTCATGCAGGTGGAGCGCATCCTCCACGGCATCGAGGGGATCGCCTTCCACTACTTCACCGACGCCGACGTGGTGCGGCATCGCCTGGTGCGCGACATCATCCGCGCCTACAACGAGGACGCGGCCGGCCAGTGACCGCGTCCCCGGCGTCCCCTCTGGTCGTGACCATCGCGAGCGAGGTGCCGCGACTCCCCGTGGCGGGGCCGCGCCTGTCCGCGCTGGCGCGGGGAGCGTTGCGCGCCGAGGGGGTGCGGCGGGCCCTCGTCTCCGTCGCGTTCGTCGGTCCGCGCGCCATGGCGGCGCTCAACCGCCGGCACCTGGGGCACCGGGGCCCCACCGATGTGATCACCTTCGCCTTGGGAGAGGACCCCGCCCGCGGCCTGCTGGCCGATGTGTACATCTGCCCCGAGGTGGCCCGCCGGCAGGCGCGCGCGCACGGGGTGGGGGTGCGCGAGGAGGTGGCCCGCCTGGTGGTGCATGCCATGCTGCACGCCTGCGGATGGACGCACCCCGAAGGGGAGGAGCGCGAGTCGTCGCCCATGTGGCGACGCCAGGAGCGCCTGATGCGGCGCCTCTGGAGTCCCCCCCGTCCCCGCGTCATGAGCCCTCCGCGACGACGGGGGGCGGCGTGATCGCCCCTCTGGTGCTGCTGGCGGTGGGCGGCATGACGGCTGCGGCCTTGTGTGCGGTCGCCGACGGCGCGCTGCTGGCCGAGGCCCTGCCCTTGGGCCCCGGTGTGGATGCGCCGGAGCCCGGACGCACGGCCCGCGTTGAGCGCGCCCACCGGTCGCTGGCCGCGGCGCGCGTGGTGGCCCAGATGGTGGTGGGCGCGGCCATCGCGGCGATCGTCGCGCCCGGCGACGCTCCGGGGGCCGCAGCGCTGGCGGCGGGGCTGGGGTTCGGACTGCTGGCCGTGGTCCTCTCCGAGGGCGTGGCCCGCATGCTCGGTGACGCCATGGGGCCCGCCGCGGCGCATCGGCTGGACGGCGTGGTGGGGACCGCCGAGCTGGTGATGGCCCCGGTGGCCCGCGTGGGCGCGTGGCTCGACCGCCAGCTGGCCGCCGTGCTGGCCGAGCCGGAGACGTCCGTGGAGCGGCGCGAGGCCGCCGCCGCCCAGTTCCGCGATGTCATTGCCAGCGAGGCCGATGTGTCGCGCGATGAGCGCGAGCTGCTGCTGGGCGTGTTCGACTTCGGCGAGACCACGGTGGAGGAGGTCATGGTGCCGCGGGTGGACATCGTCGGCATCGACCGCGAGACCCCGTGGTCGGAGATGCTGGACCGGGTGCGCAGCGCCCAGCACGCCCGCTTCCCGGTGTACGACGGCACGGTGGACGAGATCGTGGGGGTGCTGGTGGTGAAGGATCTGCTCCCCGCCGTCCTCGCGGATGCTGAGCCCGCGGCGGGATGGACGGCGCTGGTGCGCGCCCCGCACTTCATCCCGGCCACCAAGCGGATTGCCGACCTGCTGCGGGAATTCCGCGCCGCGGGACGGCACCTCGCCATCATCGCTGACGAGTACGGGGGCACGGCGGGGCTCGTCACCATCGAGGACATCCTCGAGGAGCTGGTCGGGGAGATCCGCGACGAGTACGACGATGAGGAACGGCTGGTGGAGCGGGAGGGCGGCCTGCGGTTCTGGGTGTCGGGGCGCCTGACGCTGGACGACCTCTCCGAGGCGGTCGGCCACGACTTCCGCCGGGACGACGTGACCACCGTGGGTGGGCTCATCCTGGATGTGCTGGGACGGGTGCCGCGGGCCGGTGAGGCGCTGGCGCTGGGCCCGTTCCGGGTGCGCGTCGAGCGCGTGGTGCGCCGCAAGATCCAGCGCGTGTTCCTGGAGCGGGTCGCGCCGTCGGACGCGGAGACCGAGGCGGAGGAGCCGACATGACCCTCCTGCTGCTGGTCGCGGTCATGGCGATGGCCGTGCTCACCGCGGGTGGGGCGGCATTGCGGGCGGTGAGTCGCCTGTGGTTGCGGCATTGGTTCGAGCACCGCCCCGGGGGGCCGCGCGGCATGGCGCATCTGCTCGAGCGCCCGGCGCGCCTGCTGCATGGGGCGGCCACCGGCTCCATGTGGCTGGCGTGCACGGTGGGGATGCTGGTGGCGTGGCGCATCGCGGGCCAGCCCGTCCTCCTGGTCGTTGCCCTGCTGGCCGCCTCGGTCATGCTGGTGCTCCTGGGCCAGGTGCTGCCCCGCAGCATCGGGGCCCGGTGGGCGCCGCAGCTGGTGCCGGTGCTCGTGCCGGTGCTGCAGGCGGTGGTGTGGCTCGTGCATCCGGTGGAACGGGTGGTGGCCGTGGCCCGCCAGGCGGGGCCGCGCCGGTGGCGCGCCGCCGACCCCCGCGAGGGGCGCGAGGAGCTGGAGGAGCTGCTGCGCGACGGCGCGTTCGAGGGGATGGGGACCACCGAGGAGCTGGCGATCATCTCGGGCGTGGTGCGCTTCGGCGACAAGACGGCGCGCGATGTCATGACCCCGCGGGAGCGGCTCTTCGTGGTGGACGAGCAGCTCCCCGCCCGGGAGCTGGCCGAACGGGTGGCGCAGGCCGGGTACAGCCGCGTGCCGGTGTACCGGGAGACGCCCGACCAGGTGGTCGGCATGGTGCACGTGTTCGACGTCCTGGCCTCGGGGGGAGACAGCTGGCCCGCGCTGCGTCCAGTCACGGTGACTTCCGGCGATCGCCCCGCCAACGACCTGTTGTTCGCCCTCCTGCGGGCGCGCCGCCAGCTGGCGATCGTGGTGGAGGACGGCCGGCTGGAGGGCGTGGTGACGGTGGAGGACCTCCTGGAGGAGCTGGTGGGTGAGATTCGCGACGAACATGACGAGCCATGACGTGGAAGGACGGTCCATGACCGACGCGGGCCCGCGACCGCTGTCCGCGCCGCTGTCCGCGCCGTTGGCGCGGCTGCTGGCGGCGTTCGAGGCGGGCGCCCCGGCGGCGCTGGCCCGGGCGGTCAGCATCGTGGAGGATCACCGTCCCGGGTTCGATCGGCTGCTGGCCGCGCTGCACCCGCGCATGGGGCGCGCACGCCGCATTGGCATCACCGGCCCCCCGGGGGCGGGGAAGAGCACGACCACCACGCGCCTGGCGGCCGCGTTTCGCGCCCGAGGCGAGCGGGTGGGGATCGTGGCCGTGGACCCGACGTCGCCCTTCACCGGCGGGGCCCTGCTGGGCGATCGCATCCGGATGGAGGCGGTGGCGCTCGATCCGGGCGTGTTCATCCGGTCGATGGCCACGCGCGGCTCCCTGGGCGGGCTGGCCTCGGCCACCCGGGAGGTGTGCGACGTGCTGGACGCGCATGGCGTCGATGTGATCCTGCTGGAAACCGTCGGGGTGGGACAGAGCGAGCTGGACGTGGCGCGGGCCGCGGACACCACTTTGGTGGTGCTGGTCCCCGAGTCGGGGGACAGCATCCAGACGCTCAAGGCCGGGGTGATGGAAATCGCCGACGTCTTCGCCGTCAACAAGGCGGACCGCCCCGGCGCCGACCGGCTGCGCAACGACATCGAGCTCATGCTGGGACTCCGCGCCGGCGAGGCGCTCCAGAACGTCCCGGCGCACCACGGCGTAGACTTGCGGGGAGCCGCTGACCGCGAGGCCGCCCGGCAGGCGGCCAATCCGGCCCGGTTGGCCCGGGCGGCGGCGCAGGCGGAGGCGCCCACGCAGTGGACGCCGCCGGTGCTTCGGCTGGTGGCGTCGCAGGGCGAGGGCGTGGACACGCTGGTGGACGCGCTGGACCGGCATCAGGCGTACCTGGCCACCAGCGGCCGGCTGCGCGAGCGGCGGCGCCAGCGGCTGCGGGAGCGGGTGATGGAGGTGGTGGAGCTGCAGCTGCGGACGCGGCTGTGGCGCGATGCGGGGACGCTGGCGTGGCTGGATGCCCAGCTCCCGGCGGTGGAGGCAGGCGAGGTGGCCCCGTTTGCGGTGGCCGACGCGCTGCGGGCACGCAGCGGGGAACTACTCACCGGCGCAGGGGACGCGCCGTTTCGGGAGGGCTGAACCGATGGCGAGCACCCACGAACTCGAGGACGTGGTCCGGCAGCAGCGCGCGGAATTGGAGCGCCTGCAGGCCGAGGTGGCCCAGTGGCGCGCCCGGTACGAGGGGGGCGGGACGCGCGACGTGGCCTTCACGAACTCCGCCGCCGAGGTCGCGCCGCTGTACACGGCGCTCGACCTCGAAGGCTCCGGGGGCAGCGTGCTCGAGGTGCCTGGCGCCTGGCCGTTCACCCGGGGCATTCACCCCACCGGCTACCGCGGCCGGCTGTGGACCATGCGGCAGTTCGCCGGCTTCGGGACGGCCCGCGAGACCAACCAGCGCTACAAGTTCCTCCTGTCGCAGGGCCAGACGGGGCTGTCGGTCGCCTTCGACTTTCCCACGCTCATGGGGTACGACGCGGACCACCCGCGCTCGGAAGGGGAGGTGGGCAAGTGCGGCGTGTCCATCTCGTCGCTGGCGGACATGGAGGCGCTCTTCGAGGGGATCCCGCTGGACCGGGTCTCCACCTCGATGACGATCAACGGCCCCGCCATCATCCTGCTCTGCTTCTACATCGCGGCGGCGGAGAAGCAGGGAGTGCCGGCCGAGAAGCTCCAGGGGACGGTGCAGAACGACATCCTCAAGGAGTACATGGCGCAGCACGCCTGGTGCTTCCCCATCGAGCCGGCGCTGCGCCTGATCGTGGACGGCTTCGAGTGGTGCGCCCGGCACACGCCGCACTGGAACACGATTTCCATCTCGGGCTACCACATCCGCGAGGCGGGCGCCACCGCGGCGCAGGAGCTGGCGTTCACGCTGGCGGACGGCTTCACCTACGTGGAGCGCGGCATCGCGCGCGGGCTGGACGTGGACGAGTTCGCCCCCCGGCTTTCGTTCTTCTGGGACATCCACAACGACTTCTTCGAGGAGATCGCCAAGCTGCGCGCCGCGCGCCGGATCTGGGCGCGCCACCTGCGCGAGCGCTACGGGGCCACCAACCCGCGCTCGTGGATGATGCGCTTCCACAGCCAGACGGCGGGCGTCACCCTCACGGCCCAGCAGCCGGTCAACAACGTCGTGCGCGTGGCCTACCAGGCGCTGGCGGCGGTGCTCGGGGGCACGCAGTCGCTGCACACCAACTCGATGGACGAGACGCTCTCGCTCCCGACCGAGGAGGCGGTGCAGGTGGCGCTGCGCACGCAGCAGGTGCTGGCGTACGAGACGGGGGTTCCCAATGTCATGGACCCGCTGGGCGGCTCCTACTATGTCGAGGCGCTCACCGACCGGCTGGAAGCCGAGGCGGAGGCGCTCTTCGCCCGCATCGCGGAGGTCGGGGGCGTCGTGAAGGGGCTCGAGGACGGCTGGTTCCAGAAGCGCATCGCCGAAAGCGCCGCGCGCCAGCAGTGGGAGGTAGAGCAGCGGCGCAAGCTCGTGGTGGGGGTCAACGCCTTCACCACCGAGGAGCCCGAGCTCACCATCCCCACCCTGCGGATCGGGGCGGAGGCGGAGGCGGCGCAGCGCGACCGCCTGGCGGCGCTCCGCGCCGGGCGGGATGCGGCGCTGGTGGCCGAGCGCCTCGAGGCGCTGCGCGCCGCGGCGCGCGGCACCGAGAACGTGGTGCCGCGCATCCTCGACTGCGCGCGCGCCTACTGCACGCTGTACGAGATCCGGGCCGCGCTTGAGGACGTGTTCGGCGCGTACCGCGAGCCGGTGTTCTTCTGAGCGCCGGCCCCGCGGCCGCCGCGCCCTGGTGGCAGACGCACTTCGACCAGCAGTACCTGCACGAGTACGAGCCGCTGTTCACCCCCGGCGCGCGACCGCGCCGAGGTGGCGCGGCTGCAGGCGGTGCTGGGGCTCCCCGCGGGCGCGGCCATCCTGGACTGCCCGTGCGGCCAGGGGCGCCACGCGCACCTGCTGGCCGAGGCCGGCTTCCGCGTCACCGGGGTGGACTACTCCGCCCCCCTGCTCGAGGTGGCGCGGGCGCGTCCCCGCGCCCCCGGCGCCCGCGCCGTCCAATGGCAGCAGGGGGACATGCGGACGCTCCCGGCCCGCTGGACCGGGCGCTTCGACGCCGTGGTCAACCTCTTCACCTCGTTCGGCTTCTTCGATGCCCCGCAGGATGACTGGCGGGTGCTGGCGCAGTTCGCGCGGGTGCTCAAGCCCGGCGGGGTGCTGGTGTGGCATGGCGGCAGCCGCGACGGGGTCATGGCGCGCTTTCTGGCACGTGACTGGTGGTCCACCGGGGACGGCACGGTGTTCGGCCAGGAGCGCCGCTTCGATCCGCTCTCCGGGTTTCTCGAGGTCACGTCCACCTGGCGCGGGCCCCGCGGTGACGGCGAGCGGGTCCACCGCATCCGCCTGTACTCGGCGTCGGAGCTGGCGGCGCGCCTGCAGGAAGTGGGGCTCGTTGTTGAACAGGCGTGGGACGGCTGGTCGGAGCGCCCGCTCACCCGCCGATCCGGTGAAATGCTGCTGGTGGCCCGCAAGGACACGGCGCTAGCTTGACGGCGAGGCGCCGCTTCTCCCCGATCTCCACACACCCATGACTCGACCGATACGCGTGCTGGTGGCCAAGCCCGGGCTGGACGGACATGACCGCGGGGCCAAGGTGGTGGCCGCCGCGCTCCGTGACGCCGGCATGGAGGTCATCTACACCGGCCTCCACCAGACTCCCGAGATGATCGCCACCGCCGCCGTCCAGGAGGACGTGGATGTGGTGGGCCTCTCCATCCTGAGCGGGGCGCACATGACGCTGTTCCCGCGCGTGTGCGACCTGCTGGCCCAGGCGGGGCGCGACGACGTGCTGGTGACCGGCGGCGGGATCATCCCCCGCGAGGACATGGAGGCGCTGCAGGCACGGGGCGTCGGGCGGCTGTTCGGTCCGGGCACCACCACTCAGGACCTGGTGACCTACATCCAGGAGTGGTTCGCGGAGCGGGAGCGGCAGGAGGCATGAGCGGGCGACTCCGCACGCTGGCCGAGGGGGTGCGGGCGCTGGAGGCCAGGGTCCGTCAGGGTGGCGGGGCCGAGAAGGCGGCCCGCCAGCACCAGCAGGGGAAGCTCACGGCGCGCGAGCGCGTGGCGCGGCTGGTCGACCCGGAGGCGCCGTTCCTGGAGATCGGCCTGCTGGTCGCGCATGACCGCTACGAGGGGCAGGCGCCCGCCGCCGGCGTGGTGACCGCCCTGGCGACGGTCGAGGGGCGCGAAGTGGTCGTCGTGGCCAACGACGCCACCGTCAAGGCCGGCGCCTGGTGGCCCGAGACGATCACCAAGATCCTGCGCGCCCAGGAGGTGGCCATGCGCTGCCGCCTGCCCATCCTCTATCTGGTCGATTCCGCCGGGGTCAACCTCCCCTATCAGGACGGCGTGTTTCCCGGGCAGTATGGGGCGGCGCGGATCTTCTACTACAACTCGATCATGCGGCGCTACCTCCGGATCCCGCAGTTCGCCGCGGTGATGGGGCAGTGCGTCGCCGGGGGGGCCTACCTCCCCGCGCTCAGCGACGTGATCCTGATGGTGAAGGGCACCTCGTTCATGGGACTGGGGGGCCCCAACCTGGTGAAGGGCGCCACAGGGCAGTCGGTGGACGGCGAGACGCTGGGCGGCGCGCGCACCCACACCGAGATCTCCGGCGTGGCCCACTACGCGCTCGACGACGACACCGCCTGCCTGGCCAAGCTCCGCGAGCTGGTCGCGCGGCTCCCGCGCCCGCACCGGCCCGCCCCCGCGCCGTGGCGCCCCCCGGCCGATCCCCCGGTGGCCGCGTATGACCTGCTCCCGGCCGACCATCGGCTGTCGTACGACATGCGCGCCCTCCTGCGCACGATCCTGGACGAGGGGGCGCTGGACGAGTTCCAGCCCGCGCTCGCCGGCGAGATGCTGTGCGGGGATGCGCGCATCGAGGGGATCCCCGTGGGGGTGATCGCCAACCAGCGGGGGCTCATCAAGGGGCGCGAGGGCGAGCGTCCCCGCTTCGGCGGGATCATCTATGCCGAGAGCGCGGAGAAGGTGGCGTTCTTCATCGAGCGGTGCGAGCGCCAGGGGCTGCCCCTGCTGTTCGTGCAGGACGTCTCCGGCTTCATGGTCGGGGCCGACGCCGAGCACGACGGCATCATTCGCGCGGGCGCGCGCTTCGTCGAGGCCATGGCCTGCGCGCGCGTCCCCAAGCTGGTGCTCACGGTGAACCACGCCAGCGGGGCCGGCTACTACGCGATGGCCGGACAGGGATTCGACCCGGACTTCATCCTGTCGTGGCCGACCGGGCGCATGGCCGTCATGGAGGGTGAGGCCGCGGTGCAGGCCGTGCATGGACCCGCGCTCGACGCGGCGCGTCGCGCGGGCACCGCGCCGTCGCCCGAGGTGCAGGCGGCGGCCGACGCCATCCGGGCCGACTACGAGCACCAGCTGGACGCCCGCCAGGCCGCCGCGCGCGGCTTCGTGGACGCCATCATCTATCCCGAGGAAACCCGTCCCATGCTCGCGATGGCCCTTCGCGCCGCGGCCCACAACCCCGGGCCGCACCTCGGCGCCTTCGTCCTGCCGCCCATGCCCACGGTGACGGGAGCGTTCGCATGAGCGCCCCCCACCACGGCGGGGCCGGTGGCCGCGTGGTGCGCGTGGCCAGCGGGCAGGGGTTCTGGGGCGACTGGCTGGAGGCGCCGCGTCGGCAGGTGGAGGGAGGGCCGGTGGACTACCTCATGCTGGACTATCTGGCCGAGGTCACCATGTCCATCCTCCAGAAGCAGCGGGAGCGCGACCCCCGCATGGGGTACGCCCGCGACTTCATCGGCGCCATGGAGTCCGTCTTTCCCGCCGTGGCCACGCGCGGGGTGAAGGTGGTGGCCAATGCCGGCGGGGTGAATCCCCAGGCGTGCGCGGAGGCCGTGCTGGAGGCCGCCGAGCGCCATGCCGTGCGCGGAGCGATCCGGGTGGGGGTGGTCACCGGGGACGACATCCTCGGGCGGCTCGACACCCTGCTCGCGGAGGGCCACGCGCTCGCCAACATGGACACCGGCGAGCCGCTGGCCGCCATCCGCGACCGGGTGCTGGCCGCCAACGCCTACATCGGATCTACCCCCATCGTCGAGGCGCTGGCGCGCGGCGCCAACGTGGTGGTGACCGGCCGCAGCACCGACACCGCCCTCACCATGGCGCCCCTCCGCCACGAGTTCGGCTGGGCGGCGGATGACTGGGATCGGCTGGCGGCCGGGATCGTCGCCGGTCACATCCTCGAATGCGGGGCCCAGTGTTCGGGGGGCAATTGCCTGCACGACTGGCGGAGCATCCCCGACCTGGCCAACGTGGGCTACCCCATCGCCGAGGCCACGGCCGACGGCAGCTTCGTCATCACCAAGCATCCGGGCACCGGCGGGCGGGTGAGCGTGCCGAGCGTCACCGAGCAGCTGGTGTACGAAATGGGCGATCCCGCGCGCTACATCACGCCGGACGTGGTGGCCGACTTCACCAGCATTCGCCTCGAGGCGGACGGCCCCGATCGGGTGCGCGTGCATGGCATCACCGGCGGACCGGCCACCCCCTTCCTCAAGGTCTCCATCGCCTACCGCGCGGGCTACAAGGCCGTCGGGTCGCTGGTGTACGCGTGGCCCGACGCGATGGAGAAGGCGCAGGTGGCGGACCGCGTGCTCCGGGAACGCCTCGACCGGTTGGGGCTGCGCTTCGACCAGGTGCTGACCGAATTCGTGGGCGCCACGGCCACCCACGGTTCGCTGGCCGGCGACGGCCGCGACGCGCCCGAGGTGCAGTTCCGCATTGGCGTCCGCGGCGCCGACCGGGCCGCCGTCGAGCGCTTCACCCGGGAGATCGCGCCGCTGGTCCTCAACGGTCCGCCGTCGGTGACCGGATTCGCCGGCGGGCGCCCCAAGGTCGAGGAGATCGTGGCCTACTGGCCCGCGCTCCTCGACAAGCGGGCGGTCTCCACCCACGTGCACATCCTGGAGTAGCGCCATGCGCGTCCGCCTGCTCGACCTGGCCCACGCCCGCAGCGGCGACAAGGGGGACACCGCCAACGTGGGGCTCATCGCCCTGCGCCCCGAGTGGTATCCCCTCTTGGTGTCGCACGTCACCGCGGCCGCGGTGGCCGCCCATTTCGACGGCCAACTCACCGGCCCAGTCGACCGCTTCGAACTCCCCAACCTGGGCGCGCTCAACTTCCTGCTGCACGGCGCCCTCGACGGGGGAGGCACGCTGTCGCTCAAGACCGATGCCCAGGGGAAGGTGTTCTCCACGGCGCTCCTGCGCCTGGTGCTGGAGGTCCCCGACGCCGAGGCGCGCGCCCTCAACGTGCCGGCAGCGCCATGAGCCGTACGCAGCTGCGGCTGCTGCTCATCCTGCTCGGGGTGATCGCCTTCACCTCGGCGCTGCAGTTGAGGCTCCCGTGGCTGCGGTGGGCGGGCATCGCCGCCGTGGCGGTGGCGCTGGCCCTCCGCTTCCTCCCGCGCCCCCCCCGCTGACGCGCCGGGGGCGCGCGCGAGGAGACGGCCCCTTGGGGGGGACGCTAGCTTTGGCGCATGCCTGACCGTCGCCTCGGCCGTCCCCCCGAACTGCTCGCCCCCGCCGGCTCCCTCGACGCCGTCCGCGCCGCGGTCGCCAACGGTGCCGACGCCGTCTACCTCGGCGCCGCGCGCTTCAACGCCCGGGACGAGGGGGCGCAGCTGTCGCTGGACGAGCTGGGGCAGGCGTGCGCGCTCGCGCACGGGCGTGGCGTCCGGGTCTACCTCACCTTCAACGTCCTCATCAAGTCCCACGAGCTGGCCGACGCCCTCCAGTACCTGGGCGAGTGCGTGGCCCGCGGCATTGATGCCGCCATCGTCCAGGACCTGGGGGTGGTGCGCCTCATCCAGCGGGTGTTTCCGGCGCTGGAGGTCCACGGCTCCACCCAGATGACGGTGCATGACGAGGCCGGGGCCCGCGTGATGGAGCGGCTGGGCGTCGAACGGGTCGTGCTGGCCCGCGAGAACACCCTCGACGACATTCGCCGGATTCGTGAGGCGGTGCCCGCGCTGGGGCTCGAGACCTTCGTGCACGGCGCCCTGTGCATCTCGTATTCCGGCCAGTGCTACATGTCGGGGATGATCTCCGAGCGCTCCGCCAACCGCGGGTCGTGCGCCCAGTCGTGCCGGAAGGACTACACGCTCACCGACGCGTCGAGCGGCCGCGCGCTCGACCGCGGCTACCTCATTTCGGCGCGGGACCTGGCCGCGCAGGACCACCTGCCGCGGCTGGCCGAACTGGGGGTGGGGTGCCTCAAGGTGGAAGGGCGAAAGAAGCGGCCGGAGTACGTGGCCACGGTCACCCGGGCGTATCGGGGGTGGTTGGACCGGGTGGGGGCGGGCGAGATGGTCGGCCCTCCGGAGGAGGAGGAAGTGCGCCCCCTGGTCCAGATCTTCTCCCGTGGCAACACTGGCGGGATGTACGGGGGGCGCGCCGGACGCGACTACATCACCCGGTCGCACCCCGACAATCGCGGCGTGCCGCTGGGCGCGGTGCTGGGACGGGTCCAGCGCGCCGTCCGCGTGTCGGTGGCGCACCCCCTCGCCGTCGGCGATGGCGTGGGCTTCGAGCCCCCTGAAGGAATTGGCGGTGCCCCCGTGGGCGGGAGTGTGCTGGAGGTGCGCCCCGAGGGGCGCGACGGCGCCATGCACCGGCAGCAGATCGTCGTGCGGGGAGGGCAGGGGGTGGTGCTCCCCGCTGCGGGATGGCGCGTGGTCCGGAGCAGTGATGCCACCCTCCTGCGCGAGGCACAGGACACCTATGCCGCCGTGGCGCTGCCGCCGCTGCGCGGTGCGCGCCCGGTGGATGTGCGCGTGTTCGGACGGGCGGGGGCTCCGCTCAAGGCGGTGTGGACCAGCGGCGGGTTGGAGGTGGTCGTGCGCGGTGAGGTGCCGCTGGCGCCCGCCTCGCAGCGCGCGCTGGACCTGGCGCAGCTGCGCCAGCAGTTCGGGCGGCTGGGGGGCACCCCCTTCGTGCTGGCCGCAGTGGACACCGCCGGGCTGGGGGACGGGCTGTTCCTGCCGGTGAGTGAGCTCAATCGCCTGCGTCAGGAGGCCGTGGCCGCGCTGGAGGAGCAGGTGGCGTGGCAGGTGGACGGGGCGGCCATGGACGAGGCGGCGCGCATCGCCGCGGCCGTCGCCGAGGTGCCGGTGGCGGCCGCGCCTGAGCCGCCACTGGACGCAGCGGCACCGGCGTTCCAGCTGCGGGCCGTGGTGTACGAGGTGGAGATGGGGCGCGAGGCGGCCGCGCACGGGGCCACCGAGGTGGTGCTGGATCCGTTCCTGCGCCACCCGGCGCCGCCCGCCGCGCGCGTGCGCGCGCTGGCGGAGGAGCTGGCCGCCTCGGGGATCGGGGTGCGCCTGCGGATGCCCAGCATCGTCCGCCCCGAGGAGCGGCGTCGCCTGGACAAGTGGCTGGCGCTCGGCCTGCCGCTGCAGACCGGGCATGTGGGGCTCCTGGCCGAGTGGGCCGCCGAGGGGCGCGACGTGGTGGGGGACTACGCCGTGAACGCCTTCAACCCGCACACGGCGGCCTTCCTGCGGGATCTCGGAGCGTCGCGACAGGTGGCGTCCATCGAGCTGACCACCGCGGAGTTGGCCGAGCTGGTGGCCCCCTGGCGGGGCACCGGGTTTGACGTGGTGGTCTTCGGCCGTCCCGAGGGGATGACCATCGAGCATTGCGTGCTCTCAGCCGCCTTCGATCGCGTGCCCACCACCTGCCGCGACTTGTGCGTCCAGCAGCATCCGCACGTCACCCTCACCGATCCGGCCGGGTACACCTTCCCGGTGGCCACCGATTCGGCGTGCCGCAATCGGCTGCTCCATTCCCGTCCCATCGATGGCGCCGAGTTTCTGCCGGCCCTGTGGGAGGCCGGCCTGCGCGGTTTCCAGCTGCTCTTCAACGTCCCTGGCGATCCGGTGGGCGCGATCACCCGGGGGTATCGGGAGGCGCTGGATGCGTTGGCCTGCGGCGCCTCCCCGGACCTCGGGGTGGGACGGCGCGTGCTCGACGGCGCCTACACGCGCGGCCATTTCGTGCGGGCGGTCTAGCCGCGTCGTGGCGGGCGTCGCGGCAGCCGTGACCGCCGCGGTGCCGCAAGGGGAGTGGGACGAACGGAATGACGTGGTGAATGACGGGGTGACGACGCCCGGGTGACACCGTAGGGGTATGACCCTGGCTCCCGCACCCGCGCTGGAGGCGGCGCGCGCGCTGCTCCGTGCCCGTTTCGGCTACCCGGACTTCCGTCCCGCCCAGGTGGGCGCCGTGGAGGCGGTGCTGGGCGGCCACGATGCCCTCATCGTGCTCCCCACGGGAGGCGGCAAGTCGCTGTGCTACCAGGTCCCCGCACTCGTGCGGGGCGGCCTCACGCTCGTGCTGTCGCCGCTCATCTCGCTCATGAAGGACCAGGTGGAGACGCTGGTGCGGCGCGGGCTGCCGGCGGCGTACCTCAACAGCACCCTGAGCGGCAGCGAGGTGGCCGACCGCCTCGCCGAGGTGGAGGCGGGGCGCCTGCGCTTGCTGTACCTGGCCCCCGAGCGGCTGGAGGGCGGGCGGCTGCTCCGGCGCCTGCAGGCGGCGGGGGTGGCGCTGCTGGCGGTGGACGAGGCCCACTGCATCAGCGAATGGGGGCACGACTTCCGCCCCAGCTATCGGCGCATCGGCGCCATCCGAGACCAGCTGGGCGGGCCGCAGACAGTGGCGCTCACCGCCACCGCCACGCCGGAGGTGCGCGAGGACATCGTGCGGCAGTTGGCGCTCCGGTCCCCGCGGGTGGTGGTGGCCGGTTTCGACCGCACCAACCTGACATACCACGTGGTCCCCACCAGGAATCAGCAGGACAAGGACGACGCGGCCGTCGCGTGGCTGCGAGAGGCCGAGGGGACGGCCATTGTGTACGCGCCCACCCGCAAGGCCGTGGAGCGTGTGGCCGGGGCGCTCAATCGGCGGCGCCTGCGCGCGGTGGCCTATCACGCCGGGCTGGATGATGCGTCGCGCCAGCGCGCGCAGGATGCCTTCATGCACGAACAGGTGCGCGTCATCGTCGCCACGAGTGCCTTTGGCATGGGCATCGACAAGGCCGACGTGCGGGTGGTGGTGCATCACGCCATGCCGGGGTCGCTGGAGGCGTACTACCAGGAGGCCGGTCGGGCCGGGCGTGACGGGCGGCCCGGCACCTGCGTGATGCTGCACGGCTATTCGGACCGCTTCACGCACGAGTTCTTCATCGGCGCCGCACATCCGGAGCGCCGCGTGGTGGAACAGCTCTGGCGGCTGCTGACCGCGCGCGCCGATGCGTCCGGGCTGGTGAGGGATCGGCTTGAGGCGCTGACGGGCGCCCTGCCGCGCGACGTGGGCGGCCGCACGGTGGAGGCCGCCCTGCGCCTGTTGCAGGGGGCCGGCGTCTGCACCCCGGAGGCGCCGGCCCCCGGACGGGTGTGGGTGCGGCTGCTGGCGGCGCCGGCGCGGATCACGCGCGAACTCACGGGTGCGCGCGAGCTCGACCGGGAGCTGCTCCGGGCGCTGTGGCGCCTGGCGGGTCGGCACCTCGAGACCGGCGTGTCACTCGATCTGGACGCCTTGCCCCGGTGTTTTGGCGGATCGTCCGGGGTGCTCCGCTCGTTGGAGCGGCTTGAGGGCGGGCAGTTCGTGGCCTGGCATCGGCCGGGTGGTGGCTGGCGGATCGCGGCGGAACCCGCCGGGGCGGCGCACGCGCCGGTGGACTGGGCGGCGCTCGCGCGACGCCGGCAGGCCGACCTGCGCCGCCTCGAGGCGATGCAAGGGTACGCGCAAACTCGCTATTGCCGTCGCGCGTACCTGCTGCGCTATTTCGGGGATCCGGCCGCGCGCGAGGCGTGTGCCGGGTGCGACCGGTGCCTGGGCGGCACCGCAGCGGCACCGGAGCGCGGCGCCAGCCCGCGCCGGCGTCCGGTGTGCGCCTAGCCAGGCCCCCACTTTTTCTTCCATGGACGACAGCTTCTACTTCTCCGAGCAGCACCACGCCGTGCGTGACATGGTGCGCGCCTTCGCGCGCGACCAGGTGGCCCCCGTCGCGGCCCGCCACGATGCCGACGCCACCTTCCCGTGGGAGACCGTCAAGGCCATGGGGGAGCTGGGGCTGCTGGGCATCCCGTGGGCCGAAGAGCTCGGGGGCGCGGGCTTCGACACGCTCGCCTTCATGGTGGCCATCGAGGAGCTCGCCAAGGTGTGCGCGTCGCATGCGATCACCATCAGCGCCCACACGACGCTGGGCACCTCGCCGATCATCAACTTCGGGACGCCCGCGCAGGTGGCTCGCTATGTGCCCCTGCTGGCCAGCGGGCGCGTGCTGGGCGGCTTCGGCCTCACGGAGGAAGGGGCGGGCAGCGATGCGGGCGGCACGCGCACCACGGCGGTCCGGCGCGGTGACCACTACCTGCTCAACGGGTCCAAGCGGTTCATCACCCACGCCGGGGTGGGGGAAGTGTTCGTGGTCACGGCGGTCACCGAGCCCGGGCGCGGGACCAAGGGGATCTCGTCCTTCATCCTCACCAAGGAGACCGTCGACCGCGCCGAGTGCCTCCGGGTGGGGATCGGGCACGATCCGTCGCTGCCCGCCATGGCCGGCTTCACCGCCGGGAAGAAGGAGGACAAGCTCGGGTGGCGCGCCTCGGACACGCGCGAGCTCCTGTTCGACAATGTGGAGGTGCCGGCGGAGAACCTGCTGGGCACCGAGGGGCTCGGGTTCGTGAACTTCATGCGGACGCTGGACGCGGGGCGGATCGGCATCGCGGCGCTGTCGGTGGGGATCGCGCAGGGGGCGCTGGAGCAGTCGCTGCAGTACGCCTCGGTGCGCAAGCAGTTCGGGGCGGCCATTGCCACCTTCCAGGGGGTGCAGTTCCAGCTCTCCGACATGGCCACCGAGATCGAGGCGGGGCGGCACCTGGTCTATCACGCCGCGTGGCTGGCGCAGCAGGGGCGCCCGTTCGGCAAGGAGGCCGCCATGGCCAAGCTGTTCTGCTCGGAGCTGGCCATGCGGGCCACCATCAAGGCCATCCAGGTGCACGGCGGGTACGGTTACACCAAGGACTACCCCGTCGAGCGGTTCATGCGTGACGCCAAGATCTGTGAGATCGGCGAGGGGACCAGCGAGATCCAGCGGCTGGTGATCGCGCGGCACCTGCTCAAGGGGCTGCTGGCCTAGGGGCCGGGACGCCCGGCGGCTCGCCTCGGCACCCGCCGGGGCGGGCGCCGGGCGGGGGGCGCATTGCGGGAGCTCTGGCTCCGGGTGTACCGTTCTGGGGAGTGTCCGGGTCGGCGGCGGGCGGGGCGGGTGCCTCGTCGGCCGACCCGTCGGTTGTCAGCTGTCGCTGCAGGTGCCGGCCTTTCCGTGCGACTCACGGGGGGTGCGCGATCGTCTTGGGGGCCGCCGGGGGACCAACCACCCGCCGCCGACGCCCGGACGTCGCTCCGGTGCGCGACGCGCCCTGGGGAGATCCCGGGGCGTGCCGATCGCAGGCGGTCGCGTGTGATGCCGGGATCTGCGCCAGCCACCGTGGGGTGTGCTCTGGTCCGCGATCCGGGGCGCGTACCCCTGGTCGATCCGTCGTGCTCCCGGGGGTCCCGGGTGATGCCGTTCGTCTGCGCCCCGTCCGGGGGCGGGGGCGGGCCCACCGCAGGTTCACCGTGTTGGCCGCGAGACCGGAGGGTGGAGTCGCCTTCCGCCGGTCCCCCGTGGCGCACCTGAAATGAAGCGTGAGATCCTGGTGAACGCGTCCCCGCGCGAGACGCGGGTCGCCATCATCGAGGACGGCCAGTTGGTGGAGTTGCTGGTGGATCGCCCGGACGCGCGCCGCATGGTCGGCGACGTCTACCTCGGCAAGGTCGAGGCGGTGCTCCCCGGCATCCAGGCCGCCTTCGTCAACATCGGCACGGAGAAGTCCGCCTTCCTGCATGCCGCCGACGTGGTCGTCGAGGATGCGGAGGTGTCCGAGGAGGACGACGACGACGAGGAGGAGGGTGGGGACGGCGGCGGGCGCCGCGGGCGCCGTGAGGTTCGCCCCATCCAGGACCTGCTCAAGCGCGGGCAGGAGCTCCTGGTGCAGGTCACCAAGGAGCCCATCTCCACCAAGGGCCCGCGCGTCACCGCGCAGGTGTCCCTGGCGGGGCGGTTCCTCGTGTACATGCCCTTCGCCTCCAAGGTGGGCGTAAGCCGCAAGATCGACGAGCGCGGTGAGCGGCAGCGCCTGCGCCAGATGGTGCAGGAGATGCTCCCGGCGGACGTGGGCGGCGTGATTGTCCGGACGGTGTCCGAGGACGCCACCCGGGAGAGCTTCGAGCGGGAGCTCCACACCCTGATCAACAACTGGCGCCGCATCAAGCGGAAGACCCAGTTCACGCGAGCGCCGTCGCTGGTCCACCGGGAAACCAACGTGACCCGCGGGCTGGTGCGCGACCTCTTCAGCGCCAAGGTGGAAGGGGTCACGGTCGACTCGCGGCAGGTGTACAACGAGATCACCGAGTACCTGCAGGGGATCGCGCCGGAGCTGGTGGAGCGGGTGACGCTGTACGAGGGGACCGTGCCGCTGTTCGACAAGGCGGACATCGAGACCGAGATCCGCGACCTCTTCAAGAAGCGGTGCGACCTCCCCAGCGGCGGCTACCTGGTCATCGAGCAGACCGAGGCGCTGGTCTCCATCGACGTGAACTCGGGGCGCTACACCGGGAAGAAGGACCCGGAGAAGACCATCCTCCGGACCAACACCGAAGCGGCCCGCGAGATCGCCCGGCAACTGCGGCTGCGGGACGTGGGCGGGATCATCGTGTGCGACTTCATCGACATGGAGACGCAGTCCAACCGGGACAAGGTGCTGCACGAGTTGCGCACCAACCTGGGGCGCGACCGGGCCCGGACGCGGGCGTTTGCCGTCTCCGAGCTGGGGCTGGTGGAGATGACCCGGCAGCGGGTCCGGCAGAGCCACTGGCAGAGCATGACGGCGTCCTGTCCCACCTGCAGCGGCACCGGGCGCATCTTCACCCCGGACACCATCGTCCGGCGCACGGAGCGGGCGGTGCGGCGCATGGCCGCGGAGGGGCGCAAGGAGTCGGTGACGCTGCGCCTGCACCCGGAGGTGGCACTCCATGTGCTGGAACAGGAGCATGATTTTGTGCGCCGGCTGGAAAAACTGGCGGGGTTCCCGCTGGAGATGCGGGATGATCCCCTCCTCAAGCCGGACGAGATCAAGCTTGTGGTGCGGGGCGCGCAGCGGGATGTCACCCAGCAGTATGCCCTCGCTTGACAGGTAACTGCTGCAGCGATAGGATTTAAGGCTTCGCCAGAACGCTATGCGCGAGGCCCCGTTCGGGGTGTCCGCCACCAAGGCATCGGTGGCCGGGCCCCGCGACACGGGTTCTCGGCTCCCGCAGGTCCACCGTTGTGACAGGCCCGTCGACAGGCAGCGCTGCCCATGAGCTACGCCATCATTCGCACCGGCGGGAAGCAATTCCGCGCCGAGCCCGGCAAGTCCCTCCGCATTCCCTCGATTCTGGGGGAGGCCGGCACCGCCGTCGAGTTCAACGATGTCCTCCTCGGGTCTGACGGGACGACGCTGCGCACCGGCGTGCCCACCCTGGCGGGCGCCAAGGTCACCGGCGAGATCGTCAAGCACGGGCTCGACGACAAGATCATCGTCTTCAAGTTCAAGCGCCGGAAGAACTACGCCCGCAAGCAGGGCCACCGGCAAAAGTTCACCGAAGTCCGCATCAAGGACATCACCCTCGGCTGAGAGCCGGCCGCGCGCCTCCGGGCGCGTGGCCTTCGGAGACTGATCCATGGCACATAAGAAGGGCGTCGGCTCCTCCCGCAACGGCCGCGATTCCAATCCGCAGTACCGCGGCGTCAAGAAGTATGGCGGCGAGTTCGTCTCGGCCGGCAACATCATCATCCGGCAGTGCGGCACCAAGTGGCACCCGGGCAGCAACGTCGGCATGGGCACCGACTACACCATCTACTCGCTGGTCGATGGCGTCGTCCAGTTCCAGCACAAGAACAAGAAGCGCTACAAGGTGAGCGTCCTCCCCGTCGAGTTCGTCGAGGAGACCGTCGAGGCCTGACCTCGCGCGCCCCGTGTGCCAAAGCCCCCGCCCCCACCGGCGGGGGCTTTTCATTGCGACGCTGGAACCTGCGTCTCGCGCCCCCCGTACCATGAGGAACCCTTAACCAGGAGCATCCGATGGCCCTGTGGGACAAGGTACGGCAGGAGATCGACAAGGCGGGGAGCGCCGCGAAGGAGCTGCTCGACGAGGGGAAACTGCGGATCGACGCCTATCGCGCCCGTGAGCGCGCCGACGAGGCCGCCGCCGCCCTTGGCTATGCCTGGTTCCGCGCCGGCGGGGGCGAGGGGGCACTCGCCCCGGACGTCCGGGAGCGCCTCTGGAATGCCCTCGCGCTCCAGGACACAGAGGCTCGGCGTCTGGAAGCCGCGTTGGAAGCCGTCCGGCAAGCCGGAGCGGCCCCCGCCGGCGCGCGCCCCGCGGAACCCGCCGCCCCCAGCCCCGACGCCGCCCCAGCCACCTCGGCCTCGGGGGCCGCCGGCCCCGGGGCGTGACCCGGCCTCGGCAACCCGCTTAACATCCGGCCCGCTCCGCCGTCCAATCGCGTGATCCCATGGAGGCCCTCCCTGCACCAGACGAGGCGGCACTCGACCTCGACCTGATTGCCCGGTGGCAGGCGGGGGACGAGCTGGCCGCCTCGCGGCTGGTCGCCCGGCATGCCGATCCGCTGGCGCGGTTTGTCGCGCGCATGGTGGACCGTGACGAGGTGCCGGATGTGGTGCAGGAGACGTTCATCCGGGCCTTCGGGGCCTTGAGCGGGTTTCGGTCCGACAGCACCTGGCGCACCTGGCTCTTCACCATTGCCCGACGCCTGGTGATCGATCGGCGTCGCAGCGCTGCGCGTCGTGGGGAGGAAGTCGAGTTGGGGGACGATCAGGTGCTGGCCCATGACACCCCGCTGGACGGGCTCTTGGCCCGGGAGACCTCGGGGCGCATGCGCGCGGCCCTTGGGCGCTTGACGCGGCTGCAGCGGGAAGTGTTTCTGTTGCGGGTGCAGGAAGGGCTGGGGTATCGGGAGATCGCCACCATCGTGGGAAGCACGGAGGGGGCGGCTCGGGTGCATTATCACAACGCCATGCGGATGGTGCGGGGACACCTTGATGACTGACTGCCAGGACACCGCCATCCAGGATCAGCTGCCGGAGTTCGTGGCCGGCGCCCTCGATAGCGGCCGAGCCGAGATCGTCCGGCAGCACGTGGCGCGCTGTGCGGCGTGTGCGGCCGATGTCGGTCTGCTGCGGCAGTTGCAGCCGCTGCGGGTCGAGGCGCCGAGCATCGACTCGGCGCGCATTGCGGCCGCGGTGCGCGCCGCACAGCCGCGCCGGGGGGCCTCCTCCGACGCGGCCATCCCGAGTGTGGCGCGTCGCCAGTCCTCCCGGTGGCGCCCGGCGCTGCTCCGGATGGCGGCCACGGTACTGGTCTGCGCAGGCGGCGCCGCCGTGTGGCAGCAGCTGGTGGCACCGTCCGGCCGCCTGATGGCGGTGGCGGACGCGAGCGTGAGCCTGTCGGAGGACACCGCGGGGCTCGGTCGGTCTGATGGGAGCGAGGTCCTCCTCCAGTCGGTGTCCTACGGCGACCTGGGGGATTACACCGCCGAGGAGATGCAGACGGTCCTCGCCCGGCTGGACGCCTGGGATGGGGCCCCGTCCGAGGAGCCGCTGGGCACGTTGCCCGTGGTGACCACCACGGCAGGGCACCTGCCATGAGGAGCGCGTCCTGCGGCGGGCGTGACGTGCGGGGGGGGCGCCTGGGGGTGATCGTGGCGCTGCTGGTGGTGGGGGGGCTCTTCCACCCCGCAGGAGCGCAGGAGCGTGGGCGCGGTGAGCGGATGGATCGCCGGCCGCCGACCGCCCAGCGCTTGCAGGCCCGGCTGGATTCCGTGGTCCGGGTGCGACTGCAGCTGACGGAGGAGCAGTTCGCCCAGCTGCGCGGGGTGGCGTCGCGCCTGGAGGAGGAGCGGCGCCTCCTCCGTCGCGACGAGATGGCCGTCCGGGTGCGGTTGCGCCGCGCCTTGGCCGCCGCGGAAACGGTGGATCAGGGGGCGGTGGCGCAGCTGCTGGACGAGATTCCCCGCCTGGAGCGGCGCAAGGTCGAGCTGCTGGAGGGGGAGCAGCGCGAGCTGGCCCGGTTTCTCTCGCCCAGCCAGCGCGCCCGCTATTTCGCCCTGCAGGAGGAGATGCGGCGGGGGATGCTGGAGCTGCAGCGCCGTCGACTGGGGTTGGACAGCGCGCGCCAGCGTCGGTAGTTTGCCACGAGGTCCGGCGGTGGTGCACGCCGGGCGCGGCCCAGATGGCGGAATTGGCAGACGCAGGGGACTCAAAATCCCCCGCCCTTCGGGGCTTGTGGGTTCGACCCCCACTCTGGGCATGCCGCCCCGCTTGCCCGTCGGTCCCGATCGCAGCAGCTTTGAGCGTCGGCGGCGTTGCGGACGGTGAGGCTGCCGCTGGAGCGGCCGGTGCGATTGGGGTGTAGCTCAACTGGCAGAGCGCTCGACTGTTAATCGAGTGGTTGGTGGTTCGAGTCCACCCGCCCCAGCTGTCCTGGCACGCGCCCGGTCCTCGCAGGAGGGCCGGGCGCGTGCTGTCTGTCCCGGGGCTGAGGGGCTTCCGAACTTCTGGAGCCCGTCGGTCGGCTACGTTGACGGGGGCGGTGACCGTGGCGGTCACGGTCCCCCGTCGGTCCCTTCGCCTGAACCCCCTCCCGATGCGCGTGGAATTTTCGCTCAGCCATGCGGCGCCGGCGTCGCTCGACACGCCGCTCCTTGCCGTGATCCTGCCCCCGGACGCCGGGGTGGACGGTGCACTGGCCCAGCTGGATGGCGCGTTCGCCGGCGCGCTGGCGCGCACCCTCCGTCGGCGCGATTTCCGCGGTGGGCGTGACGAGACGCTGCTGGTGGTCGGCACCGACGCCGGGGTGCAGCGCCTGCTGCTGGTGGGGCGCGGGACGGGGGCGCCGACGCGCGCGTCGATGCGCCGCGCGGCCGCGGTCGCCGCGCGGCAGGCCACCCGGCTGGGCACCGGTGCCCTCGCGCTGTGGGCGCCGGATGCGACGCCGGAGGCTGTCGAGGGGATCTGCATCGGTGCGTCGGCCGGCTGCTGGAGCTACCCCGACCTGCAAACGCCCCCGGCGGAGAAGGATCGGCGCCCGCCGGTGGAGCGCGTGATGGTGATCACGACCGATGACGCGCCGTCCCGCGAGGCCTTTGCCGCCGGGGTGGCCATCGCCCATGGCCAGGCGCTGGCGAAGCGGCTGGGGATGATGCCCGGCAATGTCTGCACGCCGGACACCTTTGCGACGGTGGGGCAGGAGATCGCCGCGCGGCACGGCATGACGTGCACCGTCTTGGGGCGCGAGGACATGGCGGCGCTCGGCATGGGCTCGTTCCTTTGCGTGGCACAAGGGACGCCAGAGGAACCGCGTCTGGTGCGCCTGGATTATCGCGGGGGCGCGCCGGATGCCCCGCCCGTGGTGCTCGTGGGCAAGGGGCTGTGCTTCGATACCGGAGGCATCTCCATCAAGCCGGCGGCCGACATGGAGTGGATGAAGTTCGACATGTCGGGCGCCGGGGGCGTGCTGGGCGCGATGGAAGCACTTGGGCGCTTGAAGCTGCCCCTCAACGTGACCGGACTGATTGGCGCCACCACCAACATGCCGTCCGGTACCGCCGTCAAGCCGGGGGATGTGGTGCGCGCCTCCAACGGCAAGACCATTGAGATCATCAACACGGATGCCGAAGGGCGCCTCGTGCTGGCCGACCTGCTGGTCTACGCCGCCGGGCTCAAGCCGTCGCTGGTGGTCAATGCCGCCACGCTGACGGGAGCCATCGTGATCGGGCTGGGACACCATGCGGTCGGCGTCTTCGGCACCGACGAGATGGCAGTCCAGGAGGTGCTCACGGCTGGCCGCCGTGCCGGGGAGCCGGGATGGTCGCTCCCCATGTGGGACGAGTACAAGGAGCAGATCCGCTCGGACGTGGCCGATCTCCGCAACACCGGCGGGCGGTCGGCGGGCTCCATCACGGCCGCGCTGTTCCTGCGCGAATTCGCCGAGGGGTATCCCTGGGTGCATCTGGACATCGCCGGCACGGCGTATTCGCAGGCCGACCTGGGGTGGATCCCCAAGGGGCCGACGGGCATCCCCGTCGGAACCTTCGTCGAGCTCCTCCGCGGCCGGGCGGCGCACTGACGCAGCGCGCGGCCCCGCGGGCACGCCGTCTGGCCCCGGTGTGGCAGGCGGTCGCGCTGTGGTGCGTGCTGGCGTTGCTCACGCCCGCACGTGGAGGCACGCAGCCGCCCCCCACCCGCCCGGTGCGCCCCCCGGCCACCGACACGGTGAAGCGCGCCGGGGCGCCCGCCGATTCGCTCGCCGCGCCGCGCCTCGACTCGGCCGCCCTGCGGGCGCGCTTGGACTCCCTGGCGCAGCGGCGCGTGGACAGCGTGTATGCCGCCAAGCAGGCCGACACCGTCAAGACGCCCATCGCCCGGTTTGCCGTACCTCGCGTCACCGACGTGCTGGAACGATGGCGCTACGATCGGGCCGCCCTGCTGGCCACTGGCGCCTTCACGCTGGCCGACCTGCTGGACCGCATCCCCGGGGCCACCACCTTTCGCAGCGCCTGGGCGGCGGGCTTTCACGTGGCCACCTTCCAGGGGGACGCGCGCAAGCTGCGCCTGTTCCTCGATGGCGTGGAGGTCGATGCCATCGAACCGCGGCAGGACGGGGTGCTTGACCTCACCGACATCGCGCTCTGGCCGCTGGATGAGGTGGTGGTGGAACGCTCGGCCGGTGAGCTCCGGGTGTGGATGCGAAGCTGGACCGTTACTGGGACCACCCCGTGGTCGCGGGCGGACATCTTCACGGGCGACCTCAACACCAACGCCTTTCGCGGCATGCTGGGACGTCGCTGGCGCAATGGCCTGAGCCTGCAGCTGGGCGGCCAGCAGGTGGCCACGCAGACAGGACGCGTCACGGCGTTTTCCACCGGTGGCATCCAGCGGCAGCGGGGGGATGGCACGGTGCAGGGCTTTATGGGACGGCTGGGATGGACCCGAGGACGGCTGAGCTTCGATGCCTTCGCCGTGCAGGCCGGTCGCGACCGGGATGCGCACACCGCCCGCTCGGGGTTTCAAGACCTGCCGGCCTACAAGGGCGGCCGTCGCGACAGCTACCTGCGCGTGGGGTACGGCGACACCAGCACCGGGCTGTGGGCGCACGCGGTGGTCGCGGCGGCGCGCACGCGCCTGCAGGGGCTGGCCGACTCCGGCACCACCGCCGTGGAGGGGACCGCGGACAGCTCGGCCGCCATCTCCGGCGATACCGTCCGTGGCCGCACGCAGCAGCTGCTGGCCGTCGGGTATCGCACGTCCCGCTGGGAGGTCGCGGTGGCCAACCGGCTGCGTCCCATCAACGGGGTGACGCATCAGGCGCCCTCGGCGCGGGCCGAGGCCTTCGGGACCCGCTGGGGGGTGGGGAGCTATGCGGAGTGGAGCGGCCCCGATTCTACCCGGCGCGTGGAGCTGACCGCCAGAGCCACCCCCTTCCGTTGGCTGGCCCTCGGACTCAGTCAGCAGGCGCGAACCCCCGCCGCGGGCACCGGTCGCCCCGCCACCACCTACCGGCGCGCCGACCTCTTCGTGCGGCAGGGACGGCTCTGGGTTGGTGGAGGGATGGTGCAGGCCGGGCGTGACGCCATGCGCGGGTTGGGCATGCTGCAGGCTGATCCCGAGCTGCTGGAGACGTTGCCGGCATCCGGGGTGCTCTTCGGCGCCCATGGATCGCTCTACAAGGACCTGCGGCTGGAGCTGCAGGGGACGCGGTGGGACACCCCGCAGTACGGCCGTTCGCGCACGCAGCTGCGGGCCGAGCTGGCGCTGGTCAGTGACTGGCGCTCCCGCTTCCCCAAGGGACAGTTCAGCGTGAATGCGCGGCTGGCGTACGACCTGCGCGACCCGGTGCCGTTCTACTACGGACGCAATGGGGACGACTTCACCGTGAAGGTGACGGAGCGCGCCCAGGTGGTGTCCGCGCTGCTGGAGCTGCGCCTGCAGCAGGGCACCCTGTTCTACCAGTACCGCAACCTCACCGGGGGGGATTACGAGCAGATCCCCGGGATCACCATGCCGCCGGCCGTGCAGGTGTACGGCATCCGGTGGGAATTCTGGAACTGAGGACCGTCATGCCGAAGGGAGCACGAGGATGATCCGCTCGATGACCGGGTTCGGCGCGGCCGATGGCCCCTTTGGCGGGTGGCAGCTGGTGGCCGAGCTTCGCACGGTGAACCATCGGTTTTTCTCCCCCGCGCTCAAGCTCCCGGCCGAGTGCGCCCGCTGGGAGGCGGAGGTGCGCGAGGCGTTGCGGTCGCGGGTGAGTCGGGGCCACGTCACGCTGTCGGTGCGGCTGGTCCGCCCGGACGAGGGACCGGTGGCCATCGACCCGGTGCGCTTTGCAGCGGCGGTGGCCCAGTTGCGGGCGCTCCAGCAGGCCCATGCGTTGGATGGCGGGGTGGACCTCGCCACGGTGCTCCGTATGCCCGACGTGATCCAATCGGGGCGCGAGGAGTCCGGGGGGACGGTGGCGGAGCTGCTGGCGGTGGTGGAGCAGGCGACGGCCGGGTTGGCCCGGTCACGTGCTGAGGAGGGGGCGCGGCTGGCGGCGGTCCTGGTGCAGCGGCTGGCGGTGCTGGAGGACGCGCTGGGTCGCATCGCGTCGCGTGCCCCCGAACGTCTAGTGGCCCATCGGGACCGGTTGCGAAGCGCGGTGCGCGACTTGGCGGACGGCCTGGTCGTGGACCCCCAGCGCCTGGCGCAGGAGGTGGCGTTGCTGGCGGACCGGCTGGATGTGAGTGAAGAGGTGGATCGCTTCCGATCGCATCTGGTGGCGTGCCGGGAGGCGCTGGGCGCCGGGGATGGAGAGCCCGTGGGGAAGCGGCTGGGTTTCCTGTTGCAGGAAATGGTGCGCGAGGCCAACACCATCGGCTCCAAGGCCGCCGACGCCCCCATCCTGCACGACGTCGTCCAACTCAAGGAGGAGTTGGAGCGGATCCGTGAGCAGGTGGAGAACCTCGAATGAGCCGATTTCCGGTCATTCTGTCCGCTCCGTCGGGCGGGGGGAAGACAACCATCGCCAAGCGCCTCTTGGACGGGCGTGCGGACCTTGGTTATTCTGTGAGTTGCACCACGCGACCGCCGCGCGAGGGGGAGGTGGACGGGCGCGATTATCACTTCCTGTCCGACGACGCGTTTGCGGCACAGGTGGACGCTGGCGCCTTTGCGGAATGGGCGCTGGTGCACGGCTACCGGTACGGGACGCTGCGGTCCGAGGTGCGACGGGTGCTGGAGTCGGGGCGTCACGTCGTCATGGACATCGATGTCCAGGGCGCGTGGCAGTTTCACGGGGCCTTTCCGGAGTCGGTGCTGGTGTTCGTCCTGCCGCCGTCGGCCGAGGTGTTGCTGGCCCGGCTCACGGGGCGGCAGAGCGAAAGCCGGGAGCGGTTGATGGTGCGGCTGCGCAACGCGCGGGACGAGTTGGCGGCCGTTGGGCGGTACCACTACGTGGTGGTCAACGACGACCTGGATCGGGCGGTGTCGCAGGTCAGCGCCATCGTCGATGCGGAGGCGTTGCGGCAGGACCGGGTGCACGCGCTGGAAGCGCAGGTCGAAGGCCTCATCCGGCAGCTCGAGCGGGAACTACACGATTTCACCAAGGACGGCTGACCATGCAGGTGTTCACTCCTTCCGATGTCGCGCAGAAGGCGGACAACAAGTACCTGAGCGTCCTGATCGCGGCGAAGTTCGCGCGGGTGCTCAACGAGTTCCCGCGTGATCGCGCCCTGCACGAGAAGAAGCTCACCACGCGCGCGCTCGAGGAGCTCGCCTCGGGGGAGATCGAGTATCAGGTGGTCCCGCGGCGGCGCCCGGCCTGACCCGGCCGACCGCTCGCGTGCGCCGGCGACGCTCCCGCTGAGGGATCGGGCCATGGATGCCCGGGAGCGGTTGCGCCGGTACCTGGAACAGCGTCGGGAGCTGGGCGAGTCCGAATTCGTCCTCGACGCGCTGTCGGTGGACGACGCGCTGGCGCTGCTCGCGGGCGGGAAGGCGCTCGGCACGGCGCTCAGCGGGCACGAGCGTGCGCCGGTGGCGGGACGGGAGGGCGGAGGGGCGGCCCGTGGGGCGTCACCAGCCCAACCGGAGGCCCCGTCGGCGGTGCCGGCCCCCGGTCCGTCTGCCCCGCCGCCCATCACACCGCGGGTGCCGGCCGCCGACCTCGTGGTCGGTGGCGACTGGCGTTCCGCGTTGCAGGCGACCGGCATCTCAGGCGGGGCCGCGGAACCGCCGCGCCCGGGGCGTCCGCCTGCCGGTGCCCCCGAGGTCGAGGAGGGAGCGCCTGCGGCGACGCCGTGGCCGTCGTGGCTGACCGCGTTGTCGCTCCCCGCCGGCATCGTGCGCGCCGCCCCGCCCCTGCCGGATGCGGTGACGGCCCTGGACTCGCTCGAGGCGGTGGGGCATGCTGCGGCGGCGTGCGTGGGATGCGCCCTCCATCGCTCCGCCCGCAATCCGGTGCCCGGCGCGGGGCCTCCGCGGGCCGATGTGATGTGCATCGGCGAGGCACCGGGGGCTGACGAAGACGCCACCGGCCTGCCGTTCGTGGGCGAGGCCGGGCAGCTGTTGACGAACATCCTGGCGGCCATCAAGCTCTCCCGGGACGAGGTGTACATCGCCAACGTCCTCAAGCATCGCCCACCCGGCAACCGCGACCCGCTCCCCGACGAGATGCAGGCCTGCCTTCCCTTTCTCTGGCGCCAGGTGGCGCTGGTGCGTCCCCGCGTGATCCTTGCGCTGGGTCGCGTGGCGGCGCAGGCGCTGACCGGATCCACCCAGGGGATCGGGGCGCTCCGCGGACGCGTGCACGGCGTCATGGGGATCCCGGTGGTGGCCACGTACCATCCGGCCGCGCTGCTCCGCAACGAGGCGTGGAAGCGGCCCACGTGGGCGGACGTGCGGCTGGCCCAGCAGATCCTGCTCGCGGCGCGCGCGCACGACGGACGCGGGGACGGCCCCGCCCCGGCGGGCGCATGACGGGGATGGCCTTGGCCCCCATGGGGGCGCCCGCGGCGGCGCCCGTGCCCCGCGACCCGTACAAGGAGCGCCGCCCGCCCTGGTCGGAGGAGGCGGAGCAGGCCGTGCTGGGCGCCATGCTCCTCGACGCCGACGCGGTCATGCGCGCCGCCGAGCACGTCGACGACACGATGTTCTATCGGGAGGGGCACCGGCGCCTCTTCCGCGCCATGTTCGGCATCACCGAGCGGGGCGGCGTGGTGGATCCGCTCACGCTCGCGGATGAGCTGGAGCGGCGCGGGGAGCTGGAGCATGCCGGGGGGCGCGAGTATCTCGCCTTCCTGCTGGACGCGGTGCCCACGGTCGCCAACGTGGAGTACCATGCGCGCATCGTGCGCGAGAAGGCGCTCATGCGGCGCCTCATCGAGGTCTCCACGGAGATCGTCGGCGAGGCCTTCGAGGGGCGGGTCACCGCCGGCGAGCTGCTGGACAGCGCCGAGCAGCGGATCTTCGGGCTGGGGCAGGCGCGCGAGAAGGCCGGCTTCGCGCGCATCAAGGAGCTCCTCTGGCCCGCCATGGAGACGCTGGAACTGCTCGCGCAGCGCGACCAGGTGGTCACCGGCGTCCCCACGGGGTTCACGGAACTGGACATGATGACCTCCGGGCTCCAGCCCGCCGACCTGGTCATCGTGGCGGCCCGCCCGTCCATGGGCAAGACGGCGTTCACGCTCAACATCGCCCAGCACGCCGCCATCACCGCCAAGGTGCCGGTGGCCTTCTTTTCGCTGGAGATGAGCAAGGAGTCGCTGGTCCAGCGCATGCTGGCCTCCGAGGCGCTCGTGGACGCGCAGGCGCTGCGCAAGGGCGGGCGGGCGCTCGACGAATCGATGCCGCGCCTGGCGCAGGCGGCCGGCATCCTCAGCCATGCGCCCATCTACATCGACGACACCCCCGGCATTGGCCTGATGGAGATGCGCGCCAAGGCGCGGCGCCTCCGGGCCGAGCACGACCTCGGGCTGATCATTGTCGACTATCTGCAGCTGATGTCCGGCCCGCCGGGCGTCGAGAACCGCCAGCAGGAGGTCTCGCAGATCTCCCGCGGGCTCAAGGCGCTGGCCAAGGAGCTGGGGGTGCCGGTCATGGCGCTCTCCCAGCTCTCCCGCGCCCCCGAGCAGCGCACCGGCGATGACAAGGGGCGTCCGCAGCTCTCCGACCTGCGCGAGTCCGGCGCCATCGAGCAGGACGCCGACGTGATCATGTTCATCTTCCGGCAGGAGGTGTACGCGGAGCGCGACGAGACCGGGCGCCTCAAGGACCCGTCGCTTGAGGGGCGTGCCGAGATCATCATCGGCAAGCAGCGCAACGGGCCCATCGGCGCCGCGCGCCTCTTCTTCCACAAGCAGTACACGCGCTTCGACAACTTCTCCCCGCGCCAGCCCCCCGCCGACTTCGGTGGGCCCAAGCTGGTGAAGGGGGACGACGACTTCGCGGGGACACCGTTCTGAGGGGGGCGTGATGGCGCGCGCGCGCACGGTGCACCGCTGTCAGGAGTGCGGGGTGGAAGCGCCGCGGTGGGCGGGGCGGTGTGACGGCTGCGGGGCGTGGAACACCCTCGTGGAGGAGGTGGTGGCGCCCCCCGCCGCGGGCCGGCGCGCCGCGCGCGGAGCGCTGCCGGCCTTCCCCACGGTCCCCCTGGGTGACGTGGTCTCAGCGGCCACCCCGCGCTGGGGGACCGGGTTGCGCGAGTTCGACTTCGTCCTGGGCGGAGGGATCGTCCCCGGCAGCCTGGTGCTGGTGGGCGGCGAGCCCGGCATCGGCAAGAGCACGCTCCTGCTGCAGGTGGCGGCGCGGCTGGCGGCGGCCGGGCACGGCACGCTGTACGTGTCCGGCGAGGAGAGCGCGCTGCAGGTGCGGCTGCGCGCCGACCGGCTGGCCGAGGCGGCCGACGCCGCGCAGGTGGCGCTGCTCACCGAGACGTCGCTGGAGGCCATCGTGGCCACTGCCGGCGCGCCGCTTCCCTCGGGGCGGCGCGTGCAGGCGCTGGTGGTGGACTCCATCCAGACCGTGCACACCGACCAGCTCGAGGGCGCGCCGGGGAACGTGGGGCAGGTGCGCGAGTGCGCGGCGCGCCTGATGCGGCTGGCTAAGGACGCGGGGATCGCGGTGTTCGTGATCGGCCACGTCACCAAGGGCGGCGGCATCGCGGGCCCCAAGACGCTGGAGCACATCGTCGACACCGTGCTGTACTTCGAGGGCGAGGGCTCGCTGGAGCACCGGGTGCTCCGGGCCACCAAGAACCGCTTCGGTTCGGTGGACGAGATCGGCGTGTTCCGGATGCTCCCCGCCGGGCTGGTCCCCGTGGAGAACCCCTCGGCGCTCTTCCTGGGGGACCGCGAGGCCGTGGCGAGTGGCAGCGCCGTGACGGCGCTCATGGAGGGGACGCGCCCCGTGCTGGTAGAGGTGCAGGCGCTCGCGGCTCGCGCCGGGTTTGGCACGCCGCAGCGCGTGGCCACCGGGATCGACGGGCGTCGCCTGGCACTGCTGCTGGCGGTGCTGGACAAGCGTGGCGGCATCTCCTGTGCGCAGCTGGACGTGTTCTGCAACGTGGTAGGCGGGATGCGGGTGCAGGAACCGGTGGCGGACCTGGCGGTCATCGCGGCGCTGGCCTCCAGCGTGGCCGACCGACCGCTGCCGCCGCGCGCGGTGTTTCTGGGGGAGGTGGGGCTCGGGGGGGAGGTCCGCTCCGTGTCGCAGGTGGAGCGTCGCCTGGCGGAGGCGGCCAAGCTGGGGATGACCCAGGCCTTCCTGGCCGAGCGCGGCGTGCCGCGCCGCACGCCGGAGGGGATGACCGTGGTCCCCGTGGCCTCGCTGGGCGACCTGCTGCGGCGCACGGTTGGGCGGGAGGCCGCGTGACGGTTCCTGGACAGGACGCGGCGCCGCCGCCGCGGCGCATCATCCCTCCGCCGGTGGTGGCCTCGCGCGGCGAGGGCGTGGGCGGCGGGGCGGTCACGCGCGACGTGGGGGTGGTGATCGTGGCGGGCGGCTCGGGGCAGCGCACGGGGAGCGCCGAGCTCAAGCAGTTCCGCTGGGTGGCCGGCAAGCCCGCCCTGCTGCACAGCGTCCAGGCGTTCATGGCCCGCCCGGACGTGGCGCTGGTGGTGGTGGTGCTGCCCAAGGCCTACGCGGCCGATCCCCCGCCATGGCTGTTCCAGTGCGACGTGGATCGGCTGCTCATCTCCGTGGGGGGCGCGGAGCGGCATGAGAGCGTGGTGAACGGCCTGGAGGACCTCCCGGAGGAGGTCGCGGTGGCCGTGGTGCACGATGCCGCGCGGCCGCTGGTCACGGACGACACGATCGCCCGGGTGATCGACGAGGCGCGGCGCGGACACGGGGCGATTGCGGCGCTCCCCGTGGTGGACACGCTCAAGGAAGTCGATGCGACGGGGCGCATCGTGCGCACGGTCGACCGCGCGCGGCTCTGGCGGGCGCAGACGCCGCAGGCCTTCCCGCGGACGCTGCTGGAGGCCGCCCACGTGGCGGCGCGCCGTGATGGGGTGGGCGCCACCGACGATGCGGCGCTGGTGGAGCGGATCGGCGGCACCGTCGTGGTCGTGCGCGGGAGTGAGCGGGCCATGAAGATCACCGATCCGGGTGACTTCGCCCGCGCCGATGCGCTGAGTCTGCTGCCGGACTGACGCCCGTGACGGCCCTGCCCACCGTGCCGTTCTGGTCGCCCGACGAGGTCGAGGGCGCCATCGCCGAGGCGCTGGCCCACCTGGCGCGCGGCGGGGTGCTGGCCTATCCCACGGAGACGGTGTACGGCTTTGGCACCGCCGTGGACCACCCCTCGGTGGAGTCGCTGGTGCGCCTCAAGGGACGTCCTCCGGGCAAGCCGTTCCTCCTGCTCATCGGTGATCCGCAACAGGTGCATCGGCTGGACCTGCACCTCCCCGCATACGCCGCCCACCTCGCGGCGCGCCACTGGCCCGGACCGCTGACACTGGTGCTTCGTGGCGGTGCGGGGCGGGTGCCGCCCCGCCTGCGTGGCCCCGAGGGCGGGGTGGCCGTGCGGTGGACCCCGCACCCCGGGCTGCAGCGCCTGCTGGCGGCCTATGGCGAGCCCATCACCAGCACCAGCGCCAACCGCCCCGGGGTACCGCCTGCGGTGTCCGCCTCCGAGATTGTCGAGCAGTGGCCCGACGCGATCCGCCGCGGCCTGCTGCACGTCTTGGACGGTGGCCGCCTGGCGCCGTCAGCGCCGTCCACCGTGGTCGACTGCACCGGCCGCCGGGCGCGCGTGATCCGTCCCGGCGTGCTGTCGGCGAGCGAGCTGCGGCGCTGCGTGCCCGACCTGCTTGGCGACACCTGACCCGTGCCTTCGGCCCTCATGCATCTCCTCTTCGTTTGCACGGGCAACACCTGTCGCAGCCCGCTCGCCGAGGTCGTGGCGAGGCGGGAGCTTGCCGCGCGCGGCGCCGCGCACGTCACGGTGGGCAGCGCCGGCACCCACGCCTGGCCCGAGGCGCCCGCGTCGGACGGGTCGCTGCTGGTCGCGATGGAACGGGGGATGGACCTCAGCGGGCACCAGGCGCGGGTGCTGACCCCGGAGCTGGTGGCGGAGGCGCACGCCATCCTGACCATGGGGAGCGGGCACCTGACCGTGGTGGAGGCGATGGGCGGCGAGGGGCGCGCTGCGCTGCTGGGGGGATTCGGTGAGCACACCGCGCGTCCCATTGCCGATCCGTTTGGCGGCGACCTGGACCAGTACCGCGTGACCTGTGCCGAGATCGAGGCGGAGGTGCGCGCGGCGCTCGATCGCCTCCTGTCCGTGACGGACCCCCCGCCGGCGTGACCCGGGCGCCCGCTGTGCCGCGGGCCTCGTCGCCCCCGGCGCGCCTGGTGCTGCTGGGGCACCCGGTGGCGCACGCGCGGTCTCCGGCCATGCAGGGCGCAGCGCTGCGCGCCGCCGGCCTGTCCATCGACTACGCCCCCGTTGATGTGCCGCCGGATGGCCTTGGGGCCGCCCTCGATGAGCTGGCCCGGGGCCGGGGGGGCGGCAACGTGACCATCCCGCACAAGGAGGCCGTGGCTGCAGCGGCGCATCGCCTCACCGCGATGGCGGCCCGGGTGGGCGCGGCGAACACCTTCTGGCACGAAGGCGACGAGCTGGTGGGCCACAACACCGACGTCGACGGGGCGCGGGCGGCGCTGGCGGCCGTGTGGCCCAGGACGCGGGACGGGGCGCCCGTGCTGGTGCTCGGGGCGGGCGGTTCGGCGGCCGCCGTGCTGGTGGCGCTGGCGGAGCGCGCGCACGGCGGGATCGTGGTCGTGGCGCGCACCCCGTCTCGCGCGGAGCAGCTGGCGGCACGCGTCGGCGTCCCGGTGCGCGTGGTCGCGGCCCGGCCGCGCGCTGGCTCGGCTGCGGGCGCCACCGAGCTCGTCGTGCGCCGTGCCGGCGTGGTCATCAACGCCACCCCCATCGGGCAGCAGCGGGCGGAGATGCCGGTCCCGCCGGCATGGATCGCTCCGGGACACGCGGTGCTGGACCTGGTCTACGCCCCCGGCGGCACGGCATGGGTGCGCGCGTGCCGGGAGGCTGGTTGCGTGGCCGAGGACGGCACGCGCATGCTGGTGGAGCAGGGGGCCCAGGCGTTCCAGGCGTGGTTCGGAGTGGCCCCGGATCGGGAGGTCATGTGGGCGGCGGCGGCGGCCCCGTGACCGCGTCTGCGGGCGGACGGCGGTCGGCGTTGGCGGCGCTGGCTGGTGGCCTCCGCGACCTGCTGCTCCCTCCCGCGTGTGCCGTGTGTCGCACTGCCCACGCGCCCCGGCAGGGCGAGGTGGTGTGTCCACGGTGCCTGGCGGGGATCGTCCCGCTGTCCTGGCCGCAGTGCGGGCGCTGCGGTCATCCCCGGGGGACCGATCCGGTGGGCGGCCCCGGCGGCTCGGCGCTGCCCCCGTGCCGCTGGTGCGACCGGTGGCCATCGGTGGTACGCGCCGTGCGGTCGGTGGGCTGGATGGAACCCGGCACCGGCGGCGTGCTGGTGCACGCGCTCAAGTACGAGGGGTGGACGGCGGTGGCCACCACGATGGCGCGGACCATGGCGCGCCTGACCTGGCCGGAGGATGTCGTCGCCGAGCGGTCGGCGCTGGTGCCGCTGCCCCTCGCCGCCGCGCGCGAGCGGGAGCGCGGGTACAATCAGGCGGAGCGTCTGGCGTCGGCGCTGGCGCCCGCGCTGGGCCTCCCCGTGTGGTCGTGGGCCCTGCGTCGGGTGCGGCACACCGACTCGCAGGTCCGGTTGACTCCGTCCGAGAGGGTGGCGAATGTTTCCGGGGCGTTTGCGGTGCCCCGCGAGGCGGGGCGCCGGCTCGCCGGCGCCCATGTGGTGCTGGTGGACGACGTGGTGACCACCGGGGCGACGGCTGTCGCTGCCGCGGAGGCCCTGGTGGCCGGTGGCGCGCGCATTGCCAGTGTGGTGACCTTCGGGCGGGCCCCCGATCCCGGGGACGCCGTCGCCCTTGACTTCGACTCCGACCGGACGTGACACGCATGGCCATTCGTGTGGGCATCAACGGCTTCGGCCGCATCGGCCGCCAGGTGCTGCGGGCCGCCTTCCAGCAGGGGGTGGCCGACCTCGAGTTCGTGGCGATCAACGACCTGACCGACACGGCCACCCTGGCGCACCTCTTCGCCTACGACTCGGTGCACGGCCGCTACGACGGCGATGTGACGCATGACGCGGAGGGGATCACGGTGGACGGGGTGCGGATCCGCATCCTCGCCGAGCGGGACCCCGCCCGGCTGCCGTGGAAGGAGTTGGGGGCGGACATCGTGCTCGAGTCCACGGGGCGCTTCACCAACGCCGCCGACGCGCGCAAGCACCTGGAGGCGGGCGCCCGCAAGGTGATCATCTCCGCGCCGGCCACCAACGAGGACCTCACCGTGGTGATGGGGGTCAACTCGGACAAGTACGATCCCGCGGCGCACCACATCATCTCCAACGCCTCGTGCACCACGAACTGCCTGGTGCCGATGGTGAAGGTCATCCGGGACGCCTTCGGCTTCGTCCATGGCTCCATGGTGACGATCCACAGCTACACCAACGACCAGTCCATCCTGGACCTGCCGCACAAGGACCTGCGCCGGGCGCGCGCCGCGGCGGTGTCGATGATTCCGACCTCCACCGGTGCGGCGAAGGCAACGTCGCTCGTCATCCCCGAGGTCAAGGGGAAGATCGACGGGGTGGCGGTCCGGGTGCCCACCCCCGACGTGTCGCTCACCGACCTCACCTGCGTCGTCGAGCGCCCGGTGACCCGCGACGAGGTGAACGCGGCGTTCCGCGCCGCGAGCGAGGGCGCGCTGGCCGGCGTGCTGGGCTACAGCGAGGTGCCGCTGGTGTCCGTGGACTACATCGGCGACCCGCACTCCTGCACGCTTGATGCCCTCAGCACCATCGTGATCAACGGGACGCTGGTGAAGGTGTCGGGGTGGTATGACAACGAGTGGGGCTACTCCTCGCGCTGCGTCGACCTCCTGCGCTTCATCGGCGCCCGGCTCTGAGCGGCCGGTGGCCATCCGGACCATCCGTGACCTGACGCCGGCCGAGGTGGCCGGCCGTCGGGTGCTGGTGCGGGTCGATTTCAACGTGCCGCTGGACGCGGCCGGGGAGGTGGCGGACGACACCCGCATCGTGGCCGCGCTCCCCACCCTCCGCGCGCTGCTGGACCGCGGCGCCCGGGTGGTGCTGCTGTCGCACTTCGGGCGCCCCAAGGGGGGCCCGGACGCGCGGTATTCGTTGGCGCCCGTGGCCCGGCGGCTGGCCGAGCGGCTGGGACGCCCCGTGACGTTCGTCGCCAGCACCATCGGCCCCGAGGCCGTGGCCGCCACCCATGCGCTGGCGTCGGGGGGCGTGGTGCTCATGGAGAACACCCGGTTTCTGCCCGGGGAGGAGCAGGACGACGACGGGGTGGCGCGCGCCTTGGCCGAGTTGGGGGACGTGTACGTCAACGATGCGTTCGGGGCCGCCCATCGGGCCCATGCCAGCACGGCCGGCGTGGCGCGGTACTGCCGTCCCGCCGTGGCCGGCCTGCTGATGGAGCGGGAGCTGGCGTATCTGGGCGAGGCCCTGGAGGCGCCGGTCCGCCCCTTCGTGGCCATCCTGGGCGGGTCGAAGATCTCTGGCAAGATCGACGTGGTGGAGGCGTTGCTCCCCAAGGTGGACCACCTGCTCATCGGGGGGGCGATGGCCTGCACCTTCTTCCGGGCCATGGGATTGGAGACGGGACGCTCCTTGGTGGAGGCGGACCGGGTGGCGCTGGCGGCGGGCCTGCTGGAACGGGCCGGGGATCGGCTGGTGCTCCCGGAGGATGCGCTGGTGGCTCCGTCGATGGATGCCGGCACGGCCCGGAGCGTAGGGCGCGACGCCATTCCCGCGGACGAGGCCATGTTCGACATCGGCCCCGCCTCGGCGGCCCGCTACGCCGCCCTCATTCAGACGGCGGGGACCGTGTTGTGGAACGGCCCGATGGGTGTGTTCGAGCGTCCCCCGTTCGACAGCGGGACGGTGGCGGTCGCCCGGGCCATGGCGGAAGCCACCGCGCGCGGGGCCACGACGATCGTCGGCGGCGGCGACTCGGCGGCGGCGGTGGCGACGGCCGGACTGGACGCGCAGATGTCCCACGTCTCCACTGGCGGCGGGGCCTCGCTGGAGTTCCTCGAGGGGCGTCCGCTCCCCGGGGTGATCGCCCTCGACACCCGGTGAGTGCCCGCATGACCGTGACCCCGGTGTTCGCCGCGAACTGGAAGCTCAACCACGGCCCCTCCGACGCGCGCGCCTTCCTGCAGCGGTTCCTCGCGTTGGTGCCCCGGCAGCAGGATCGCACGCTGCTGTTCTTCCCCTCGGCGCTGGCGGTGCCGGCGGCCGTGGAGGAGCTGCGCGACCGCCCCGAGGTGCTCGTGGGGGTCCAGAACGTCCATGCCGAGGTGCAGGGGGCGTTCACGGGGGAGAACTCGGTGGTGCAGGCGCGCGACGCGGGGGCTCGGGTGGTCCTCGTGGGGCACTCCGAGCGGCGGCACCTGTTCGGGGAGTCCGACGCCGACACGGCGCGCAAGGTGGCCCTGGCCGTCCAGGCGCGGCTGGTGCCGCTGCTGTGCGTGGGGGAGACGCTGGCGGAGCGGGAGGGGGGACTGGTGCAGGCGGTGGTGCAGCGTCAGCTGGAGGCGGGGCTGGCACCGTTGGACGACACGCAGGCCGCCGGCATCCTGGTGGCCTATGAGCCGGTGTGGGCGATCGGCACGGGGCGCACGGCCACGCCGGAAGACGCGGGCGACGTCCACACGCTGATTCGCGCCCTGCTGGTCGAGCGCTTTGGCGAGCGGGTGGCGTCGGGGATCCCGGTGCTGTACGGCGGCTCGGTCAATCGGGGGAACGTGCAGGCGCTGCTGGCGGCCCCCAACGTGAACGGGGTCCTTGTGGGCGGGGCCTCGCTGGATCCGGACGGCTGGGCGTCGATCGTGCGCAGCTGACCGCCCCTTGCCCCCGGCCCATCGGGGGGCGATTTTTCAAGGCTGGCCCATCCATGGGCGCTAGTGCGCTGCGGGGCTTCCGAAGGCGCACCGAAGTCGCACCAACCGTCTCCCGACCGTTTTCCAACCGCCATGTACACGTTCCTTCTGGTCCTGCTCATCCTTGACGCGCTGGTGCTGATCGCGGCTGTCCTGCTGCAGGCGGGCAAGGGCGGTGGGCTGGCCGCCAGCTTCGGCGGGGCCAGCTCGTCGGCCGATTCCGTCATCGGGACGCGCCAGGCGGGCAACCTGCTCACGCAGGCGAGCTGGTGGTGCGGGGGGATCTTTCTGGGGCTCGCCTTCGTGCTCCAGCTGATGTCGTCCCGTTCGACGGCCCCCAAGTCGGTGCTCGACCAGCTCGCCGCTCCCGCCGCCGCCCCGGCAGCGCCTGCGGCGCCGACGCAGGCCGCACCGCCGTCGCCCCTGACGCCCAGCGCACCGGCGGCGCCGGCCACCGCGCCCAAGCCGTAACCGGGGTTGTTCGCCGTGACCGATCGCCAAGGGTTCCTCCTCCTCGAGGACGGAACCCTGTTTCTTGGGCGGCTGGTGGGGCCCGACGGGCCCACCGTGGCTGAGGTGGTGTTCACCACCAACATGAGCGGGTACCAGGAGGTGTTCACCGACCCGTCGTATCAGGGGCAGATCGTGGTGATGACCGCGCCCCAGATCGGCAATTACGGGGTGAACACCGAGGACCCCGAGTCGTCCCGTCCGCAGGTCTCCGGCATCGTGGTGCGGGAGCTCTCCCCCACGTATTCCAACTGGCGCGCCACCGGGGGGCTGCGTCCGTGGCTCGAGGCGCACGGCGTGTCGGCGCTCACCGAAGTGGACACCCGGCGCCTGACCCGCCATCTGCGCGCCCGCGGTGTCATGCGCGGGGTCATCGCGGCGGGCAGCGCCCCGTCGGCCGAGGTGCTGGCCGCACTGGAGGGGTGCCCCAGCATGCAGGGGCTGGATTTGGCGTCGGTGGTGTCCACCCGGGAGCCGTACGTGTGGGGGGAGCCAGCGGCCCCGTACCACGTGGTGGCGTACGACTTCGGGATCAAGCGCAACATCCTGCGCCTGTTCGCGTCGCACGGATGCCGGGTCACCGTCGTGCCGTCCGACACGCCGGCCAATGCGGTCCTGGCCATGCGTCCCGATGGGGTGTTCCTGTCCAATGGTCCGGGGGATCCGGAAGCCGTGACCTATGCGCCGGCGGCCATCCGGCAGGTGGCGGCCTCGGGCGTTCCCCTCTTCGGCATCTGCCTGGGGCACCAGTTGCTCGGGCTGTCCTTTGGCGGACACACGCGCAAGATGCCGTTCGGGCATCGAGGCGGGAATCAGCCGGTCAAGGATCTGGCCTCCGGGCAGGTGCTCATCACCTCCCAGAATCACGGGTTTGCCGTGGCGGGCGGTGTGGACGGCATCGAGGGGGCCCCGGAGCTGCAGGTCACGCACATCAACCTGAACGACGGCACGGTGGAAGGGCTCCGGCACCGCTCGAAGCCCATCTTCGGGGTGCAGTATCACCCGGAGGCCGCCCCCGGTCCCCATGATGCGGTGCCCCACTTCGCCGAGTTCCTGCGGGCGCTGGAATCGTATCGCGCAGCCGGTGCCCAACCGCTTGACGCATAAGCACTAAGCCCCTACGTTCGGCATCGGACGACGGTGTGGCAGTATCGCCGTCCCCCGGTGCCCGGCGGGGTGTCCGGGGTAGGACGCCCCCCCTTGGCCTGTGCCCATGACCAAAGCTGACCTGGTTGAGAACGTCACGGCGCGCATCGCGCGGACGGCGGGCCCGACCATTTCGAAGAAGGACTGCGCCCGGGTGGTCGACGCCTTCCTGGATGCCATCAAGGACGCGCTCGAGGAGCAGAACAACATCGAAGTTCGCGGGTTTGGCACCTTCAAGATCCGCCAGCGGAAGACGCGCATGGCCCGCAATCCGCGCACCGGGTCGCCGGTGGAGGTCTCGGCGCGACCCGTTCCCGTGTTCAAGCCCAGCAAGGAGCTCCGCGCCATGGTGGCGGGAGTGGAAGCGCACACCCTGGAAGACGACGGCGACGACGAGTAGTCGTCGCCCGCGCGTGGATTCGCGTCCGGAGGGACGGTGCCCCTGACGGTGCTGGTGTTCGCCTCCTACGCGGAGGTGCTGGGCGGTCGCGAGGTGACGGTGCCCGTGGAGGCCCCGTGCGTCGCCCATGAGATCGTCGCGGCCTTGCGGGCGCTCCCTGGCGGTGACCGTCTCCCGGCAACCCCGCTGGTGGCGGTGAACCACGCGTGGGTGGATGGTGCGCACGTGGTGCAGCCGGGCGACGAGGTGGCGGTCATCCCGCCGGTGGCGGGCGGATGAGCGTCGCGGCGACCGCGGCGGCCGGCCATGCGGCGGTGGTGTCGGCCCCCATTGTGCTGGATGACCTCCTGCGCCGGGTACAGGGGCCGGACACCGGGGCGTTGGCGGTGTTCCTGGGGACGGTGCGCGAGGTGAATGA
>JBEIJM010000002.1:0-72488 GCA_040380205.1 Gemmatimonadaceae bacterium
GGCGCTGGCGGTGCGGTGGCAGGCGCTGCCCCCCGCTGAGGCCGCGTCGGCCGCGGCCCCGGTGCGCATGGACCATCTGGGCGCCTCAACCTTCCTGGAGAAGGGGTGGAGCCGGTTGGCCCAGGGGGATGCCGCCGGGGCGGAGGAGGCCCTGCGTCAGGCGCTCGCGCTGGCCCCGGGGCAGGCCGACGGCGAGGTGTTGCTGGGGTGGGCCTTGGCGTTGCAGGAGCGGCTGGGGGAGGCGCGGGTGCTGCTGCAGGGCGTCGTGGCCCGCCACCCGGGGCACGCGCTGGCCTTGGCCACGCAGGGCTTGGTGGCGCTGCGTGGCGGTGCCCTGGACGAGGCGGACGCCTGCCTGCGCGCCGCCGTGGCGGCCGGCGGAGACCGGAAGGCGGCGATGTACGCTTGGCTGCACCTGGGGATGGTGGCGCGACGACGCGGACAGCTGCCGGAGGCCGCGTCGGCCTTCCAGCAGGCCGTGGCGCTGGGACCCAATCTGCTGCAGGGGTGGTACGAGCTGGGGCGGGCGCGGTGGGAGGCCGGACACGCGCTGGAGGCCGTCGGCGCGTGGCGATCCGGGGCGCAGGCCAGCAAGTTCAGCCCATGGGGACATCGGTGCAGCGAGCTGTTGGCGGTGGTCGAGGCCGGGGGGACACCGGTGTTTCCCCCCGATTGAGCGGACGGGGACGCGTGCCGGCGGGGCTGCGGCGCGCGGTGGGCAGGCTGGCGCTCGCGCTGGCGCCCTGGGGGACGATGGCCGGGGTCCAGGCCCAGACACCGGATGATCCGCCGGCCCCGGCGCGCGAGGCCGTGGCCCCCACGGGCAGCGTCCGTCTGGACGCCGGGCGCTTCACCGTGGTGGCGGGGCCGGCGGACGCGCGGCTGGCGCGCACCCTGCTGGAGCAGGCGCAACGGCAGGACAGCTTTCCGGGGTTGCCGCGGCCGCGGGCGCGCGTGTTGGTGGCCATCGCGCCCGACGCGGACCGGTTCCGGCAGTGGGTGGGACCGCACGCGCCCGAATGGGGAGCCGCCATCGCATTCCCCGACCAACAGCGGATTGTCATGCAGGGGCGGTACGCCGGCAGCGAGGCGGGCGACCCGCGCCAGGTGCTCCGCCATGAGCTGGCGCACCTGGCGCTGCACGAGCAGCTGGGGGGGCGGGCGCCGCGGTGGTTTGACGAGGGCTATGCCAGCGTGGTGGCTGGGGAGTGGACGCGGGAGGTGGCGTTGGAGACCGCCGTGGGGATGGTCTGGCGGTCGCTGCCCCCGCTCGACTCGGTGGAGGCCGGCTTCGAAGGCGGGGGGGCCGAAGCGGCGTGGAGCTATGCGCTGGCGCACCGGGCGGTGGCGGAGTTGATGGCCTTGGATCCGGCCCGAGGGGTGGCGCCGCTGGTGACCGCCTGGCGGGCGGAGGGCTCGCTGGAGCGTGCGCTGCGGCGCAGCTACGGGATGACGGGCGAAGGGTTCGACCGGCACTGGCGCCAGGCGACGCGGCGCCGCTACGGGGCGCTCGCGCTGGTCGCGAACGTGTCGGTGGCCGTGGGTGGCCTTGGGCTGTTGCTGGGCCCCCTGTTCGTGATGCGTCGGCGCCGCGACCGCCGGCGTCTGGCGGCCATGCGGGCCTCGGAGGCCGCGCAGGAGGAGGCGCAACGAGCCAGTGCGCTGGAGCTCCTGTTGGGGCTGCCGTCGGCGGAGTCGCCGCCGGGGGCTGAGGTAGTCACGGTGGCGGCCGCGGACGCCGTGCCCTTGTCCGCGCCCCCGGCGGGGCGGTATCCTGCAGGATGACTTCGACCCCGACTCCCCGTTCACGCGCCCTCCTGTTCTGGGGACTGGCGGCGGCCGCCCTCGCGGGCGGGTACCTCGATCTCGCGCGCGGGGGGGAAACCGTGGCGCCGATCCTGCTGGTGCTGGGATACCTCGTGCTGGTGCCGGTCGCCATCCTGAAGGGATGAATGGGGGCGCCGCCATGGGCGCCGTGCGGGAAGTGTGAGAATCCGGTTAATTTTCTTGGCTCCGGCTGCCCTTCGGCCACGGCGATGTAGAATACCCGTGGGTTGGACAGGGCGGGGCTGACGGTTGCCCAGGGCGAATAGCTCAGCTGGTCAGAGCACCTGTCTTACACACAGGACGTCGGGGGTTCGAATCCCTCTTCGCCCACTGGCGGGTAGGTGATGGCGGGAACCAGGCGGAACCGGCTTGCCGGGGAACGCATTTGGTCCCATGTTCGCGCGCGCAGGGCGTGGGGCGGTCCATGGCCCGCGCTCTGGCGCTCAGGGCTCTCCCGGCGTCCGCCGGGCCCACGGTAACTCGGTGCGGAGGTTACGACTTTGAAGGCACGGCGGCTTCTCGTGTGGTCCGCGATCGGCGCGGGGCTGGGCGGGTCCTTGCTGGTTCCCGCCGCGGCGTCGGCGCAGTACAACCGCGCGCCCGATCCCAACGCCACCCGGGTCCTGGTGGCGGTGTTCCGTTCCGGGGAGAAGGGGCTGGGGGTGCAGGCGGCGGATGCCGTGCGGTCCCGCATCAACAGCGAGTTCCCCTTCAAGCAGGTGTATGTCCTCCCCAAGACGGACATCAACGCCACCCTGGAGGCGTCGGGGTTCTCCATCACGGATGCGCTCGAGCCGCACGACCAGCGGGCCCTGGCGACCCTGCTGCGCGCCGACGAGTACGTGACCGGCGTCGCCACCAAGACGGCCACGGGCGTCAAGGTCGAGGCGGCGCTGGTGCTGGCGCGCGACAACGCGCTGGTGCAGCCGGTGGGGACGTACGACGCGAAGAACCTGGGCGAGGCGGCCTCCCTCATCTCCAAGGAGCTCAAGGAAGCCCGCAAGCAGCTGGACGCGGAGCGCAAGTGCATCAACTTCGCCCGCGAGCAGAAGTACGCCGAGGCGATCGCGGCGGCCAAGGTGGGGATCGTGGCCTACCCCAAGGCGACGCTGGCGCGCATCTGCCACGCGAACGTGCTGGTGACCCAGAAGGCGCCGGCGGCGGAGCAGCTGGCGGTGGCGCGGGAAATCGTCGACATCGACCCGCGCAGCCGCCCCGGGCTGGCGATCTTGGCCCAGAGCTACCGGGAGCTCAACCAGCAGGACTCGGCCGTCGTGATGCTCACCCGCCTGCTGGCCACCGACCCGCGCAACCCGCGGCTGCAGCGCGACGTGGTCGAGGCGCTGGCCGCCATGGCCAACCCCCGCATCGCGCGTCCGGTCATCGACACCGCCGTGGCGCTCAACCCCGGCGATCCCGACCTGCTCCGCCTGCGCTGGCTCATCCTGCTCTCCACGCGGGACTTCAAGGAGGCCTTTGCGCAGGGGGATGAGCTGGTGAAGCTGGATACCGCGTTCGCGGATACCACCTACTTCATCCGCACCGTGGCGGCCCACGCGGCCGACAGCAACTTCGCCAAGGCGGCCGACGTCAGCGCCGAGGGGCTCGCCAAGTTCCCCGGCCACCCGGGGCTCACTTTCTCGCAGATCGTGGCGCTGCGGCAGGCCGGCAAGCCCGAGGCCTCGCTCGAGGCGCTTGGCAAGGCGACCGCCGCCAAGATCCCGGTGGAGAACGGGAGCTTCCTGCGCGTCTCGCTCCTGAAGGACCTGGGGCGCAGCGCGGAGATCGTGAGCGTGGCCCGCGAGCTCATCGCCGGCGGTGACACCAGCACGACGCTGCGGCAGATGGTGCTGGGCGTGGGCAACGAGCAGCGCACGGCGGCCACCAAGTCCAACAGCCCCGACGACTACAAGCTCGCCATCGGCACCCTGCTGTACGCGGACTCCATCACCACCGGGGCGTCCAAGGCGCAGTCGCAGTTCCTGCTGGGGGTGACCTACGTCACCTTCGGCCAGCTCAAGCTGGCCGAGGCGCAGGCCAACAAGGCGTGCGCGCCGGCCAAGGAGGCCAAGGACATGTTCGTCGAGGCGCAGATCATGCTCCCCAAGGGCGGCTCGTTCGCCCCGGATGCCATGCGCGCCGCCATGTCCGGGGTGATGCAGCTCGATCCCGCGGCCGACCAGATGATCAAGGCGTTCTGCAAGTAACGCCCCCCGTGCCTCGCGGGCCCGCCGTCCTCCGGGATGGCGGGCCCGCGCTGTTTTTCTGGCCGCGCCCTCCGGGGTGGTCACATTCGTGCGCGTCGGGAATTCATGCACAGACGCGTGGCCGCCGGTCGCGCTTGACGCTTCCCGCCAGGCCCCGCTAACATGACCCGCCCGTTCACCCCCGCCTCCTCCGCGTGAGCCCGGTCCGACCTGCTCAACCCGGGCGCTCTGGCGCCTACCACGTCCCCGTCCTGCTGGCCGAAGTCGAGGCGCTGCTGGCCGGTGCCACCTCGGTGCTGGACTGCACCCTCGGTGGGGGAGGCCACTCGGCCGCCCTGCTGGCGGGCGGGGCGCGCGTCACCGCCGTCGATCGGGATCCGCGTGCGCTGGCCGCCGCCCGCGAACGGCTGGACGCGGCGGAACGCGCCGGTCAGTTTCGGGCGCTCCTGGGCAACTACGCGGACATTGCCGGTGCCGGGGTGGGAGACGCCGAGCGCTTCGACGGCATCCTGCTGGATTTGGGGGTCTCCTCGCATCAGTTCGACGACCTGCAGCGGGGGTTCACCTTTCGCGAGGGGGCGCCGCTGGACATGCGGATGGGTGCCGATGCCGAGCAGGATGCCGCCGAGCTGCTGAACAGCATCGAAGAGGTGGACCTCTCCGCGCTCCTGCGCGCCTACGCCGACGAACCCCGGGCGGCTCGGCTGGCCCGCGAGATCGTGCGGCGGCGCGCCACCCGGCCGTTCGTCACGGCCGACGACCTCGTGGGCGCCATCCGGGCCGTGCTCGGGCCGCGCAGTGGCGCCCCGGATTTCGCGCGCATCTTCCAGGCGGTGCGCATCGCGGTCAATGATGAGCTGGCCGGGCTCCAGCGGGCGCTTCCGGCCCTGCGGGATCGCCTGACCCCCGGCGGGGTGCTGGCGGTCATCAGCTATCACTCCGGCGAGGATCGCCTCGTCAAGCAGGCGTTCCGCGAATGGAGCGCCGTGTGTACCTGTCCGCCGCGGCAGGTCATCTGCACCTGCCGCGGTGTGCCCCTCGGGGAGACGCTCACGCGCCGGTCGGTCACGGCTGCCGAGACGGAGGTGGCCACCAATGCGCGGGCCCGCAGCGCCCGGCTCCGGGGCTGGAAGCGGGGCGGCGACCGGTGATGGCCACCGCGCGCCGTCGTGGCAAGGCGCGGCTGCGCGGGCGCACCGTGCTGCTCGTGGGGCTCGCGCTGTTCCTCGGCGCGTCGTCGGCGGCGCTGTGGCGGCGCGTGCGCGGCGTGACGGCGGTGCGGGACATGCGCACCCTCGAGGACCGGCTGCGCGCGTTGCGCACCGAGGTGGTGACGTTGCGACGGGAGTTGCGCACCGCGGAACGCGCCGTCCCCGCCGAGGCGGAGCGCCGGCTGGGGATGCATGTGGCCGGGGAGTTGGAAACGCGTTTCCTGGATGTGACGGCGGCGGCGGCGCGCGATCGGGAGGCGCCGTGATGCCGGGCCCCGCGGCGAACACCGCTGCGCCACTCCTGCGTCCCGGTCGACGCGGCGCCATCCTGGCGGGGCTGCTGGTCGCCACGGTGGGGGTCATCGCGCGCGCGGCGCAGTTGCAGCTGCTGGAGCACGACCAGTGGAGCCAGGTGGCCAGGCGTCAGTACGTGCGGGAGCGGGAAGTCCGTCCGGCCCGAGGGGCCATCGAGGACGCGGCCGGAGGCGTGCTGGCCCAGAGCCGGGACCTCGTGCGCCTGTCCATCGATCCACGCGCCCTCCGCCCCGGCAAGGGACGCCCGCGCGGGGCCGACGCCTCGGTGCCGGACTATCGCACCCGGGCGCGCGAGGGTTTGGGGGCCCTCGGCGTCCAGGACGCCGTGGTGCGGCGGGTCATGGACACGCTGCAACGGCCCTTGCAGCTCCCGGGGCCATTCCTCCCCTCGGACGTCGAACGATTTGCCGGCATCCCGGGGATCCGGCGGGTCGGACTCGTACAGCGCGTCTCCACGGCCCCCGCCTCCCTGCGCGGGATGCTCGGGGCCGTCGATGCCGAGGGCACGGGCACCTCAGGGCTGGAGCTGGAGCTGGATGCATTGCTGCGTGGCACGGAGGGGGTGGACACGCTGGTGCTGGCCGGGAATGACGGCGTGGTCGCCTCCCCGGAGTTCCGGCGCGCTGAGGCGCGACCGGGGCTGACCGTGCGCCTGACCATCAACAGCGCGCTGCAGGAGATCGCCGAGCAGGCGTTGGAGGCGGCGATGCGGCGCACCGGGGCGGTCGGGGGGGATGTGGTGGTGCTCGACCCCGACGACGGGGCGATCCTGGTGCTGGCCGGCCTGCGGCAGGGCGCGGCGATGCGCGGCGGGACCCCCGTCTCGGATGCGTATCAGCCCGGGTCCGTGATGAAGCCGTTTCTGGTGGCGCGGCTGCTGGATGCGGGGCGGACGCACCCGGCGGAGGTCGTGAACACCGAGAACGGCCGCTGGGCCATGCCCGGGCGGCGGCAGCCGCTCACAGATGAACACAAGGCGCCGCAGATGATGGTGGCCGACATCATCCGGTTCTCCAGCAACATCGGGATCGCCAAGCTGGCCCAACGCCTGTCAGCGTCCGAGGAATACGAGGTGCTCCGGGACTTCGGCTTCGGCACCTACACCGGGGTGCCGCACCCGGCCGAATCACCGGGGCTGCTGCCGCGCCCCCCCTACACCGGGGTGCTGGCCACCCAGCTGGCCATCGGCTACGAAGTGCAGGCCACCCCGCTGCAGCTGGCGGCGGCCTACGTGGCGGTCGCCAATGGCGGGGAGCTGCTGCAGCCTGTGCTGGTGCGATCGCTGATGAACGCGGAGGGGACGCCGGTGTTCGTGCAGGGGCGCACCGTGCTGCGACGCGTGATGCGCCCCGCCACGGCGCAGGCGTTGCGCGGCATGCTGGAGTCGGTGGTCGACAGCGGGACCTCGCAGGCGGCGGCCCTGGCCACCTTCCGCGTGGCGGGGAAGTCCGGCACGGCGCGGCGTCTCGTGAATGGCCAGTACAGCCGCAGCGAGTTCGACGCCACCTTCGCGGGGCTCTTCCCGGCAGACGATCCGCAGCTCGTGTTGGTGGCGCGTCTGGTGAGCCCCAAGGGCATCTACTACGGGGGGACGGTGGCCGGTGCCCTGGTCAACGACCTCCTCCAGCGCGCCTTGGCGTCGCGGGCGGCCGGGCTAGACTGGCAGCAGCTGGCCGCGGCGGTCCGCCTGCCCGAGCGCCCCGTGGCACGCCACGGGCGGGCCGGCGAGGCTGAGGCGACGGGGACCGCCGCCGGCGACGGGGCTGGCGCCTACCTGGAGCCGCCGACTGACACAGGGGGCGTCCGGGCCGAGGTGGCCAGCCTCGTGCCCCCGCACGAACCGATGGTGCAGGCTGCGCGCATCGTGGTGCGCCTGCCGCTGCAGCCGGTGGGGCCCGCGTCCCCGTCGCCGGGAGCCCCCTCCGAGGTCACGCCGGTTCCCCCTGTGGGGGGGCTGGATGCACGGCAGGCGACCCGCGTGCTCGCGCGGGCCGGATTTCAGGTGCGCCTGGAGCGCGGGGGCGTGGTGCGCACGCGGCCGACCACCGGGACGCTGCTGCCGTCCGGTTCGCTGATCACCCTGGAGGTGCCACGATGAACCCGACGATCTCCGTCCCGGTGGCGCGCCTGACGGCGGCGCTGGCCGACGTCGGCTTGCTGCAGGCGATCACCGCGCCACTGCCGGAGACGGTTGCCGATGTGGTGGATGACAGCCGTCGGGTTACCCCAGGCGCGGCCTTCGTGGCGGTGCGGGGCCATGCCCAGGACGGCCATCAGTGGCTGCCGGCCGCCGGGCGGCAGGGGGCGGGGATGGCCATCGTGGAAGACGCGGAGGCCGCCGTCGCTGCCGGGGTGCCGGCCGTCGTGGTCCGGGATGGCCGGCGCGCCGCCGCCGTGGTGGCCGCGGCGTTTCACGGCTGGCCGGTCCGCGACCTCACGCTGGTGGGGGTGACGGGCACCAACGGCAAGACCACCACCGTCGGCCTGGTGCGCCACCTGCTGGACGACCCCCACGCGCCGGCCGCGTCCATCGGGACGCTGGGGGTGGTGGTGGGGAGCCCGGGCGTCCCGTGGCCGGGCGGGCAGGGGCTCACCACCCCTGGGCCCGTGGAGCTGCAGCGGGTGCTGCGGCAGCTGGCGGATGCAGGCGTGCGCGCCGTGGCGATGGAGGTGTCCTCCCACGCGCTCGACCAGCGCCGGGTGGAAGGGCTGGCGTTTGCCGTGGTCGCGTTCACCAACCTCACGCGCGACCACCTGGATTACCACGGCACGATGGAGGCGTACCGCGACGCCAAGCTCCGGCTCCTGGCACACACGGCCCCCTCGGGACGCGTGCTCCTCAACGCCGACGACCCGACGTGGGATGCGGTGCGCGCGCCCGGCGCGTGGCGCTTTGGCGAGCGGGCCGGGGTGGAGGTGCGGGCCGAGGCCGTGGCGTTTACCGCCGACGGCTGCCGCTTCGTGCTGCACGGGCCAGGGGCGTCGGCTCCAGTGGCCCTGCCGCTGCTGGGCGCCTTCAACGTGGCCAATGCGCTGGCGGCGGCCGGCGTGGCGCTGGCCCTGGGGCGCTCGGTCCCCGAGGTGGCCGCCCGCCTGGCCTCGGCGCCGCAGGTCCCGGGCCGACTGGAGCGCATTCATTCCGCGCCCACGGTGTTGCGCGACTACGCCCACACCCCCGATGCGCTGGAGCGGGCACTGCTGGCCGTGCGTCCCTTCGCCCACGACGGGGGCGGTCGCGTCGTCGTGGTCTTCGGGTGCGGGGGCGATCGCGACCGCGGCAAGCGGCCGGAAATGGGGCGTCTGGCCGAAGCGCTGGCGGACGTGGTGGTGCTCACCAGCGACAACCCCCGCACCGAGGACCCCGAGCGCATCCTGGACGACATCGCCGTCGCGATGACCCCGGGGCGCTATCTCCGGGAGGTGGATCGGCGCGAGGCGATCGGGCTGGCGCTGACGCTGGCCACCCCCCGGGACGTGGTGCTGCTGGCCGGCAAGGGGCACGAGACCTACCAGATTCGCGGCACCACCCACTATCCGTTCGATGAACGCGTCATCGTGGCGGAGCTGACGGCCGCCGCGCCCGCATCGGTCACCCCCACGCCTCCCTCCACCCCTTCCTGATGCGCCTTGCCGGCACGGCGGTCCCCGCCACCCCCCAGGTGCGCGCCCCGCATCCGCACCCGTTCTGGACCCTCGACCGGGTGGCTCGCGCCGTGGGCACCGGGCCGCGCGGGACGCTACCCTTGGCGGGGGTAGGCACGGATACGCGCACTCTCGCGCCCGGCATGCTGTTCGTGGCCCTGCGTGGTGACCGCCACGATGCCCATGCCCACCTGGCCGATGCGCGGGACGCCGGGGCCGCGGCCCTCGTGGTCGAGCGCCCCGAGGCGGCGGGATTGGGGCTGCCGACCTATGTGGTGCCCGACACGCGGGTGGCCCTCGGCCGTTTGGCCACGGCCTGGCGCCGCGCGTGGGGGGGCACGGTGGTGGCGGTGGCCGGGTCCAATGGCAAGACCAGCACCAAGGAGCTGCTGGCCGCCGCGCTGGGGAGCACGCTGGCGGTGCACGCCACGGCCGGCAACCTCAACAACGACGTCGGGGTACCGCTCACCCTCCTGGCCATCCCGGCGGCGGCACAGGTGGCCGTGGTAGAGATCGGCACCAACGCCCCCGGCGAGGTGGCGACGCTGCGCGCCATGGCGGAGCCGGACATCGCCGTCCTCACCTCCATCGGCGAGGAACACCTGGAGGGGCTGGGCGACGTGGCCGGGGTGCTGCGCGAGGAGGGCGCCGTGTTTGGAGGGACCTCGCTGGCCGTGGTGCCGGCGGCCCACCCCGAGGTGCTCCCGCTGGCCACCGCCCAGGCGGGCGCCGTGGTCATCGCCGGGCTGGAGCCGGCCCCCCCCGCACCGGGTCGCGCCACCCCCGTGGTCCCCGACACCTGGGGGCTGGATGACGAAGGGCGCCCGTGGCTCGAGTGGCGCGGCGTCCGCGTCCAGCTGCCGGTGCGCGGGGCGCACCAGGGGGCCAATGCCATGCTGGCGTGGGCGGTGGCCGAGGCCGTCGGGGTGCCCTTGGCGCGGGCGGCCGCGGCCATGGCGTCCATGCCCGTGCCGCCCATGCGCGGCACCTGGGACTCCCTGGGGCGCGCGGTGGTCATCAACGACGCGTACAACGCCAACCCGCCGTCCATGAAGGCGGCGCTGGCGTTGCTGGACGCGCTCGATCCCGCACGCCAGCGGGTGGCCGTGCTGGGGGGCATGCGGGAACTCGGCGGGCACGCCGACGCCTTGCATCGCGAGGTGGCGGCCGCTGCCCTCGCCACCTCGCTGCCACTCATCGCCGGGATCGGCGAGCTGGGGGTCGCCCTCGACGCGTTGGCCCCGGGCGATCCGCGGGTGGTCACCGGGCAGGATGTCGACGACTTGTGGCCGCGCCTGCGGCCGCGCCTGGCCCCCGAGGCCATCCTTCTGCTCAAGGCCTCCCGCGGGGTGCGCCTGGAGCGACTCCTCCCTCTGCTCGCCGACTGGGCGGCTTCCTAAGTGCTGTATCACCTGCTGCAGCCGCTGGCGCCCGATGTGCGCCTGTTCAACCTGCTCAACTACATCACCTTCCGGTCGGCCGCCGCCTTCGTGACGGCGTTGCTGCTGGTGTTCGTGCTGGGGCCCGTCCTCATTCGCCGCCTGTCGGCGATGGCCGTGCACCAGGTGGTCCGCGCCGGCGTCCCCGACACGCACCAGGGGAAGGGGCGCACCCCCACCATGGGCGGGCTGCTGATCCTCGTGGCCACGCTGGGCCCCGTCGCGCTCTGGGCGCGACTCGACAACCGCTACGTGCTGTACGCCAGCGTGGTGATGCTCTGGATGGGGGCCATCGGCTTCCTCGACGATTACCTCAAGCTCCGGCAGAAGCGCCTGGGGCTCAAGAACGAGGGGTTGGTGGAACGCTACAAGCTGGCGGGGCAGGTGACCTGCGGGATCGGGCTGGCCGCGCTGCTGCTGGTGGCGCCCCTCAACGGCCTCCCCGCCGCCTCCACCACGCTGCCGTTCTTCAAGTACATCCTCGTGGCACCCGCCGCTGCCTGGGCCGCCTGGCTGTATGTCCCGTTCGTCACCGTGGTGCTCACCGGCACGAGCAACGCCGTCAACCTCACCGACGGGCTCGACGGCCTGGCCACCGGGCTCTCGGCCATCGCGCTGCTCACCTTCGCCGTGTTCGCCTACGTGCTCGGACGGGTGGACACCAGCGCCTACCTGCAGGTGTTCTATCTGCGCGGCGCCGGCGAGCTGGTCGTGTTCTGCGCCGCCGCGGTGGGCGCCTGCATCGGCTTCCTCTGGTACAACGCCAATCCGGCTCAGGTGTTCATGGGGGACACCGGCTCGCTGGCGCTGGGCGGGGCGCTGGGGGCCATCGCCATCCTCCTCAAGAGCGAGCTGCTCCTGCTGCTGGTGGGGGCGGTGTTCGTGGCGGAGACGCTGTCGGTGATCATCCAGCGCACGGTGTTCAAGTGGCGCCGTCGCCGGCACGGCCTGGCGCACGCGCAGGCGCATCGCGTGTTCAAGCGCGCCCCGCTGCATCACCACTTCGAGCTCAGCGGCTGGCCCGAGGGGCAGGTGGTGGTCCGCTTCTGGATCATCGGCATCCTGTGCGCCATCATGGCGCTCAGCACCCTCAAGCTGCGCTAGGCGCGCCATGGGCGGCGATCGGGACGAGGCCCCGGGCGGGGCGGCGCTGGCGGCGGAGGTGGCCCGCCGGCTCGCCGAACGGCGGGGTGAGTGGGCCGTGGTGGGGCTGGGGCGCTCCGGCGTGGCCGCCGCGCGCCTGCTGCGCGCCATGGGGCTGGCGGTGTACGCCTCCGACGGCGGGGACACTGTGGCGCTGCGCGACGCGGCCGAACAGCTGGCGCGGGCGGGCGCCGATGTGGCGGTGGGGACGCATGACCTGGCGCGCCTCGCCCGCGCGGCTGCCGTGGTGGTGAGTCCGGGGATTCCCCCGGCGGCGCCGCCGCTGGTGGCCGCCCGCCGCGCTCGCGTGCCGGTGGTGTCGGAGGTGGAGCTGGCGCTGCGCTGTCTTCCCGCCCTGCGCTACGTCGCCATCACCGGCACCAACGGCAAGTCCACCGTGACTGCCATGACGGCCCAGCTGCTGCGGGCGCTGGGGCACGACGCCGAAGCCGTGGGGAACATCGGCACGCCGGTCTCGGAGCTGGCCTTGCGCGAGCGCCCCCCGGCGTGGGCGGCGCTCGAGGTCTCGTCGTTCCAGTTACATGACACCCCGGGGATCCTCCCCGACGTGGGGGTGCTCACCACCCTCAGCCCCGATCACCTCGATCGGTACCCCTCCCTGGACGCGTACTACGCGGACAAGCGGCGCCTCTTCGCCAACGCCACCGACCGCTCCCAGTGGGTCACCACGGCGGACAGTGCGGACGTTGAGGCCCTGGTGACGGGGATCACCGGGCGGTGGCACCGCTTCAGCGTGGCGGCCCCGCCCCCGCCGGCGGTGGAGGGCTGGGTCGATCGCGACGCGGGGCTGCTGCAGCTGCGCGGCGCGCCGTTCGTGCCGCGCGCGCAGCTCGCCCTGCCGGGCGATCACAACGTGGCCAACCTCCTGGCCTCGGCCTTGGCCGTCTCGGTGGCGCACCCGGAGCACGCCACGCCGTGGGCGCGGGAGCGCCTGGCGGCGGCGGTGCCCACGCTGGCGGCGCTCCCCCATCGGTTGGAGCCCGTGGGGGAGGTGGACGGGGTGCGCTGGATCAATGACTCCAAGGCCACGAACGTGGCGTCCACCCTGGTGGCGCTGGAGGGGATGACCCGCCCCACGGTCGTGCTGCTGGGGGGGCGCCCCAAGAACGAGTCGGTGGCGCCGCTGGTGGCGCCGCTGCGGCGCATGGCGCGCGCCGTGGTCACCTACGGAGAGGGCGGTCCCGCCATCGCCGCGGCGCTCACGCCGGCGTTGGCGGGGGTGGTGCCGGTGGCATCGCTCGACGGCGCCGCGTTCGAGGCGGTGGTCGCCCGGGCGCGCCAGCTGGCGCGGCCAGGGGACGTGCTGCTCCTGTCCCCTGCCTGTGCCAGCTACGACATGTTCCGCAATTACGAAGAGCGGGGGCGCCGGTTCGCCGAGTTGGCGGCCGACGCGGCCCGGGCGTCCGGTGCGGCCGCGGGAGCCCCGCGTGGCTGACCCGCGGGGCGGGAACGCGTCGCCCCGCGTCGCCTCGCCGCGCACGCCCGGGGTGCGGCACCGATGGGTGCTGGGGCTCGAGGCGCGCATGCTCCTCGTCCTGACCCTCGTGCTGCTGGGGCTCGGGCACATCGTGCTGTACAGCGCCAGCGCCCTGCAGGTCGACCAGCACCAGCTCGTGGGCCATCACTACGTGGTCAAGCAGGCGCAGGGCGCGCTGGCCGGCGGGGTGCTGCTGCTCGTCCTGTCGCGCGTGGATGCCGAGTGGTACCGGCGCCTGGCGTGGCCCGGGATGCTGCTGGCGCTGGTGCTCATGGCCGTCCTGCTGCTGCCGGGGATGAAGGCGGTCAACGGGTCGCGGCGGTACCTCTTCGGCAACGCGGTCCAGCCCTCCGAGCTGGCCAAGCTGGCGCTGTGCGCCTGGGTCCCCATGCTCATCGTGCGCAAGGGCGAGCGGCTGCGCGAGCTGGGCAAGGGGATGCTCCCCTTCGCGCTGGTCGTGGGGAGCCTCTGCCTGCTGGCGGCCCTCGAGCCCGACCATTCGGCGGCCATGCTGTACTGCCTCATCACCGGCGTGCTGCTGTTTGTGGCCGGCGCCCGGTGGCGCCACTTCGCGCTCTTCGGGCTCGTGGGGGTATTGGCACTGGGCACGCTGGCGGCGCAATCAGGACATGTGCGCGACCGCATGCGGGCCTTTGCCGGCAGCACCCTGCCGGCGGCGGAACGGCAGCGCGTGGGCCTGCAGCAGGACCAGTCGAAGATCGCCGTCGGGTCCGGGGGGGTGTTCGGGGTGGGGCTGGGGCGCGGCAACCAGCAGCGCGGATGGCTCCCGCTCCCGTACAACGACTTCATCGGCTCGGTGATCGGCGAGGAATTCGGCTTTGCCGGGCTGGCGCTGTGCACCCTGGCGTTCGCCCTGTACGGCTTCCTGGGCTTCCAGATCGCCGCGCAGGCCCGCACCCCCTATCTCGGGCTGCTGGCGGTCGGGCTCACCACGGTGACGGTGGTCACCGCGCTGGTCCATCTGGCCGTGGTGGTGGATGCGCTCCCCAACACCGGGCTCACGCTGCCGTTCGTGTCGTACGGGCGCTCCAATCTGGTGCTGACGCTGGCCATGACGGGGATCCTGATGAACATCGGGAGCACGCGCGAGCGGGTGTACGGCGCCGGCGCCACCGATCCGCTGGCCGGTCCGCGCGCCCGGTCCTCGCTCGCGTGACCGGCGCGTCGCGCACCGATCCACCCGCGGGGCCTCTCCTGCTGTTTGCGGGGGGCGGCACCGGTGGGCACCTCTACCCGGGGCTGGCCATCGCCAGGGCGCTGGGCCCCCTGGCCCCCCAGCTGCGCCCCTGGTTCATCGGCGCCCGACGGGGCATCGAGCGCGACGTGCTGCCGGGCACCGGGTTTCCGCACACGCTGCTCGACCTGCATCCGCTCTACCGTCGGACCCCGTGGGACAACGGGCGCACCGTGCGCGGGGCGGTGGGGGCCTGGCGTGCCCTCTCCGCACTGGCGCGGGCGGAGGGGATGCCGGTGGGGGTCGTGGGCACCGGGGGGTACGCGGCCGGGGTCGCCCTGGCGTGGGGCCGCGCCCATGGCCTGCCCACCGTCCTGCACGAGCCGGACAGTCACCCCGGGCTCACCACCCGGGTGTTTGCCGGCGGCGCGCGCGCCCTCTTCCTGGGGTTTCCGGAGGCGATGGCCCACCTGCCGGCCCGCGCGCGGCCGCGCTGCCATCCGCTAGGGTGCCCCATCGAGCCGCCGCCTGCCACCGTTGATCGGGAGGCGGCACGCCGGCACTGGGGGCTGCCGTCTGATGCCTTCGTGGTACTGGTGGTCGGGGGCAGCCAGGGGGCCCGGGCGCTGAACGACGCCATGCGGGCGTGGGTGGCGCAGGGGCTTCCGCCCGGGGTGGCGCTCATCTGGGCCACCGGCCGTCGGGAGGCCGAGGTGTACCTCGGCGCTGAGGGCCCTCAGGTGCGGGTGCGCCCGTACCTCGAACCCATTGCCGACGCCTACGCGGCCGCCGACGTGGCGGTGACCCGCGCCGGCGCCATGACCATTGCCGAGCTGTGCGCCTGGGGCATCCCCTCCATCCTGGTCCCCCTCCCCACGGCCGCGCAGGATCACCAGACCCAAAACGCGCGGGCCACGGCCGCGGCCGGGGCGGCGCTGCACCTCCCGCAGGGGGAGCTGTCCCCGGCGCGGTTGAGCGAGCTGGTGGTGCGTCTGCAGCAGGACCCGGCGCGTCGCGCGGCCATGGCCGAGGCCGCGCGCACACGCGGGCGCCCGGCCGCCGCCCAGGCCATTGCCCACGGCGTGCTGGCCGCCATGGGGATCGCGTGAGCACCCGTGCATATTGCCGCCATGCGCGCTGACTCTCCCGTGCCCGTCACCCTCGCGCCGCGCGAGGCGGAACGCGTCCTCCTTGGCGACGATCCGCGCCCCGTGCATTTCGTCGGCATCGCCGGCGCGGGGATGAGCGGCTTGGCCGAACTGCTGGTGCGACGCGGGGTGCGCGTGCAGGGCACCGATGCCAATCCGGGTGGCGCGGCCGCGCTGCGGGCGCTCGGCATCGTGGTGTCGCCGCACGATCCCGCGCTGGTGGCCGGCGCGCGCGCGGTGGTGTTTTCCTCCGCCATTCCGGCCGCGCATCCCGAGTTGCAGGCCGCGCGCGCGGCCGGGCTGCCGCTGGTGCGCCGCGCCGAGGCGCTGGCCGCGGCGGTGGCCGGCGGGCCGCTGGTGGGGATTGCCGGCACCCACGGCAAGACCACCACCACCGTCATGACCACCGAGGCGCTGGCCGCCGCCGGGGCCAACCCCACCGGCGTGGTGGGCGGGCGGGTCACGGCGTGGGGGGGGAACCTGCGGCTGGGCGGCCCCTGCGCCGTGGTGGAGGCCGATGAATACGATCGCTCCTTCCTCGCCCTCACCCCGTCGGTGGCGGTGGTGCTGAACGTCGAGGCGGATCATCTGGACATCTATCGCGACCTGGCCGACATCGCCGGCGCGTTCACGCAGTTCCTCGCGCCGGCGCGCACCGTGGTGCGCTGCGCCGATGATCCGGGGGCCATGGCGCTCGCCCTCGGTGCGGGGCAGGAGGACCTGCCGTATTCGGCCACCGCGCCGGGCACGGCGCCGTCGCCCGGGGCGGCGCAGGCGCGACTGGTGGCCCAGGACCTCGTACTGGATGCCACGGGGGCGCGCTGGACGACCACCCTCGACGGCCGCCCGTGTGGCGCGGTGCGACTGGCGGTCCCGGGGCTGCACAATGTGCGCAACGCGCTGGCCGCCCTGGGGGCGGGGATCGCCCTGGGGCATGCGGTGCCGGCGCTGGCCCAGGGGTTGGCGCGCTTCACCGGGGTGGAGCGCCGCTTCCAGCGTCTTGGGGAGGCGCGCGGGGTGCTGGTGGTGGATGATTACGCCCACCACCCCACCGAGGTGCGGGCCACGCTGGCCGCCGCCCGGCATGCCTTCCCCGGGCGACGGCTCGTGGTGGTGTTCCAGCCCCATCTCTACTCGCGCACCCGCGACTTTGCGTCCGCGTTTGCCGAGGCCTTGGCGGCGGCGGACCAGCTGTGGCTGTGCGACATCTACGGCGCGCGCGAAACGCCGGATCCGGCGGTCACCGCCGACCTGATTGCCCGCGCGCTGCCGGCCGGGTGCCTGGCGTGGCGCGGGGCGCGCGACGCGGTGGTGGCCCCGTTGGCGGAGGCGGTGCGGGCCGGCGACGTGGTCCTCACGGTGGGCGCGGGCGATGTGACCACCGTCGGGCCGGCGCTGCTGGCGCGTCTGGAGGGGGCGGCGTGAGGCGCCACAGCCCCGACGCAGAGGCCGCCAGTCCGGGCGAGGGGGCCGGGCGTGGGGCACGTCGCGTCCGGCGACGCTGGCAGGCGGTGGCGGTGCTCGCTGCGGTGGGGCTGGTGGGCGGCATCCCCTGGTGGGGGCCGCGCGCCCTCAGCCATCTGGCGTTTTTCCATGTGCGGGCCGTGGAGCTGCGCGGCGTGGTCCATGCGCCGGTTTCGGAGCTGGTGACCCGCCTGGGGGTGGACTCGCTCCAGTCGGTGTGGCAGCCGCTGCCCCCGCTGGTGGCGCGGCTGCTGGCGCACCCGCTGGTGGCCGATGCGCAGGTCTATCGCGAGCTGCCGGGCACGCTGGTGGTCGAGGTGCAGGAGCGGGTGCCCGTGGCGCTGGTGGCCGATCCGGCCGGGGTGCGTCCGGTGGATGGCGAGGGCGCGCGGTTGCCGTTGGACCTGCGGCGCGTGTCGCTGGACCTCCCGGTGGCGCTGGACGCCGACACGGTCGTGTTCCGGTTTCTGGATGCGCTGCGGCGCGACGCCCCCGCGCTGTACGGTCGTGTCACCGTGGTGTCACGTCCTGGCCCCCGGGAGCTGCGGCTGGCGCTGGGGACGGTGCGGGTCCGGGCGCTCCCCGAGGTGACCGTGGCGCGCTTCCAGGACATATTACCCGTGGAGGCCGACCTCGCCCGAGGATCCGTGCCGGTGGAAGAGCTGGACCTTCGCTTCCGTGACCAGGTGATCGCCCGCACGCCATGACCGCAGACCCGATTGTAGCCGCGCTCGACGTCGGCACCGCGCACACGACGGCCCTGGTGGGCACGGCGCTGGGCGGTGGCGACCGCGCTGCGCGCCTGCGCGTGCTCGGGGTGGCGGAGACGCGCACGGCGGGACTGCGCCGAGGGGTGGTGTCCGACATTGAGGAGGCCACGCGGTCGATTCGCGCCGCGATGGAAGAGGCCGTGCGGCTGGCCGGCGTCGTGCCGGACGCCTTGGTCGTCGGGATCGCCGGGGAGCATGTCAAGGCGTCCGCTTCGACGGGGGTGGTGGCCATCAGCGGCGACGAGATCACGCGGGCGGATGTGGAGCGGGTCAACGAGGTGGCGCGTGCCCTGGCCATTCCGCAGGACCGGGAGCTGCTGCACGCCATCCCGCAGGAGTACCGGGTCGACCGCACCGAGGGGATTCGCGATCCGGTGGGGATGATCGGGACGCGGCTGGAGGCGGAGCTGTGCCTGGTCACCATCGGGAGCCCGCCGGCGATGCACCTGCGCAAGAGCATCGAGCGGGCGCAGTACCGTGTGCGCGAGCTGGTGCTGGAGCCGCTGGCCAGTGCGCAGGCGGTGTTGACCGCGGAGGAGCGGGAGGCGGGGGTGGCGCTGCTGGAGCTGGGGGCCGGGGGCACCGACCTGGCGCTGTTCCACGAGGGGAAGATCCGCCACTTGGGGACCATCGCGGTGGGGGGGCACACGGTCACGAGCGACCTGGTGCAGGGGCTCGGGATCACGCAGTCGGATGCCGAGCGCCTCAAGGAGGCGTACGGGTGCGCGTACGAGCCGCTCATCGACCCGGCGCAGGTGATTGCGATGCCGGCCAGCGGGGCGCAGGGGGAGCGGCACCTGTCGCGGGAGCTCATGACGCACATCATCCACCAGCGCATGGACGAGCTGTTCGACACGGCGCGGCGGATGATCGAGGGCGCGGGCTATCTGGGGCGCCTGAATGCGGGGGTGGTGCTCACCGGGGGGGAAGCGTCGCTGGAGGGGATCACGGCCCTGGCGACGGACGTCTTCGGGGTGGGGGCGCGCGTGGGGGTTCCCGGGCAGCAGCTGGAGGGGCTGGTGGAGCAGGTGGCGTCGCCGCGCTTTGCCACGGCCGTGGGGCTGGCGCTGTATGGCGCCCAGCGTGCGGTGCCCGCCGGGGTGGCGTCGCGCCGCGTGGCGCTGGGCGGCGGCGGGGTGGATCGGCTGGCGGCGCGCGTGAAGGGGTGGCTGCAGGACTTTTTCTGACCCGGGCGCGTGCCCGGTGCGTTGTCCGTCAGGCACCGGGTTGCGCGCGCCGCGTTGCGCTATATTCTAGGGATGCTCGCGCTCTGCCCCGGAGCGCCCCGTGGTGTCACCCTGCGCCCCCTCCCCGACGCGTATGGAGCTTCCCCGAATGACCTTCGAGTTTGAGGACAGCGGGTCCCAAACGGCCCGCATGAAAGTCGTGGGTGTGGGGGGCGGCGGCGGCAACGCGGTCAACCGCATGATCGACGAAGCCCTCGAGGGCGTCGAGTTCATCTCGATGAACACCGACGCGCAGGCGCTGCTCAACTCGAAGGCCGATGTGAAGATTCAGATCGGCAAGAACCTCACGCGGGGGCTGGGCGCCGGGGCGCGCCCCGACGTGGGGAAGCAGGCGATCGAGGAGAACCTGGATGACGCGCGCCGTGCGCTCGCCAACGCCGACCTGGTGTTCGTGACGTGCGGCATGGGGGGCGGCACGGGGACGGGCGCGGCGCCGGTGGTGTGCCAGCTGGCCCGGGAGGCCGGGGCGCTCACGGTGGGCATCGTGACGCGGCCGTTCCTGTTCGAGGGGCGGCGGCGCATGAAGTTCGCCGAGGAAGGGATCGCCGAGATGCGCAAGCACGTGGACACGATGATCATCGTGCCCAACGAGCGGCTGCTGGCGGTGGTGGGGAAGGGGATTCCCTTCCACGAGGCGCTCAAGAAGGCCGATGAGGTGCTGCTGCACGCCACGCAGGGGATCTCGCTGCTCATCAGCGAGACGGGGATGGTGAACGTCGACTTCGCCGACGTGCGCACCATCATGCAGAACGGCGGCTCGGCGCTGATGGGGACCGGCGTGGGGCGCGGGGAGAACCGCGCCACCGAGGCGGCGCAGCAGGCGATCGCCTCGCCGCTGCTCGACAATGTCTCCATCGCCGGGGCGAGCGGCGTGCTCATCAACATCACCGGCGGGCAGGACGTCACCCTGGGCGAGGTGACGCTGATCACGGAGATGGTGCATGCGGCCGCCGGGGACGACGCCGAGATCATCTTCGGGGCCGTCACGGAACCGGCGATGAGCAACGAGATCCGAGTGACGGTGATCGCCACGGGCTTCGACCGCCTGCTGCCGCAGGGGGTGGTGCAGCCGGCGGCCTCGCCGGTGGCCGCGATCTCCGGCGCCATGGCGGCGCCGGTCGCTCCCCCCGCGGCGCACCCCGCGCCGGTGGCCGGCGCCACCGCCCGCGGCAATCCGGCGGTGCTCCCGGTCCCCACGGGCGCCCGGTCAGCGGCCAAGCCGGTGCAGGCGCCGCGCCCCGCCGTCGATGGCGTGCCGCGCCCCACGCGCGTCCCGCCCATGTCGGTCAACCAGGAGGTGGAGGACATGGAGATCCCCACCTTCATTCGGAGGCAGATGGATTGACGGGCTCCGCGCGCGCCCTGGTCATCGCGGTGGGCGCCCTCGTGGTGGGGGGCGTGGTCCTGTCGCGCACCCGCCCCGTGGCCGTCCGCCCCGCCGGGGCGCTGCTGGACGGCGCGGCACGCGCCGCCGCCTCCCCCTGGCAGACGCGGGTGGACACGGTGCGGCAGGGCGAACCGGTGGTGTCGGTGCTGGAACGCGCCGGGGTCCCCGCCCCCGAAGCCGCCGCCGCCCTGCGCGCCGCGCGCGCCCTTGATCCGCGGCGCATCCGGGCCGGCACCTCGGTGACCACCCGCGTGCACCCCGATTCCGGTCCCGCCGAAATCGTGTTCCAGTTGGCCATCGACCGGCTCGTCCGGCTCTCCCGCCGCGGCGACGCCGCCTGGGATGAGCGCGAGGAGCGCCTCCCCTGGACGACCGACACGGTCGTCGTGGCCGGGGTCGTCTCTTCCACGCTCACCGGGGCCCTCGAGGCCGGCGCCGCCGCCTTCCCGCCGCGCCTGCGCACCGAGGTGGCGTACGCGCTGGCCGACATCCTCGAGTATCGCGTGGACCTCAGCCGCGACCTGCGCCGCGGTGACTCCGTCCGCATGCTCATCGAGCGGCAGCAGGCGCCCAACGGCCTCGTCCGCCCCGGCAACATCATCGCCGCGCGCGTCACCGTCGATGGACGCCCCGTGGAGACGCTGCGCTTCACCCAGCAGGATCGCCCCGCCTACTTCGACGGCGAGGGCAAGGCCATGCGGTCGGCCTTCCTGCGCGCGCCGCTGGCCTTCCGTCGCATCTCCAGCGTCTTCGGGCTGCGCCGCCACCCCATCCTCGGGGTCATGCGGGCGCACCAGGGCACCGACTACGCCGCCGCTGCCGGTACCCCCGTCCGCGCCCTCGGCGACGGACGCGTCATCTTCGCCGGTTGGAAGGGGGGCTACGGGCGCGTGGTCGAAATCCGTCACCGCAACGGCTTCGTCACCCGCTACGGACATCTGCGCGGCTTCGCCGCCGGCATCCGGGCCGGCACCTCGGTGGGGATCGCCAACACCATCGGCTTCGTGGGCGCCACCGGGTTGGCCACCGCGCCCCATCTGCACTTCGAGGTCCTGGTGGGAGGGCGCCACCGCGACCCCCGGCAGGTCCTGCGCAACCTCGCCGGCGAACCGCTGGCCACCGCGCAGCGCCCGGCGTTCTTCTCCCTCAAGAGCCGGATCTTTGCCCTGCTCGACGGCCCGGCCGGCAACCGCCCGGTCGGCGCGCGCGAGCAGGTCGCCGCCCCGCGCGGTCCCTGAGTCCCGTCTGGGGCCCGTGACCCTCCCGTCGGCCCCGGGCGTCTCGCGCGGCGCCTCCCTCCCCCGCCGGCGCGCATGATCGCCTGGCTCTCGGCGATCGGGGTGGCCGTGGCGGCCGCCCTGTTGGCGTACCCTCCGGCCCACTGGGGGACCACCGGGCGCTCCCGTTCGCGGGTGGCCGCGTTGGCCCTGCTGCGCGCCGCCGCGGTCCTCTTGGTGGCCGCCATGCTCTTCGGGGCCCCGCGCGCACCGGCGCGTCCCCTCCCGCCACTGCTGGCCGTCGACGCCTCCGCCTCCTGGCGCCGCGCCGCCCCCGCGCCCGCCACCGTCCCCGCGCAGGTGGCCGCGCTGGCCGACAGTCTGCGCCAGCGCACCGACGGCGTGAATGACGGTGCCCCCGACGTGATGTGGATCGGGGACTCCCTGCGCGCCGCACCGGACGCGCCCACCCCCCCGCTGACCGACGCGGCCTCGCGGATCCGGCCAGCCGTGGACTACGCCACCGCCACGGGACGCGCGCTGTGGCTGGTCACCGACGGCGAAGTGGACGACCCCGAGGCCTTGGCCGACGCACCGCCGGGGTCCCGCTGGGTGGTGCCGCCCCGCCCCCGGCGGGCCGACCTGGCGTTGGCCAGCGTGCGTCTCCCCATCGACGCCCGCGCCGGTGACACCATCACCGTAGACGCCGAGGTGGTGGCGGGTGAGGCCGGGGCCCCCGCCGGGATGGTCCACTGGCTGGTGGACGGCGTGGCGGCGGCGAGCGCGCCGGTGCCGGCGTCCGCGCCCTGGAGTGCGGGGCGCGTTACCAGCCGGGTGCCGGTGCCGCGGGGTGGGGGGGCGCATCGCGTGACTGCCGCCCTCGCCGTGGCCGGAGATCTCGAGCCCCGCAATGACACGCTCGAGGCGGCCCTCTCGGTCACCGATCGCCCCGCCGTCGTCCTGGTGTCCACGGCCCCCGACCTGGATGTGCGCGAGGTCCTCCGCGTCCTGCGCGGCACCTTGCGCTTGCCGGCGGAGGGGTACTTGCGGGTGGCCCCCGGGCGCTGGCGGGTGGAAGGCTCCTTCGCGCCCATCGACGAAGCCACCGTCGCGCGGCGGGCACGCGACGCGGCGCTGCTGGTGGCCCACGGGGACACCAGCTGGAGCACTGCCGGTGGCGGCCTGTCCCGAAGTGCTGCGACGGCCCTGTGGCGCCCCGCGCCCCCGCCCGGGCTGGCGCGCGCCGGGGAACGGGGCGCCCCCGGGGAGTGGTTCGCGGAGGTGCCGTCCCCCGCGGGACGGTCCGGCGGGGCGGTGCAGGCGCTGGAGGCGGTGCTCGTGGGGCTCCCCGCCGATTCGCTCCCGCCCGTTCAGCTGCCGGCCGAGGAACCAGCCGCTGGCGCGCGTCCGGTCGCATCGAGCCCGGTGCTGGTGGCCCGGCTCGCCAAGCGCGGGGAAGCACGCCCCCTGGTGGAGGCGCGGGAACAGGACGGGCGGCGGGAGGTGCGGGTGGTGGGGTCGGGCTTTGCCGGCTGGGCGCTGCGAGGCGGACGGGCCGGTGACGCCTTCACCGCCCTGTGGGGGGGCGTGTTCGATTGGTTGGCCGAAGCGCGCGGGGATGTCCGCGCGGCCGTCCCCGCGGTGCCCTATGTGCGGGAGGGCGAGCCCATCCCGTGGCGCCGCGGGGGCGCGGATTCCGCCGTGACGGTGGTGCTGGTGCGCGAACCCGAGGCCGGCGCAGGCGCCGCCGGGACCGACACGGTCCGCGTACCGCTGGTGTTTGCCACGGGCGCGCGCGAAGCGCTGTCGCCACCCCTGGCACCGGGACGGTGGCGCGGCGTGCTTCCGGGAGGCGCGGTGCTGGTGGTGGTGAACCCGTCGCGGGAGTGGGTGCCGCGCCCGCCGACGCTCACCTCGCGCGAGTCGTCCGGCGTGGTGCGCGCCGCCGCCCCGCGCCGGCTGGTGGACGCCGCCTGGCCCTTTGTCCTGGTGCTGCTGCTGCTCTCGGCGGAATGGATCGGCCGGCGCTTCGCCGGGTATCGCTGACCACCGCCTCGCCGCTGCTCCATTCCCGCGCCGCGCCCCATGCCGGGGCTGCGCGCTTCACGCTGTCCGGGGTGTCATGGCTCGACTGTTCCGTCGCAAGGATGAGGTGCCGCGGCGCTCGCTCTGGGCGCGCGTCAAGGACCTCGTGCGCACCGATCTCACGGTGCTGTTCACCGGCGTGGACGAGGGATCGTTGGAAGCCCTCGAGTCCCTCCTCATCGAAGGGGATTTCGGCGTTCCCACCTCGCTGGCGCTCGTGGCGGAGGTGGAGCGCCGCGCCAAGCGCGGCGAGGTGCGCACCGAGGCGGAGTTTCGCGCCGCGCTGGCCGAGGGCATCGAGGCGGCGCTGCGGCGTGGCCACGCCGACCCGGCGCTGCGGATGGCCGACGCCGCGCCCACCGTGCTCCTCGTCATCGGGGTGAACGGGGCGGGGAAGACCACCTTCATCGGCAAGCTGGCGGCGCGCCTGCGGGGCGAGGGGAAGCGGGTGCTGGTGGGGGCCGCGGACACCTTTCGGGCCGGCGCCATCGACCAGCTGCGGGTGTGGGCCGAGCGCAGCGGGGCCGACTTCGTCGGGGGCGCGGCGGGGGGCGATCCGGCCGCCGTGGCCTTTGATGCCGTGGAGGCGGGCGTGACCCGCGGGTGCGACGTGGTGATCGTGGACACCGCCGGTCGCCTGCACACCAGCGATGACCTCATGGCGGAGCTGCGCAAGGTCCACCGGGTCATCGGCAAGCGCCTGCCGGGGGCCCCGCACGAGGTGCTCCTCGTCCTCGATGGCACCATCGGTCAGAACGCGCTGGCACAGGCCCGCACCTTCGCGGCCGCCGTGCCGGTCACCGGCGTGGTGGTGACCAAGCTGGACGGCACCGCCAAGGGGGGCATCGTGGTGGCGGTGCACGAGGCGCTCGATGTGCCGGTGAAGTTCGTGGGGATCGGCGAGCAGGTCGGCGATCTGGAGCCCTTCGACGCCGCCCTCTTCGCCCGGGAGCTGGTGGAGGCGTGACCGCCGCGGGGCGCGGCACCCCCGACCCGCGTCGGCGCCCCCCGGCGCGCCCGGCGCCGCGCCTCACCCTCGACACCCCGATCACGTACCTCAAGGGCGTCGGGCCGGTGCGCGCCCAACTGCTCGCGCGCCTCGGCATCACCATGGCGGGTGACCTGCTGCGGCACGTCCCGCACCGCTACGAGGACGCCTCCACGGTCACCCCCATCAGCCATGTGGCGGTGGGGACCGATGTCACCGTCCTGGGGCGCGTCATCGCGGCCGGGGTGCTCCCCACGCGGAAGGGGCTGCGGGTGTTCCAGGTGGTGCTGCAGGACGCCACCGGCATGGTGGAAGCGGCGTGGCCCGGCCAGCCCTATCTGGAGCGCACCATCAGCAAGGGCGACTGGCTGCTGTGCACCGGGCCCGTGCGCTTCTTCCACGGCCGGCGCCTGCAGCCGCGCGAGTTCGTCAATCTGGGACCGGAGGAGGAGGGCACCGGCGAGGGGCGCGTGCTGGCCATCTACCCGGCCACCGAGGGGCTCTCCGCGCGCGTGCTGCGCGGCATGGTGCTGCAGCACCTGGACGCACTGCTCCCCCTGGTGGAGGAGGTGCTCCCCGCCGCCGTGCTGGAGGAGGCGGGGGTGCCGCCGCTGCCGCAGGCGCTCCGCATGGTGCACCGTCCCGGCACCGTGCGCGAAGCCGAGGCGGGGCGTGCCCGTCTGGCCTTCGAGGAGCTGCTGGCGCTGCAGCTGCTGCACCGCCGGGCCAATCAGCTGGCGCGCGCCACCCGCGGCGGCACCGCCTTCGTCAACCACCGCCGGCTCACCACCCGTCTCCGTGAAGGGCTCCCCTACGAGCTCACGGGAGCGCAGCGGCGCGCCATTCGCGAGATCGTGGCCGACATGGCCAGCCCGCGGCGGATGCACCGGCTGCTGCAGGGGGACGTCGGGGCGGGCAAGACGGTGGTGGGGCTCTTTGCCGCCCTGCTGGCCCTGGAGAACGACGCGCAGGTCGCCTTCATGGCCCCCACCGAACTGCTGGCGGAGCAGCATGCGGTGGGGATGGGCCGGCTGCTCGCGCCCCTCGGGGTCAACCCGCTGCTGGTCACCGGGCGGCTGCCGGCCGCCGAGCGCCGGGTGGCCCGCACGCGCCTCGCCTCCCACGAGCCGGTGCTGGCCGTGGGGACGCACGCGCTGCTGCAGGAGGACGTGGCGTTTGCGGCGCTGGGGCTGGTGATCATCGACGAACAGCACCGGTTTGGCGTGGAGCAGCGCGCGACGCTGGGGGCCAAGGGGGCGCACCCCGACGTGCTGCTCATGAGCGCCACCCCCATCCCGCGGTCGCTGGCGCTGACGCTGTACGGCGACCTGGATGTGACGGTGCTGGACGAACGGCCCCCCGGGCGGCAGCCCATCACCACGGTGCACCGTCCCGAGGCCGCGCGGGCGCGGGTGTTCGAGTTCGTGCAGGGGCAGGTGGCGGCGGGGCGGCAGGGCTACGTGGTGTACCCGCTCATCGAGGCGTCGGACAAGCTGGCGCTGCGGGCGGCCACCGACATGGTGGAGGCGCTGGCCACGGGACCGCTGGCCGGCATCCGCCTGGCCTTGCTCCACGGCCGCCTCCCCGCCGAGGAGCGCGACGCCATCATGGCGCGCTTCCGCGACGGCGCCCTCGACGTCCTGGTCGCCACCACGGTCATCGAGGTGGGGATCGACGTGCCGAATGCCTCGGTCATGGTGATCGAGCATCCGGAGCGCTTCGGGCTGTCGCAGCTGCACCAGCTGCGCGGGCGGGTGGGGCGCGGCGCGGCGCAGTCGTACTGCATCCTGCTGGGGGACACCTCCCCGGAGGCGGCCGAACGGCTGGCACTGTTCTCGGGCACCGAGGACGGCTTTGCCATTGCGCAAGCCGACCTGCAGCTGCGCGGCATGGGGGACCTGTTCGGGGCGCGCCAGCATGGGGTGCCGGCCTTCCGCGTGGCCGACCCGGTGCGTGACGAGGCGCTGCACGCCCGCGCGCAGGTCATCGCCGAGCGGATGCTGCAGGAGGATCCCACGCTGGAGGCGCCGGCCCATCGGGCGCTGCGGCAGCAGCTGACCGTGTCCCATGCGCGCGCGCTGGAGCTGTTCCGGGTGGGATGACCGGCCCCGCCGCGGAGGCGGGGGGCTCGTGGACCGGTCCGCGGGGACGGTGTAGCTTGGGAGGATGCGTTCGGACCGGATGCCGACGCCCCTCTTGCCCCCCCGTCCATGAACCGCTCCACCACCCGCATCGCCGACCTCCGCCATCACGTGGGCGCCACCGTCACCGTGCGCGCCTGGGTCACGCACCTGCGCTCCAAGGGCAAGCTGGGCTTTGCCGTGGTGCGGGACGGCACGGGGATCATGCAGGGGGTGGTGGTGAAGGCCGAGGTGTCCGAGGAGGACTGGGCGGCGTTCGGGACGTTCACGCAGGAGTGCAGCGTGGCGCTCACGGGGGAGGTCCGCGCCGACGCGCGCGCCCCCGGCGGCTTCGAGATGGGGGTGAAGGCGCTCGCGCTCATCGGGGCCAGCCCGCTGGATTATCCCATCCAGCCCAAGGAGCACGGCGTCGACTTCCTGCTCGACCACCGGCACTTCTGGCTGCGCAGCCAGCGGCAGGGGGCCATCCTGCGCGTCCGCTCGGAGCTGGAGCTGGCGGTGCACGACTTCTTTGCCGCGCGCGACTTCGTGCGCTGCGACACTCCCATCCTCACCGCCGCCATCGGCGAGCGGGCCGGCCTGTTCGGCACCGAGTACTTCGAGGAGGGGACCGCCTACCTGGCGCAGACCGGGCAGCTGTACGGCGAGGCGCTGGCCGCCGCGATGGGGCGCATCTACACCTTCGGCCCCACCTTCCGCGCCGAGAAGTCCAAGACGCGCCGCCACCTCACGGAGTTCTGGATGATCGAACCGGAGATGGCGTGGTACGACCAGGACGACAACATGGACCTGCAGGAGGACTTCGTCCGGTACCTCGTGGAGCGCGTGCTGGAGCGGCGCGGGGAGGAGCTCAAGGTCCTCGAGCGGGACACGGCGCCGCTGGCGTGCGTGTCGCGCCCCTTTGCCCGCGTGGACTACACCGATGCGGTGCGGCTCGTCCAGGAGAAGGGCGGGGCGCTGCAGTGGGGCGAGGACCTCGGGGCGCCCGACGAGGCGATGATCGTGGACCACTACCAGTGCCCGGTCTTCGTGGTCAACTACCCCAAGGAGGCGAAGGCCTTCTACATGAAGGAGAACCCCGCCGACCCGCGCACGGTCCGCTGCGCCGACCTGCTGGCCCCCGAGGGGCGTGGCGAGATCATCGGCGGGTCGCAGCGCGAGGACGATTACGAGAAGATCCTCCACCGCCTCACCGAGGAGGGGCTGCCGGTGGAGGCCTACGGCTGGTACCTGGACCTGCGCAAGTACGGCACCTTCACGCACTCGGGGTTCGGCTTGGGGCTCGAGCGCACCATCGCGTGGATCTGCGGCATCGAGCACATCCGCGAGGTGATTCCCTTCCCGCGGATGATGGGGCGCCTCACCCCGTGACCGGGGGCGCGCCGGGCGCCGTCGTATCGCGCTCGGCCGCCTTCACGGCATCCCAGTACCGGTCCTGCGCCTCCAGGGGCAGCGCCGCCAGCGTCACCCCGTCGGCCGCCGCGAGCCGCTCCATCGCCGCATAGCGCCGCACGAACTTCGCGTTCGACCGGTCCAGCGCCAACGCGGCGTGCACCCCGGTCTTGCGGCACAGGTTCACCACCGCAAACAGCAGGTCCCCCAGCTCCCCTTCCAAGGCGTCGCGGTCGGGGACCCCGCCGTCCGGCCCCACCAGCGCGGCCACCTCTTCCACCTCCTCGCGCACCTTGGCCAGCGGCCCCAGTGCGTCGGGCCAGTCAAACGCCACCCCCGCCGCCCGGTCCTGCAGGCGGTGCGCCCGATGCAGCGCCGGCAGCCCCGCCGGGAGCCCCTCCTCCAGCGAGCGACGCGGCGTGGCCTGCGCCTTCATCGCCTCCCACGAGCGCTTGACCCCGTCGCCGTACAGGTGCGGGTGCCGCGCGTGCATCTTCGCCACCAGCGCCCCGGCCACGTCGCGCATGCCAAACGCGCCGCGCTCCTCGGCCACCACCGCGTGGAACAGCACCTGGAGCAACAGGTCCCCCAACTCGTCGCGCAGCAGGGCGTCGTTCCCGGCGGCGATGGCCTCGTCCACCTCGTGGGCCTCCTCCACCAGGTACGGGCGCAGCGACTGGTGCGTCTGCGCGCGGTCCCAGTCGCAGCGGGCGCGGAGGTCGCGCATCAGCGCCAGCGCGTCCTCCAGCGTGCGCGGGGGGGGGGCGGTCGGGGGCGACGGGGCGGCGGTGGGGGAGTCCATCGGGAGGGCCGGGGGCGCGGGGGGGCAGGGCATCGCTTAGCTTTGCCCCATGCTTGGCGGAATATACCCCGGCGCCGATCGCGCCTGGCTCGAGGTGGACCTGGACGCGGTGCGCCACAATGCCGCCGTCCTGCGCCGTCGCGCGGGGGCGCCGCTGGTGCCCATGGTCAAGGCCGACGGGTACGGCACCGGGGCGGTGGCGGTGGCGCGCGCCCTGGGGGCGCCGTTCGCCTCGGGGACCCACGCCCCGCCGGACGGCGAGGCGCCGTGGGCGCTGGGGATCGCCACCCTCGACGAGGCGGAGGCGCTGCGGCAGGCGGGATGCACCGCCCGCCTCCTCTGCACCTCACCGCTGCTGGGCGAGGCGCTGCCGCGCGCGGCAGCGCTTGGCGTGCGCCCGTCGCTGCACCGCGTGGAGGATGTCGTGGCCTGGACCACGATGGGGGAGGCCCCGTGGCACCTCTCCATCGACACCGGCATGTCGCGCGCCGGCGTGCGCTGGGACGCCGTGGCGTGGCTGCGCGACCTGCTGGGGGAGCGCCTCCGGGCCCATCCCCCTGAGGGGGTGTTCACGCACTTCCACTCCGCGGACGAATGGCCGGACACGCGGGTGGAGCAGGAACGCCGCTTTCGGCAGGCGCTCGCCGAGCTGGCCGGGGTGCTCCCCGCGGGGGTCCTTCGGCATGCCGCCAACAGCGCGGGCATCGCGCTGGGCGAGCACGCGCCGGGGTGGGACCTGGCGCGCCCGGGGATCGGGCTCTACGGGGCCGGCCCCGAGGCCGAACTGGGGCTGGCGCCCGTGGTGCACCTGCGGGCGCGCGTGGTCGACCTCCGCTGGGTGGAGCCCGGCGAGACGGTGAGCTATGGCGCCACCTGGACGGCGCCGGCCCGCCGGCGCATCGCCACGTTGGGGATCGGCTACGGGGACGGCTATCGGCGCCACCTGTCCGGGCGCGGCACGGTGCTGGTGCGAGGGACGCCATGTCCGGTGGCAGGGCGCGTCACCATGGACATGACCATGGTGGACGTCACGGAGGTGCCCTGCGAGCTGGGCGACGTGGCCACGCTGCTGGGACGCGATGGCGGCCACTGCCTGACCGTGAACGCGGTGGCGGAGACGGGGGGGCTGTCCCCCTATGAGCTGCTGGTGGGGCTGCGCCTGCGGGTGCCGGTGCGCCACCGGTCCGCGGACGGCGGCTGATGGCCGCGCGGCGGGCGATCCTGCTGGTGCTGGACGGCGTCGGGTGCGGCGAGGCGCCGGACACGGCGGCCTACGGCGATGCCGGCAGCGACACGCTGGGCAACGTGGCCCGCGCGGTGGGCGGGATATCCCTCCCCGCGCTCCAGCGCCTGGGGCTCGGCAACGCCACCCCGGTGGCCGGTGTGCCCCCCGTCGAAGCCCCGGGCGGGGCGTGGGGGGTCATGCTGCCGCGCTCGGCGGGCAAGGACTCCACCACGGGGCACTGGGAGATTGCCGGGGTGCAGCTGGCACGCCCGTTCCCCACGTATCCCCAAGGATTCCCGGCGGACGTGCTGGCTGCCTTTGCGGAGGCCACCGGTCGTCCGGTGCTGGGCAACGTGGTGGCCAGTGGCACGGCGGTCATCGCCGAGTACGCCGAGCGGCAACGCGAGACCGGAGGGTGGATCGTGTACACCTCGGCCGACTCGGTCTTCCAGATCGCGGCGCACGAGGGCTGGATCCCCTTGGAGGAGCTGTACCAGGCGTGCGAGGTGGCCCGGGCGCTCCTGGTGGGTCCCCACGAGGTCTCCCGGGTGATTGCCCGCCCGTTTGTCGGGGAGGCGGGGCGTTGGCAGCGCACCGCCAATCGCCGGGATCTGGCGGTGGCGCCGCCGGCCGACACCCTGCTGGATCGGCTGGAGGCCGCCGGGGTCCCTCGGGCGGGGGTGGGCAAGGTGGACGACCTGTTTGCCGGGCGGGGGATCGCCGCCCGGCACACCAGCGGCAACGCCGAGGGGATGGCGGCGCTGCTGGCGTGGAGTCAGGACGCCCCGCATGGGCTCTGCTTCGCCAACTTGGTAGATTTCGACCAGTTGTACGGGCATCGGAACGACGTGGCCGGGTTCGCCCAGGCGCTGCGCGACTTCGATCGGTTCCTTCCCACCCTGCTGGGCGCGCTGCGCGAGGACGATCTGCTGTTCATCACCGCCGACCACGGCAACGACCCGACCACCCCCTCCACGGACCACGCGCGCGAGCGCGTGCCCCTGTTGGTGGCGGGCGCGCGCGTGCGCCCGGTGGCCTTGGGGGCGCGTGACACCTTTGCCGATCTGGGGGCCACGGTGGCGGAATGGCTGGGGGCATCGTGGGCGCCACCCGGACGGTCGTTCCTCCCCGCGCTGCTCGGCTCGGCGGTGGGGGCGTGATGGCGGAGCTGGTGGATGCCGTGACCACGCTGCGGGCCGCCGCCGACGCTGCCCGGGCCCATGCGTGGTGCCCGTACTCGCAGTATCCGGTCGGGGCGGCGCTGGAGGCCGAGGATGGCCGGGTGTTCGCCGGCTGCAACGTGGAGAACGCCGCCTATCCGGCGGGGACCTGTGCCGAGCGCGTGGCGCTGGGCACGGCGGTCGCCGCCGGCGCCCGCCGATTCACCCGCCTGGTCATCACCTCCGCGGCCCTGCACCCCACCCCGCCCTGCGGCGTCTGCCGTCAGGCGCTGGTCGAGTTCGCCCCGGCCCTGGAGATCGTGGCCGTCACTCCCGATGGACGCGCGGCGCACTGGTCCCTCGCGCAGCTGCTTCCCAGCCCCTTCACGCCGGCCTCGCTCGCGCATGACTGAGCGCCTTCCGCTCCGGGAGCGCCGCCGTCGGCGCTTCACGCTCGCCGGGTTGACTGCGGTTGCCGCAGCCACCCTCGCCGCATCGGCCTGCACCGAATCGTTCGAGGGAGGGGCCGCGTGCCCCGCGCTGTGCCCCCGCACGCTCGTGGCCTTCGTCGACACCACCATCGAGGCCGTCGCGCTGGACAGTGCCGTGGGTGGGTTCCCCACCCTGGGGCTTTCCAGCACGCTGCTGCTGGCCAATCGGCCGGACACGCTGGTCACCTTCATGGTGGTGCGCTTCGACCAGCTCACGTCCACCTTCTTCCCCAATCGCGGCACGGTGTCCGAACAGGTCACCGCGATCGATTCGGTGTTCCTCAAGCTCCCGCTGGACACCACGGGACGCCGCGGCACCGAACCGGTGACGGTGGAGGTGTTCGACGTGGATACCGTCGCCAGCGATTCCGTGACGGCGGTGGTCCAATCGCTGTTCCGCCCCGACCGGCTCCTCGGGCGGGTCACCCTGACGCCCAGCCTCAGCCTCGACTCGCTGCGCATCCCGCTGGCGCGCCAGCGGCTCACGGCGCAGGTGGCCAGCGGCGGCCGGTTCCGGGTGGGGGTGCGCATTGCGGGCGGCGCGGGACAGCTGCGCGTGATCGGCTTCCTGGGTGGCTTTGGCGCCCCCACGCTGTCGTATGATCCCAGCACCGACACCACCTACGCGCCGGTGGTGGTCAGCCCCAGCACGCCGCTGGCCGGGGCGTCGGCCGAGCTGGCGCAGGCCTATACGGTGTACGGCATCACGCAGGTGGGGTCCGCCCCGCCCGGTGCGGCCACGCTGGTGGTGGGGGGATATCCCGCCTACCGCAGCTACCTGCGCTTTGCCGTCCCCAGCCGGATCGCCGACTCCAGCACCATCGTGCGGGCGCAGCTGGTGCTGGTGCAGCGGCCGTCCCGCTTTGGCAACACGGCCGACTCGGTGCGGCTGGTGCCGTTGGTGCCCTCCACCACGGGGGCGGTGACCGACCTCCGGCGCGTGCTGGAGCTGAGCGCCGAGGGCGTCCTGGCCGGCCTCGATGGCGGCGTGCGGCTGGTGCCGCGCGACAGCGGGGAGCGGCTGGTCAACCTGCTGCCGTTGACGCGCACGTGGCGCAGCCTGCCCACCAACGTGCCGCGCGCGGTGGCCTTCCGCATCGACGGGGAAGGCGCGCAGCCGGCCGAGCTGCGCTTTCATTCCATCGAGGCCGCCGCACCGTTGCGGCCGCGCCTTCGCCTCACGTACCTGCCGCGAGCGGAGTTCGCGCTGCCATGACCCCGCATCGCTGGATCTTCCGTGGCTCCCGCCGGATGGCCGTGGCCGTGGCGACCCTCTGCTGTCCGGCCGCCGCCGCCGTGGCCCAGGGCACGCTCAGCACGCTGGGCTTCGGCTACCCCGTGGGGGGCGGAAGCATCCGCACCAACGGCACGGCCGGCGCCTTCGGCGAGTTTGACGCCTTCTCCACCGTGAACCCGGCCGCGCTTGGCGGGACGTCGCGGGTGGTGCTCTCCGCGCAAGCCGAACCCGAGCGGCGCACCGTCACCACCGGCTCGGTGCGTGAGCGCGCCTCGGTGCAGCGGGTGCCCCTGCTGGGGGTGCTCTTTCCCGCGGGGAAGGGGCTGGGGGTGGGCGTCACCGCCACCACCTTCCTCGATCGCTCGTTCGTGACCACCACGGCCGGCTCCGTCGCCATCGATGGGCGCCCGGTGCCCACCAGCGACTTCGAGAACGCCAAGGGCGCCATCAGCGACCTGCGCGGGGCGATGGGGTGGCAACGGGGGCGCGTGCGCCTGGGCGTGGCCGGCCATGTGTTCACCGGCAGCCACCTGGTGGCGCGCACCCGCACCTTCTCCGATTCCGCCCAGTACGGCGGCGTGGTCGACTCCTCGCGCGCCACCTTCTACGGCCAGGCGCTGTCCATGGGCGCCGAACTGCAGCTGCCGGCCGGGCTCGCCGTGAGCGGGTCGTGGCGCGCCGGGGGCTCGATGGATGCGCGCATCCGCGACACCGTCCGCGTGGCCGGTGCGGTCCCGCGCCGGGTCGGGATGGGGGTGCGGTTCGAGGGGATCCCCGGCGCCGTCTTCGCGGCGGGGGTGGAGCAACTGCGCTGGTCGGACATGGGCTCCATGGGCTCCGCCGTCCTGCGCACGCAGGACGCCACCAACTGGCAGGTCGGGGCGGAGGTGGCGGGGCCGCGGCTGCGCGGCCTCCCAGTGCTGGTGCGCGCGGGCATGGCCCGCTCGGCGCTCCCCTTCGGCACGGCCACCCTCTCGGTGCGGGAGACGCGCACCTCCGCGGGGCTTGGGATCCCCATCGCCCGCGAGTCGGCCACGCTGGACCTGTCGATCCAGCGCGCCATGCGCACGCCTTCCACCGGGGCCGCGCGTGAGCAGGCGTGGCTGCTGGGGATCGGCTTGCAGGTGCGTCCCTGACCCCCGGGGTGGCCCCATGAGCGCCCCGCGCACCGACGCACCCACGGTCTACATCGAGACCTACGGCTGCCAGATGAACGTGGCCGATTCGGAGCGCATGGCCGGCACCCTGGTGGCGCACGGCTATGCCCCGGTGGATGGGCCCGAGGGGGCCGACGTCATCCTCGTCAACACCTGCGCCATCCGCGAGAACGCGGAGACCCGGGTCATCGGGCGGCTCGGCGAGCTGCGCCGCTACATGAAGCCCGGCACGGTGGTGGGGGTCACGGGGTGCATGGCGCAGCGTCTCGGTGCGCGGCTCCTCGACCAGGCGCGCCACGTCTCGCTGGTGGTGGGCCCCGACGGCTACCGCGCGCTCCCCGCCCTCCTCGAAGGCGCGCGGCGCGGCGAGCGGTTCACCGCCACCGACTTCGACCTCGAGGAGCACTACGAGGACGTCGTCGCCCGCCGCTTCGAGGGGGTGAAGGCGTGGATCCCGGTGCAGCGCGGCTGCAACTACCGGTGCACGTACTGCATCGTGCCCACCACCCGCGGCCCCGAGCGCAGCCGCCAGCTGGCTGACGTGGTGCGCGAGGTGGAACAGGTGGTGCGCGAGGGGCTCACCGAGGTCGTCCTGCTGGGGCAGACGGTCAACTCGTATCACGACGGCACGCACGACTTCGCCGACCTGCTCCGCGCCGTGGGGGGCGTGCCCGGCATCCGCCGGGTGCGCTACACCAGCCCGCACCCCAATGACTTCAGTGACCGGGTCATTGCCGCCATGGCGGAGGTGCCCACGGTGTGTCCGCACGTGCATCTCCCCATGCAGAGCGGCAGCACCAGCATGCTCAAGCGCATGCTGCGGCGGTACTCGCGGGAGGACTACCTCGACTGCGTGGCGCGGTTGCGCGCGGCCATCCCCGGGCTCGCCCTCACCACCGACATCATCGTCGGCTTCCCGGGGGAGACGGACGAGGAGTTCGAGGACACGTTGTCGCTCTGCCGCGCGGTGCGCTTCGACGACGCCTTCATGTTCAAGTTCTCTCCGCGGGAAGGGACGCCGGCCACCCGGATGCCCCCGGAGTGGACGGTGCCGGAGGGCGTGGTGGCCGAGCGCTTCGACCGGCTGGTGGCCACCGTGCGCGGCATCGCGCGCGAAGGGAACCTCGCACGGCTGGGTGAGGTGACCGAGGTCCTGGTGGAGAAGGTGGCGCGGGACGGCACGCTGTTGCAGGCCCGCTCGGGGGACTTCAAGACGATCATGGTGCCTTCGGAGGCAGCGCAGGTGGGGGAGTATCTCACGGTCCGGTTGACCGGGACCACGGGTGCCACCTTCACCGGGACTCCGGTGGCCCCGGCGCCCATGCCAGGGGTCGCACCGCGTGCGCCACTCCCCCTGGCCGTCGGGTAACGCCCGGCCGAGCTGAGCAGGGCGGGCGCCCCCCGCGCGCTAGCCCCGGGGGCCGCGCGGGCACGCTTGCGGGTTGGGGGGCCTCCCGTGCGGAGTGCGGGCCAAGGACGCGGTGCCCGGGGTTGGTGCCCCGAGGCGTTCGGAGGCACCCTGCGGGGTGCCGCTCCTCGTCCCCCTCGTGTTCCTCTGGATCTCCGGCCTCGTGGTCGGACGCTGGGTGCCCGTGGAGGGCGATCCGGGCGCGCTTCGCGCATGGGCGCCGGCGGCGGCGGCGGTGGGCATCCTGCTGTGCCTGCACGCCGCGGTCGGGGGATCGCGCCCGGCGCGCAGGCGGACGGGCGCTTCGGTGGCGCCATGGCTCACAGCCTCCGTGCTGGCGGCGGGCATGGCGGCCGCGTGGGGGCACCGGCGTCAGGTGGAGGGGTGCACCCGCCAGCTGGAGGCGGTCCTGACCCGGTCGGGAAGCGTGGAGGCGGTGCTGGAGGCCGACGAGCCACCGTCGCGCACGGTGCCGGTCGTCCTGCGCCTGGCGTCGGTCGCTCCCGAAGCGGCGCCCCTGCACGCCGCCTGTCGTCTGCCCGCGCACCTGGCACTCCCCCGCGATCGCCCTCGGCCGGCGCTGGCCGGGGAGCGCCTGTGGGTGGCCGGACCGCTGCGTCGCCAGGGCGATCGCCTGCGGCTGGAGGCGCAGGGCGCGGTGGCGCTGGTGCCCGGCCCTCCGGATCGCCTGCGCTTCTGGCGCGGTCGTGTGGGGCGGCTGATTGACGCGCACTTCGGCGAGGCCGCGCCATTGGCGCGGGCGCTGCTGGTGGCCGATCAGCGGGACATCCCGCCCGCGGTGCGGGACCGGTACGCGGATGCCGGGTTGGTGCACCTGCTGTCCGTCTCAGGGATGCACGTGGCCATCATTGCCGTCGCCCTGGGAACGCTGGGGGCGGCCCTTCGGCTTCCGCGTCGTGGCGTGACGGCTGCGACGATGCTGCTGGTCACCGGCTACGTGTTGCTGCTGGGCGCGCCCGCGCCCGCGGTGCGCAGCGCCGTGATGTTGGCGGTGGAGCTGCTGGCCGTGCGGCTCCAGCATCCGGTGCACCCGTGGACGGCACTGGCCTTGGGGGCGGTGGTCCCCACGGTGGACGCTGGGGTCGTGGTGAACCTGGGGTGGCAGCTGAGCGTGGCGGGGATGGCGGCGCTGGTCGCGGCGCGTCCGCTGCTGCGGCCGCGTCCCGTGGTGGGACGGCGCGTGCCCCGGTCGCTCGTGGCGCGGGGGCAGCGCCGCCTGGCCCGGCTGCGCGGCCTGCGGCACACCGTGGTTCTGGAGCTGTGCACCGGGGTGTTGGCCGGCGTGGTCACGGCGCCGCTGCTGGCGTGGCATTTCGGCCGCATCAGCCTCGTGGCGCCGCTGGCCAACCTGGTGGCAGCCCCGGTCATCGCCCTGCTGCAGCCCGCCCTCTTTCTGGCCATCACGCTGGCCCCGGCGCCGCCGCTGGTGGCTTGGGTGGCCGATGCGTGCCGAGCCCTGATGGCGCTCCTGGATGCCACGGCCAGGGCGGCGGCGGCGCTGCCAGGGGGGGCCGTGTCGGTGGCCCCCACCGGGGTCGAGGCGGTGGCCTGCGCGGTGGCCGTGGGCTGTCTGCTGGTGGCGACGGCCGCCCGGCGGCCGATGCCCTGGTGGCGCGTGGGGGTGGCGGCGGGCGGGGTGGCCCTCGCCGCTCCCCTGCTCCCGGTGGGGTCCGGCGACCTGGAGGTGCATGTGCTCGATGTCGGGCAGGGTGATGCGATTGCCCTGCGCACCCCCCGAGGCCGCTGGGTCCTCATCGACGCCGGCCGCCGCTGGGAGGGGGGGGATGCGGGGCGGCGGGTGGTCATCCCGCATGTGCGCCGCGTCGGTGGACCGGTGGCGTTGTTCGTGCTCTCCCACGCCCACGAGGATCACGCCGGAGGGGCCCCCACGGTCCTGGAGGCGCTTCGCCCGGCCGGCTGGTGGGAACCGGCCTTCGTGTCCCCAAGCCCCGCCTATGCCCAGGCGCTGGCCACGGCCGAGCGCCATGGCATTCCCTGGGAACGCGTCCGTCCCGGACGGCGGCTCCTCCTCGACGGGGTCGCCCTCACGGTGCTTGCCCCCGACTCGGCCTGGACCGCGCGGCAGCACGACGCCAACGAAACGTCGGTGGTCGTGCGCGTCGACTACGGCAGTCGGCGGCTCCTGTTCACCGGCGACGCCGAGGCCAGCGAGGAGGCATGGCTGGTCGAGCGGGTGGGATGTGCCGCCCTGCGCGCCGATGTGCTCAAGCTGGGGCACCATGGCAGTCGCACCAGCACCACCCCCGCCTTCCTGGCGGCGGTGTCCCCGCGCCTCGCCATCGCCTCGGTGGGCGCCGGCAACCGGTACGGGCACCCCGCTCCCGCCGTGGTGGCCCGACTGGCCGAGGCCGCCATTCCGCTGTGGCGGACCGACGAGGACGGGACCGTGGTGGTACGCACGAATGGGCGGGCCCTCTCCGTGGAGGGGAACGGCGGGCGATGGGTGGCCCCCGGCGCCGATGCGGAGGGGACGCAGGAACGGCTCCCGTGTCCGTCGTGACGGGTGATCCCCCTTGCTCGGCCCACCGCACGCCCCCGGCCTTTCGGGACGCTCCGGAAATGGCCAGCTTTCCACATGGGCCGCGACGACGCGGGCCCGGTCGACCCTCCTGCCAGAGCGCCCTCGTGGTCAAGCATACTGCCACCTCAGTCGTCACCATCGAGCGCTTCATCATCGAGCAGGAGCGCATGTTCCCCGAGGCCACCGGCGAGCTCTCGGGGATTCTCTACGACATGGCGCTGGCCGGCAAGATGATCGCCAACAAGGTGCGCAGCGCCGGCCTCGTGGACATCCTCGGGGCCACCGCCGACACCAACGTCCAGGGCGAGATCCAGCAGAAGCTGGACATCATCGCCAACGAGATCATCGTCAAGGCGTTCGACCACGGCGGCCGCCTCTGCGCGATGGCCTCGGAGGAGGAGCCGGACATCATCCACATCCCCGAGGGGTTCCGCGCGGGGAAGTACGTCCTCCTCTTCGACCCGCTGGACGGCTCGTCCAACATCGATGTCAACGTGCCGGTGGGCACCATCTTCTCCGTGTACCGCAAGATCACCCGCGGCACCCGCGGCGAGATGGAGGACATGCTGCAGCCGGGGCGGCGCCAGGTCGCGGCGGGGTACGTCATCTACGGCTCCAGCACCATGATGGTGTACACCACGGGGCAGGGGGCGCACGGCTTCACCCTCGACCCCTCCATCGGCGAGTTCCTGCTGTCGCACCCCAACATCCGCATCCCCGAGCGCGCGCGGTACCTGTCCGTCAACGACGCATACGAGCAGGACTGGCCCGAGCCCACGCGCGCCCTCATGCGCCGCTATCGCGGGCTGGACGGCGTGCGCTCCCCGCTCAACGTGCGGTACGTCGGGTCGCTGGTGGCGGACTTCCACCGCAACCTCCTGGGCGGAGGGGTCTTCTGCTACCCGGCCAACGCGCGGTCGCCGCGCGGCAAGTTGCGGCTGCTGTACGAGGCCAATCCGCTGGCGTTCATCGCCGAGCAGGCCGGCGGGCTGGCCAGCGACGGCGCGGGGCGGGTGATGGACATCCAGCCCACGGAGCTGCACCAGCGCACCCCGCTGTACCTCGGCAGCCGCGCCGAGGTGGAGACGGTGCAGGAGTTTCCGCTCCCGCCCGAGTACGTCGAGCGGCGCACCGGTGCCGTCGGCGGCGCCTGAGCGTAAGTTCGGGGGATGAGCGAACGCCTCTCCCCCTCCGGCATCCCCGTGGCGGCGGTGCTCCGCCCGGAGCCCCAGACGGATGTCTATGCGCGCGACCTCGGTGATCCGGGGCGCTTTCCGTTCACCCGCGGCGTCCAGCCCACGATGTACCGGGGCCGGCTCTGGACCATGCGCCAGTACGCCGGCTTCGGCACGGCGGCCGCCACCAATGCCCGCTTCAAGCTCCTGTTGGAGGCGGGACAGACGGGGCTCTCGGTGGCCTTCGATCTCCCCACCCAGATGGGGATCGACTCCGATTCGCCGCGCGCCCTGGGGGAGGTCGGCCGGGTGGGGGTGGCCATCGACACGGTGGACGACCTGCACGTGCTGCTGGACGGGATTCCGCTGGACCGGGTCTCCACCAGCATGACCATCAACGCCACGGCCTCCACGCTGCTGGCCATGTACATCGTGGTGGCGGAGGAGCGCGGGATTGCGCGGGGCGCGCTGTCGGGCACCGTGCAGAACGACATCCTCAAGGAGTACATCGCCCGCGGCACGTACATCTATCCGCCCGCGCCGTCGCTGGCGCTCACGGCGGAGATGTTCCGGTTCTGCGCCGCCGAGGTGCCGCAGTGGAACCCCATCTCCATTTCCGGCTACCACATCCGCGAGGCGGGGAGCACGGCGGTGCAGGAGGTGGCCTTCACCTTTGCCGACGCGCTGGAGTACGTGCGGCAGGCGGTGGCGGCGGGGCTGGCGGTGGACGCCTTCGCGCCGCGCCTCTCCTTCTTCTTCGCCGCGCACAGCGACCTGTTCGAGGAGGTGGCCAAGTTCCGCGCCGCGCGCCGCCTCTGGGCGCGCCTCATGCGGGCCCGGTTCGGGGCGGATGACGCCAGCTGCCGCCTGCGCTTCCACACGCAGACGGGGGGCGTGACGCTCACCGCCCAGCAGCCGCTCAACAACGTCGTCCGCGTCACCATCCAGGCGCTGGCCGCCGCGCTGGGGGGCACGCAATCGCTGCACACCAACGGCTACGACGAGGCGCTCGCGCTCCCCACCGCCGAGGCGGCCACGCTGGCGCTGCGCACGCAGCAGGTGGTGGCGCATGAGTCGGGGGTGGCGCAGACGGTCGATCCGCTGGCCGGCAGCTGGTACGTGGAGCATCTCACCGACGAGATCGAGGCCCGGGCGTTGGCGCTCATCGAACACGTCGACGGGCTGGGGGGCGCGGCGGAGGCGATCCGCGCCGGCTTCTTCCAGGAGGAGATTGCCGCCAGCGCCTACGCCCATCAGCTGCGCATCGAGGCGGGCGAGGCCGTCGTGGTGGGGGTCAACCGCTTCGGGGACGGGCAGGAGCCCCCCATCATTCCCGCGCCGGACTTCTCCGCGCTGGAGCGCGAGCAGGTGGACCGGCTGGCCGCCACGCGCGCGGCCCGGCCCGCAGGCGCCTTGGCCGCGGCGCTCGAGGCGCTCGCGGCCGCCGCCCCCGACTACCTCCCCGACCATGCGGGCGACCGGCGCCCGCTCATGCCCGTGATCATCGACGCCGTCCGGGCCCGCGCCAGCGTGGGGGAGATTGCCGACACGCTCGAGCGGGCGTGGGGGCGCTACCACCCCGGCCAATGAGGGGCCGGCCAGCTCGGGCCGGACAACGGCGACGGGAGGAGCCGGGATGACCGATCGGCCGAAGGCGGCGGCTGACGGGAGTGGGAGCGGGAGCGGGGTGCCGCGTCCGCTCCCCGTGTTGCGCGCCATGATAGACGCGCTGGACCGCGACCTGCTGCAGACGCTGGCCCGGCGCGCGGCGCTGGTGGCCGAGGTGGCGGAGGTGAAGCGGCGGGAGGGGCTGCGGATCCGCGATCCCGAGCGGGAGGCCGCGGTGCTGCGGGCGTGGAGGGAGCGGGCGCAGGCGCTGGGGCTCCCGGCGGACGAGGTGGAGTCGATGGTGCGCATGCTGCTCCGCGCCAGCCGCGACCAGCAGGCGGCGCTGCGGGCCGAGGTCCCGCTGGACGAGCCCTCGCGGACGGTGGCGATCATCGGCGGGGCCGGACGGATGGGGCGACGCATGGCCCAACTGTTCGCCGACCTCGGCCATCAGGTGCTGGTGGCGGACGTGGACACCGCGTTGCGCCCGGCGCAGGCGGCCGCGGCGGCCGACGTCACGGTGGTCAGCGTCCCCATCGACCGCACGGAGGCGGTCATCCGCGAGGTGGGGGCGCACGTGCCCGCCCATGGCCTGCTCATGGACGTGACCAGCCTCAAGGCGGCGCCGCTCCAGGCCATGCTGGAGGCGACGGCGGCCAGCGTGCTGGGGACGCACCCGCTGTTCGGCCCCGGGGTCCATTCGCTGCAGGGGCAGCGCGTGGTGCTGTGCCGCGGGCGGGGCGACGAGTGGGCTGCGTGGGTGACCCGCGTGCTGGAGGCGCGCGGGCTGGTGGTGGTGGAGTCCGGCGCCGAGGTGCACGACCGGACGATGGCACTGGTGCAGGTGCTCACCCATTACCAGACGCAGGTGATGGGGGTGGCGCTGGCGCGCCTCGGGGAGGCACTGGATGCCACCCTCCCCTTCACCTCCCCCGCGTACCTGCTGGAGTTGTACGTCACGGCGCGCCACTTCGGGCAGGATCCGGCGCTGTACGGGCCCATCGAGATGCGCAACCCTCGGACGGGCGAGGTGACGGCGGTGTTCCAGGCGGCGGCGCGCGAGGTCGCCGAGGTCCTGGCCGCCGGGGACCAGGCGCGCTTTTCGGAACTGTTCGCGGAGGTGCGCCGCTACTTCGGGGCCTTCACCGACGAGGCGACGGTGCAGTCCGGGGTGCTGATTGACCGGGTGGTGGAGCGGCGATAGGCCGCCCACAGGGCGAGATGTCTGGCGTGCCGGTTGGCACCGGCGGACCGGGGCACACCCCTACCGGCCCGTTCCGTCTCGGCCTAGTATACCTCCGCCCTCTCTCTGGCCAGCGTGCCGGGGGCCGGGGGCGTCCGGCTCGTGCCGGGGCGTCCGCACCACCGCGGCCGCCCGGCGGGCCGGGAGACCTAACTTCAGGAACCGGGGACAAATGCGTCTCTTGACCCAGAGCGCCGTGGCGCTGGCGATGCTCGTCGCCACCAGCACGGATCTCCTCGCCCAGCGACGGATCACCGGCAAGGTGACCGAGGAGGGGAGCACCACCCCGCTGGCGGCCGCCAGCATCCAGGTGGTCGGCACCACGACCGGCACGTACACCGACGCCAACGGTGCCTTCGGCCTGCAGATCCCCAGCGGCGCGGTGTCGCTGCGCGTCCGCCGCATCGGCTACCAGATGCGCACGGTGCTCGTGCAGGCGGATCAGGGCACGGTGGCGGTCGAGCTCAAGAAGGACGTGCTCCAGCTGGAAACGCAGGTGGTCACCGCGCAGAGCGGCTCCATCGAGAAGCGCCAGGCGGCCACCACGGTCGCCGCGGTCTCGGGCGAGGATCTGAGCCGCGTCCCCGCCATGACGGTGGATCAGGCGCTGCAAGGCAAGGTGACCGGCGCGCGCATCAACATGAACACCGGCGCCCCCGGCGGCGGTGGCCAGATCCAGATCCGCGGCACCACCTCGATCCTGGGGAACGGTGAGCCACTGTTCGTCATCGACGGCGTGATCATGTCGAACGCCTCCATCGCCGGCGGCTCCAACACGCTGACGCGCGCGGGTGGCGCGGCCACCAACATCGCCAGCGTCCAGGACAATCGCACCAACCGCCTGGCGGACATCAATCCCAACGAGATCGAGGACATCCAGATCCTCAAGGACGCCGCCGCCGCCGCCCTGTACGGCTCGCGCGCGACCAACGGCGTCGTGATCATCACCACCAAGCGCGGGCGCAGCGGGCAGGCGCGGTGGAACCTGACCCAGCGCCTCGGCCAGTCGTCGCTGCTGCGCGGCATCGGCACGCGCTGCTACGCCGACTCCAGCGCGGCGGTCACCGCCGCCGCGTCCGCTGCCAGCCAGGCGCTCGCCATCGAGGCGTTCAACGCGGCCAAGGCGGCCAACGGCGGCTCCATCCCCTGCAACGACCACGTGGGGCAGCTGTTCGGCCGCTCGGCCATGGCGTGGGAGACGGCCATCAACGTGTCCGGCGGCTCCGAGGCCACCCGGTACTTCGCCTCCGCCAGCCGCAAGGTGGACGGCGGTATCGCCGTCAACACCGGCGCGCTGCGCGACAACGCCCGCATCAACCTCGACCAGAACATCTCGAGCCGCCTGCAGGCCCGCATCGACCTTGGCTACACCCGGTCGATCGCCAACCGCGGCCTGTCCAACAACGGCAATGATCCGAACACGTCGCCGCTCTACGTGCTCGGCAAGACGCCCAGCTTCCTCGACCTGCGCACGCGCGACGCGTCGGGCGTCTTCCCGGTGAATCGCTTCGGTGGCGGTGGCGCGGCGGCGAACACCTCGAACCCGTTCCAGACCTTCGAGCACGTCACCAACGACGAGAACGTCGACCGCTTCCTCGGGTCGGCCACCCTCGGCTGGCAGGCCCTCGCCACCGACGTCAACCAGGTGCGCGTCGAGTACCAGATCGGCGTGGACCGGTTCACCCAGGACAACTTCCTCTACAGCCCCAACTTCCTGCAGTTCGAGCCGCAGGACGGCCTCCCGGGGACCGTGGTCAACACCAACGCGTATTCGCGCCAGTTCAATCAGGTCCTCCGGGCCAACTGGAACTTCACCCCGACCAGCGGCTTCGCGTCCTTCCGCACGTCGGCGGGGATTACGGAGGAGCAGCAGGGGCTCAACGTCTCGCGCGTCCGCGCGCAGGGGCTCATCCCCGGCGTGGTGAACGTCAATCAGGGGCAGCAGCTCACCTTCCAGAACCAGGAGCTGCAGACCGACCAGGGGCTGTTCCTGCAGACCACCGCGCTGGCCCTCGATGACCGCCTGACCCTCGGTGCCGGCGTGCGGGGCGACCGCTCCAGCAACAACGGCGACCGCAGCAAGTACTACGTGTTCCCCAGCGCGCAGGCCTCCTATCGCTTCGGCAAGATCCTCCCGGGGGTCGACGAGTTCAAGCTCCTGGCCAACTGGGGGCAGACCGGCAACCGCCCGCTGTACGGCCAGCGGTTCATCACGTTCGGCAACACGCCGTTCATCAACGGCGTGAACGGCATCGGCACCAATCCCACCCTCGGCAACCCCGAGGTGCGCCCGGAACGGAAGACCGACTACGTGCTGGGCTTCACGATGGCGGGCCTGGGCCAGCGGCTCAGCCTCGACTACGCGTATGTCAACACGCGCATCGACGACGTGCTCTTCAACCGCCCCATCCCGCCCACCGCGGGCATCTCGCAGCAGATCTTCAACGGCGGCCGCCTGCGCAACACCGCGCAGGAGATCTCCATGACGGTCGTGCCGGTGCAGCGCCAGGGGATGACGTGGGTGAGCCGGACCGCGTTCCAGCAGATCCGGAACGTCACCGAGCAGCTTCCCATCCCGCCCTTCAACCCGGCCAACGTCGGCTTCGGCGCCGCCTATGGCCGTCCGCGCATCACGCAGGGGGTCTCCACGACCGCCATCTGGGGCAACCGCCCGATCTTCCGGGATGACGGCTCCGTGGTCACCCGCGACACCATCATCGGCGACGCAGTCCCCGACCACGAGATGTTCTTCACGAACACCTTCACCGTCGGTCGCTTCACCCTCAACACGCAGGTGGACTGGCGCAAGGGTGGCGACCTGACCAACCTCACCCAGAACATCTGGGACCAGTTCCAGCGCGCGCGCGACTTCGACGCGCCCTCGCCGTGCCGCGGCCAGACCGCCGCCAACCTCGCCTGCGTGCGCAACGCCGGCGGCGTGCGGACCCTGCTGGACACCTCGGCGACCGCCACCCTCGGGCGCTACCGGTTCGCCCGCTGGAACAACGGCAACGACGCCCGCGTGTACGTGCAGGACGGCTCCTTCGTGAAGCTGCGCGAGGTTTCGCTCACCTACAGCGTGCCGCAGTCCGTGGCTCGCCGCCTCCTCGGCGACCGCGTTGGCGATGTGCGCCTCAACGTCGTGGGCCGCAACCTGGCCGTGTTCATGGACTACTGGGGCATGGACCCCGAGGTCACCAACTTCGGCAACGGCCCCATCCGCAGTGCCGTCGACCTCGCGCCGTTCCCCCCCAGCCGCCAGTTCTTCTTCAGCGTGGACGTGGGGTTCTGAGCCATGACCACCAACATCACGCCCGTGCGGAGTGACCGCATGACCCGACGACTCCCGGCGCTCCTTGCTGCCGCCCTGCTCGCGGCCGGCTGCAGCGCCGACCGCCTGAACATTCCGAACTACAACGAGGCGAGCTCCGACCAGACGGTCGATCGCCCGCTCCTCCAGAACCTCGCCTCGGGCATCCTCGCCGAACAGCGGGGAGGCCTGGTGGGCCTGATCTCCAACGTGGGGATCTTCGGGCGCGAGAGCTACCTCTACACCAGCTCGGAGCCTCGCAACACCACGCTCTTCCTCGGCACGTTCCCGCTCGACAACTCGGGCTTCACCAACGGCCAGTGGGATCCGCGGTTCCGGAACGCCCGCAACGCCATTGAGTTGATCCGCGCTGCCAACGGCGCCGCGTTCCTGAGTGATGGTGAGAAGAACGCGGTGCGCGGATTTGCCAACACCTTGCGCGCGCTCGACTTCTTCTACGTGCTGGCCACGCGGGACACGATCGGCATTCCGACCGCCATCGACATCCAGACCAACCAGCCGCAGCCCTTCGTCTCCCGTGATTCGGCGTACCGCTTCATCAGCGGCATCCTCGACTCCGCGGCAACGCAGCTGTCGGCAGCCGGCTCGGCGGCGTTCCCGTTCACCCTCCCCCCCGGCTTCGCCGGGTTCAACACGCCGGCCACCTACCGCCAGTTCAACCGCGCCCTGGCGGCCCGCGTGCATATCTACCGGGGCTCCACCGACTGTGGTGCGGCCTGCTTCACCGCGGCACTCACCGCACTCGGGGAGTCATTCCTGAGCGCGGCGGCCGGTGCCGACCTGCGGCGCGGCGTGTACCACACGTTCAGCACCGCGGCGGGCGACGCGCTCAACTCGCTTTCCATCCCGGTCACGCCTGACCAGCTCGCGCACCCGAGCATCCGCCCGGACGCGCAGCTGCAGGCCAACGGCACCCGGGACCAGCGCTTCGTCACCAAGATCCGGTCGATTGCCACGCGCAATGCGCCCGGTGGCATCGCCGTCGGCATCCCCACCGACGTCGGCTTCGCCCTCTACCCCGAGCAGACCACCCCGCTGCCGATCATCCGCAACGAGGAGCTCATCCTCCTGCGGGCCGAGGCGAACATCGGGCTGGGGCAGTTTGCCACGGCGCTCACGGACCTCAACTACATCCGCACGAACGCCGGGCTGCTCCCGCCGCTCCCCTCCCTCGACACCCGCGATGCGGCTATCGACGCTCTCCTCTACGAGCGGCGCTACTCGCTCCTGTGGGAGGGGCACCGGTGGTTTGACGTGCGCCGCTGGGGGCGGCTGCTCACCCTCCCCTTGGACATCCCCACGCACTTCCGTGCGCGCGTGATGCCCGTGCCGCAGTCCGAGTGCCTGGCTCGCACCGGGCTCGCCGCAAACCTGCGCGCGCCCGGCTGCCCGTAACACGCACGACACTCGCTGGGCACACGGCCCGGGTCGCCTCTGGCGACCCGGGCCGTGTCGCGTCTGGTGCGTCAGGCCATGTCGGCGTGTCACGGGACCACGTGGGTCCCCCACTGCGCACGGATCCGCACCGTCCGCTCCAGCTCGTCCCGCGCCTGCAGCACCTTCTGCCGCAGGTCCGCCGGCAAGGCCGGGTGCCCCGCCAGCCATCCGTCCACCGCCGCCAGCGCCCTCGGGCTCACCTGCCCCCCCAGTGTCGCTCCCAGCCAGCTCCCCAGAAAGAAGATCCGCCGGTTCCGCTGGATCCACGGCAGGCTGTCCAGCGCCGCCGGGACCAGCGGGGCCGTCCAGCCGGCGTGCTCCGGGTCGTGGAAGGCGCGCAGGCTGGAGGTGACCCACTCCTCGTTCAACGCCCCATCGGTGAACCACCGCCGGAACAGCGCCGCCTTCCCCGCCGAGTCGGGACGGGCCGCCTCCGCCACGAACGCCAGCCGCGCCCCGTCGGGCGACGGGTCCCGCGTGCGCTCCCCCGCCAGCCGCGCCTCGGCCCCGGGGGCGCCGCGCCCCACTAACCGGGTCACCAGCGCCCACCGCGTGGGCGCCCGAAGCGGGAGCCCGGCCGCCGAGCTGCTGTCCAGCCACGCGTCCAGCCGCCCCAGCGCGCCCGCGCTCCGGGCCAGGCCGATAAAGGCATCCAGGTGGGTTTTCCGCAGGCCATAGGACCGGCGGCCGTCCTCCGCCCCCGCCAGCAGCACCGCCTCCACCTGCGGCAGCAGCGTGTCCCGCGCCGCCCCCGTCGCGTAGCGCGTCGCCGCCGTCACCACCCGGGAGACCAGTGCGGCGGCCACCTGCTCGTCCCCCTCTGAAGGCAGTGCGGCCAGCGCCATCCGGACATACCGGGCCGGGTCCAGCTGCGCCTCACGCACCAGGTCCCACAACGCCCCCCACACCATGGCGCGCAGGAAGGGGTCGCCAAGGGTCGCCGCCCCCGTCTCCAGCCAGCGCACGCTGGCCGAGTCCGGCAACACCAGGGCGTACCCGTAGTCGCCATGGTTGGCAAAGACGAAGTCCGGCGCCGGGCGGCCATGTGCCGACGTCACCAGAGTGGTGTCCCCCCGCAGCTCCACCGGCAGCCGCTCCGAGCGGCCGTCGCCCCGGTACAGCAGCACCTCCAGCTTCTGCGGCCACCCCCCCGCCCCCGACAGCGACGGCTGCGCCGGGCGCTGGACCAACGCCAGCCGCGCGATCCGCCCATCCCGCACCCGCAGCTGCTGCGTCACTACCGGCATGCCGGGGCGGAGGAACCACTGGCGCCCCCAGGGGGTGAGATCGCGTCCGGCGGCGCGCCCCACCTGCGCCAACAGCCCCTGCCAGGTGGCGTTGCCAAAGGCATGGGCCTGCAGGAAGGTGCGCACCCCGCGCTGGAACGCGGCGGGTCCCACCAGATACTCCAGCTGCCGCAGCAGCGCCGGCGCCTTGTTGTATACGATGGGGCCGTAGTTGCTCTTGGCCTGGTCCAGGTTCCCCAGCCGCTGCCACACCGGCGTGGTCCCCGCCGTGGCGTCGGTGGCGTAGGCCGTGGGCTTGTTGCGCAGGTAGAACCCCTTCCACGCATCCGACGCCGGGTCCACCTCGGCCTGCATGCGCGCCGCCATGTAGGTGGCAAACCCCTCCTTCAGCCAGAGGTCGTCAAACCACCGCATGGTCACGTAGTCGCCAAACCACTGGTGGGCGACCTCATGGAACGTGGTGGCCTGCCGCCCGAGCCGCTGCGCGAGGGTGGACGGCTCCCGGTCGGTAAAGCTGTCCTCGTTGTAGAACACCGCCCCGGGGTGCTCCATCCCGCCAAAGGGGAACGCCGGTGCCAGCAGCAGGGCATACTTGCCGAAGGGGTAGGGGACCCCGAACCAGGCGCCCAGCCAGCGGAGCGCCCGTGCGTTGAGCGCGATCAGCGAGTCCGCGGCCACCTCCGCCGCCCGCGACGGGCGCATCCACAGCTCCACCGGCACCGCCGCCTCGCCGGGACGGATCACCTCCGCACGGGTGGCCACCTGCCAGGGGCCGGCGGCAAAGGCGATGAGATAGCTGCTGATCGGGGCCGTGGGGGCAAAGCGGTGCGTCCACCAGGTGCCGGTGGAGTCGGTGTGCTGCAGTGCACCGTTGGCGAGCGCCCGCCACCCGGCGGGGGTGGTCAGCTCCAGCGAGACGCGCGCCTTGAGGTCGGGCTGGTCAAACACCGGGAACAGCAGGTTGGCGTCGGACGGCACCAGCAGCGTGTACAGGAATGGGCGCCCATCGGTGGCGTCCACCGAGCGGATGATGGCGGCCCCGGCGGCCGCGACCGGGCTCTGGAAGGCGATCGAGACCCGGTTCTCCCCCACGCGCAGCGCTGTCTCCGGCAGCAGCAGGTGGGCGCCGTCCCACGGGATATCCAGCGGCTGGCCATTCACGGCGGTTTCCCCCACCCCAAGGCCGCGGAAATCCAGCACCACGGGGCCAGGGCGCCGCATGGTGAAGCGGACCATGACGGAGCCGGTGGCGGTGTCGCCGGCGCTCAGCCGCATCTGCAGCTCGTAGCGGACGCTGGCCACCCGCGCCCGGCGCGCCTCCGCCAGCGCCACCGACACGCCGGGGCCGGGCACGCGCAACGGGTCCACCGCAGGTCGCGCCGGACGACCGGAGGGCGGGGCGGACTGCGCGGGGAGGGCGGACGCCAGAAGGGTGGACGTCGCCCCGGCCAGCAGGGCGAGCGCCGCAGAGGTCGCGCGTGCTGCGGGGGCCAGGTGGCAAGGGCGGCCGCACGGCCGACGCGCGAAGAGCGGAAGACCGGAGAGGAAGGGGAGCATGCGGAGACGTTACTGGTTGAACCCCCCATCCGGGAGCGCTACCTTTCGGGGTTGCGGCTCCTCGGCTGTCCCTGCAGTTGTCCCGGTCCAAGTCTCGTTGCCATGCCGACTTACGAATTTCGCTGCCCCGATGGCACCATCGTCGAGCGCGTCTTCAAGATCTCCGAGGTCCCCGAGACCATTCCGTCACCCCACGGCGACGGGGTGGCTGTGCGCGTCATCTCCGGGGGCGCCGGGCTGATCTTCAAGGGGAGCGGTTTCTACATCACCGACTACGGGAAGGACGGGAAGAAGGATCAGCGCGGCACGTCGGGGGGCGACTCCAAGGGGGGGGATTCCAAGGGCGGTGACGCCAAGGGCGGGGAGAGCGGGGGCGCCGGCAGCGCCTCCGCCGGGGGCGGGGCGGCAACCGCCGGCGCCTCCGGCAGTGCCTCGGGAGGTGCCTCCACCAGCTCCTCCGGCGGATCGTCCTCCGGCAGCACCCCGGCGGCCTCGTGACCCACGCTGAAGCCCTGCAACAGGAGCTCATACGCGCCGCACGCGCCCTGGGGGCCCCGGATACGGTGGCCCCGGTGCTCGAGCGCCCGCGCGATCCGGCCTTTGGCGATTGGGCCACCAATCTGGCCATGACGCTGGCCAAGCCGCTGGGGCGCCCGCCGCGCGCCATCGCCGAGGCCCTGGTGGCGGCCATGGATCTTCCGGCGGTGGGCGTGGCGCACGCCGAGATCGCCGGACCCGGGTTCCTCAACTTCCGGCTCGATCCAGGCTTCCAGGCCCGCGGGCTGCTGGCGCTGCTGGCCCACCCCGAGCAGTGGGGGCGGCACAACGTGGGGGAGGGCGCCCGCGTGTGCGTGGAGTTCGTCTCCGCCAACCCCACCGGCCCCCTGCACGTGGGGCACGGGCGCCAGGCCGCGCTGGGCGACGCCATCAGCACCCTGCTGGAGTGGACCGGCTGGCAGGTGGACCGCGAGTTCTACTACAACGACGCGGGCACGCAGATCCAGAACCTGGCGCTCAGCACGCAGGCGCGCCTGCGCGCGCGCGCCGGGGAGCCGCTGGTGATCCCGGAGGGCGGGTACCACGGCGAGTACATCCGCGAGATCGCCGAGCGCTACGCCGAGGCCCAACCGGGTGACCCGCGCGGCGACGACCTCGATGCGGTGCGCGGCGCCGCGGTGGCCGCCCTGCGCCATGAGCAGGACCTCGACCTCCAGGCCTTCGGCGTCCGCTTCGACACGTATTATCTGGAGAGCTCGCTGTACGCCGACGGGCGCGTCGCGCGCACCGTCGACGCGTTGGTGGCTTCCGGGCACACGTACGAGGAGGAGGGGGCGCTGTTCCTGCGCACCACCACCTTCGGCGACGACAAGGACCGCGTGATGCGCAAGAGCGCGGCCAAGGGGGGCGACTTCACCTACTTCGTCCCCGATGTCGCCTATCACGTCACGAAGTGGGAGCGCGGCTACCGCCGGGCCGTCAACGTGCAGGGCGCCGACCACCACAGCACCACCACGCGGGTGCGCGCCGGGCTGCAGGCGCTGGGCGTGGGGATCCCCGAGGGGTATCCGGAGTACGTCCTGCACCAGATGGTGACCGTGCTCAAGGGGGGCGAGGAGGTCAAGATCTCCAAGCGCGCCGGGAGCTACGTCACCGTCCGCGACCTCATCGACGAGGTGGGGCGCGACGCGGTGCGGTACTTCTACCTCATGCGCAAGGGCGATTCCCACCTGGTGTTCGACGTCGACCTGGCGCGCAGCCAGTCGGAGGAGAACCCGGTCTACTACATCCAGATGGCGCACGCCCGCATGTGCGGCATCTTCCGCGTCGCGGACCTCGATCCGGCCGCCATCACCGGCGAGGGCGTGGACTTCGGCCTGCTGGCCGAGCCGGCCGAGCAGGAGCTGGTCCGCCAGCTCCTCGACTTCCCCCCGCTGGTGCGCAGCGCCGCCGCCACGCTGGAGCCGCATCGCATCGCCGCCTGGCTCCTCGAGACCGCCCGCGCCGCGCACACCTGGTACCACCGGCACCACGTCCTCGGCGAGCCCGAGGCCATCACGCGCGCCCGCCTCGTGCTGGCCCGCGCCACCCAGCTGGGGCTCACCGCCGGGCTCCGCATCCTCGGCCTCTCCGCGCCGGAGCGCATGTGACCGTCCACCATCCCCCCGCCGCCGCCCCCGTCCTCGTGGTCGGCTCCGTGGCGCTCGACTCCGTCGAGACCCCCTTCGGCAAGGTCGACGAGGCCCTCGGCGGCTCCGGCACCTACTTCTCCTCCTCCGCCTCGCACTTCGCCCCCGTCCAGCTGGTGGGGGTGGTGGGCGACGACTACCCCGTCGACCAGCTGGCCCCGCTCACGGCGCGCGGCGTGGACCTGGGCGGGTTGGAGCAGGCGGCCGGCAGCAGCTTCCGCTGGCGCGGGCGCTACCGCCACGACCTCAACTCGGCCGAGACGCTCGAGACGCACCTCGGCGTGTTCTCGAGCTTCCGCCCCAAGATCCCCGACGCCTTCCGCGCCGCCCCGTTCGTCTTCCTGGCCAACATCGACCCGCGGCTGCAGCTGCAGGTCCTCGACCAGGTCGAGCGCCCGCGGCTGGTGGCGTGCGACACGATGAACTTCTGGATCGAGTCGCGCCGCCCCGAGCTGCTGGAGCTGCTGGGGCGGGTGGATCTCGTCACCCTCAACGACGGCGAGGCGCGCCAGCTCACCGAGCGCGCCAACCTCGTGCAGGCCGCGCGGTGGATCCTGGACCGCGGCCCGCGCTTCGTGCTCATCAAGAAGGGAGAGCACGGCGCCTTCATGTTCACGCGCGACAGCATCTTCTTCGCCCCCGCCTATCCCCTGGAAGCCGTCTTCGACCCCACCGGGGCCGGCGATTCCTTCGCGGGCGGCTTCATCGGCTACCTCGCGGCCACCGGCGACCTTTCCGAGCGCGGGATGCGTCGCGCCGTCGTCGTGGGCTCGGCCATGGGCTCCTTCGCGGTGGAGCGCTTCTCCAACGCGCGCCTCCTGGAAGTCACGCGCGCCGACATCGATGCGCGCATTCGCGCGTTCCGCCAGCTGGTGGCGTTCGACATGGAGCTCGACGGCGACGCGCCCGCCGGGGACGCCGCATGACGGGCGCGGTCCCCGGGGGCACCGCGGGCGGCGCGCTGGACTACCGCGCCGCCGGCGTGGACATCGACGCGGCCGATGACGCCAAGCACCGGCTCGCCAAGCTGGTGCAGTCCACCCTCACCGCCGGCGCGCGTGGCGCCTTTGGCGGCTTCGGCGGCATGTTCCGCGTCCCCGAAGGGTACCGCGCCCCGCTGCTGGTCAGCAGCGCCGACGGCGTGGGCACCAAGATCAAGCTGGCCATCGAGGCCGGACGCCACGACACCATCGGCCACTGTCTCGTCAACCACTGCACCAATGACATTCTGGTGCAGGGCGCCGTCCCGCTGTTCTTCCTCGACTACGTGGCCTTCGGCAAGCTGGAGCCGCCCGTGGTGGAGGCGGTGGTGGCCGGCGTGGCCGCCGGGTGCCGGGAGAACGGCTGCAGCCTGATTGGCGGGGAGACCGCCGAGATGCCCGGGGTGTATACCCCTCCCGACTACGACCTGGCCGGCTTCATCGTCGGCATCGTGGAGGAGGCCGACGTGCTGGGGAGCCAGCGGGTGGCCGCCGGCGACGTGCTCCTCGGCATGCCCAGCCACGGGTTGCACACCAATGGCTACTCGCTGGCGCGCCGCATCCTGGCCGACCGGCTGCAGCTGGGGGTACACGACCCGTTCCCCGAGGCCGGCGGGGCCACCGTGGCCGACGTGATGCTGCAGGTGCACCGGTCGTACCTCCCCGCGCTGCGCCCGCTGCTCCCGCACTGCCGCGCGCTGGCGCACATCACGGGGGGCGGGCTCCCGGGAAATCTGAACCGCGCGCTGCCGTCCACCCTGGATGCCGTGGTGGACACGGCCTCGTGGGCAGTGCCGTCGCTCTTCCGCGTGCTGGGGGATGCCGGACAGGTCCCGCTGGCCGAGCAGTTCCGGGCCTTCAACATGGGGGTGGGGATGGTGGCCATCGTGGAACCGGCGCAGGCCGGTGGGGTGATGGAGGCCCTGCGGGGGGCGGGCGTGGACGCGTGGGAGCTGGGGCGCGTGGTCCCCGGGACCGGGCGCGTGCGGCTGGACGGGGTGGACGCATGAGGCGCGTGGCGCAGGGTGCCGTGGTGGCGCTCCTGACCGCGCTGGGGCCGGCGCGGGCGCACGCCCAGTGCACCGTGTCCCCCGCCAGTGCCAGCGGCGCTGACGCCTGCCAGAAGGTCCGCGACCTCTTCGCGTTCATCGCGCCGCAGGTGGGGGTGGCCGTGGGCGCCGGCAACCCGGTGCTGGGCGAAGCGGGGACGCTGGGCGGGCTGGGGAAGCTGGCGCTCTCGGCCCGCATGGGCGTCACCGACGGCTTCGTCCCCGCCAACGGCGTCAGCATCGCCGTCACCGGGGCGGCCGTGGCCAGCGACTTCGGCGCCACGCGGGCCCCCATTCCCATGCCCGCGGTGGACGCGGCCATCGGGCTCTTCAAGGGGCTGTCGCTCGGCATCACCAACGTGGGCGGGGTGGACCTGCTGGTGGGGGGGACGTGGCTCCCCACCATCGAGAAGGGCGAGGTAGCGTTCGCGCCGCGCAGCGGCGGCGTGGGGCTGGGCGGCGGCGTGCGCGTGGGCATCCTGCAGGAGTCGGCGTTCGTCCCGGGGGTGAGCGCCAGCTACATGCTCCGGCGCACCCCCGTGCTCGACCTGACGTACGCCACCGGCAACGACACGCTGCGTCTGGCCGACGCCCGGGTCTCCGTGCGCTCCCTGCGGCTGGTGGCCGGCAAGCGCTTGTTCCTCGTGGGGGTGTCCGCCGGGGTGGGGCGCGACCAGGTCAGCGGCTCCGCGGCGCTCGCCGCCACGGTCAACGAAACCGTCGCCGGCACCCCCCAGCGCTTCAGCGTGTCGCTGGCGGAGGTGGGCCCCACGGTCACGCGCAACACGGCGTTTGTCAGCGCGTCGTTCAGCCTGCTCATCGCCCGGCTGGTGGCGGAGTACGGGTGGTCGGATAGTCAGGGGCCACTGGCCACGGTGAACCGCTTCGGTGGCAAGGCGGCCAACGCCTCCGGGCGGTACGGGTCCGTCGGGCTCGCCGTCCGCTTCTGAGGCGCCGGCGGCGGTGAGCGAGCCATCGCGCGCCGCCGACGAGCGCTGGATGCGCCGCGCGCTGGCGCTGGCCGAGCGCGGGGCCGGGCAGGTGGCGCCCAACCCCAAGGTGGGCGCGGTGCTGGTGCGCGGCGGCGTGCTGGTGGGGGAAGGGTGGCACTCCCGGTTTGGCGCCTCGCACGCCGAAGTGATGGCGCTGGACGCGGCGGGTGACTTGGCCCGCGGCGCCACCGCGTACGTGTCGCTGGAACCGTGCGCCCACCACGGCAAGACCCCCCCGTGCGCTGATGCGCTGGTAGCGGCCGGAGTGGCGCGCGTGGTGTGCGCCACGCGCGATCCCAACCCGGTGGCGGCGGGTGGCGTGGAGCGGCTGCGGGCGGCCGGCGTGGTGGTCACCGTCGGCGTGCTGGAGGCGGAGGCGGTAGCGGCCAATGCCCCCTTCCACTTCGCCGCCCGCGGCGAGGCGCGGCCGTTCGTGACCCTCAAGCTGGCGCTCTCCCTCGACGGCGGGCTGGTGGACGCGTCCCGGCAGCGCGGGTGGCTCACCGGCCCCGAGGCGCAACAGGCCGTCCATGTCCTGCGCGCGGAGGCCGATGCGGTGGGGGTGGGCATTGGCACGGCACTCGCCGACGACCCGGCGCTCACGGTGCGGTTGGCACCGGCCCCGCGGGTGCCCCCCCTGCGCGTGGTGTTCGATCGTCAGGGGCGCCTGCCGCTCGACGGTCGGCTGGTGCGCACGGCCCACGACGTGCCGGTGCTGGTGGTCATGGCCCCCGGTGGCGACGGCCGCGCGCGGCAGGCGCTGGAGTCGCGCGGGGTGGGCGTGGTCGAGGCCGATTCGCTGGCGCATGCCCTGCGCGTCCTGCGGGGGCGCGGCATCCGCCATCTCCTGCTGGAAGGGGGGGCGGGGATGGCCACCGCCGCGATGGCCGCCGGGGTGGTGGACCACCTGATTACGTTTCAGGCTCCGGTCATTCTGGGGCGTGACCTGCTGCCACCCTTCGGGGCGCTCAGCCCCCGGGCGGCGGCCTCGGCGCCGCGCCTGCGGGTGCTGGCGCGCCGGGCGCTGGGCGCGGACCTGATCACCCATTACGACGTGGCGGGAGGCTGAGCGGCGGATGTTCACCGGACTGGTGGAGGCGGTGGGGACGATCACCCGGGGGGCGGAAACGCCGGCCGGCCGTGAGCTGTGCATCGCCGCGCCCTACGATGGGCTCCGGGAGGGGGAAAGCATCGCCTGCAACGGGGCGTGCCTCACGGTCCGCACGCACGGCATCGACGAGGGCGGCCCGTGGTTCACGGTGGCCGCGGTGGATACCACGCTGGCCCGCACCACCATCGGGAGCTGGCAGGAGGGGCAGGGGGTCAACCTGGAGCGCGCGATGCGCCTGGGCGACCGTCTGGGCGGGCATCTGGTGCTCGGCCACGTGGACGGCGTGGGCACCGTGATGCGCACCCGCGACACCGCCGACGCGTGGCTCATCGAGCTGGCACTCCCCGAGGCGCTGCGCCCCCTCATGGTGGACAAGGGCTCCATCACCGTGGATGGCGTGAGCCTCACGGTGGACGCCCTGCGCCCCGACGGGGTGCAGTTGTCCATCATCGAGTACACCCGCCGGCACACCACGCTGGGGGCGCTGCAGGCGGGCGCCGCCGTGCACGTGGAGGCGGACATCCTGGCCAAGCACGTGGCGCGACTGGTGGAGCCGCGCCTGGCCGCGCTGCGCGGGGAGCCCGCGTGCGCGTGACCGACACCCCTCTGCAGGAGCTGCGGGACATGGAGCAGGCGGACGCCGACGTCACGGCGGCCTTCGGGACCGTGGAACAGGCGCTGGCGGACATCGCCGCCGGCAAGTTCGTGGTGGTGGCCGACGACGAGGACCGCGAGAACGAGGGGGACCTCATCTGCGCCGCGGAAGCGGTCACCCCGGCCATGGTCAACTTCATGCTCGAGGCCAAGGGGATGATCTGCCTCGCCATGACCAATGCCTGGGCGGATCATCTCGGCCTGTCCATGCAGGCCGACGACAACACCGAGGCGATGCAGACGGCGTTCACCGTCAGCATCGACGCCGCCGCGCACCACGGGGTCACCACCGGCATCAGCGCCGCCGATCGCGCCGCGACCATTCGCGTCGCGGTGGACCCGGCCTCCACGCGCGCGGATCTCCGCGTGCCCGGGCACATCCATCCGCTGCGCGCCCGCGATGGCGGCGTGCTCCAGCGGGTGGGACACACCGAGGCGGCGGTGGACCTCGCGCGGCTGGCCGGGCTGCGCCCCGCCGGCGTCATCTGCGAGATCCTCAATCGCGACGGGACCACGGCGCGACGCCCCCAGCTGGAGGCATTCGCGCGCGAGCACGGCCTGACCTTCATCACCGTGGCGCAGCTGGTGGCCTACCGGCTCAAGGTGGAGCGGCTGGTGCACCGCGTGGCCGAGGCGCGCCTCCCCACCCTGCACGGGGAGTGGCGCATCGCCGGCTACCGCAACGACGTGGACACCCGCGAGCACCTCGCGCTGGTGTACGGGGAGGTGGACGGCGCCGAGGAGGTGCTGGTCCGCATGCACTCCAAGTGCCTCACGGGCGACGTCTTCCACTCCCAGCGGTGCGATTGCGGGTGGCAGCTGGAGACGGCGATGCAGATGATCCAGGCTGAGGGGCGCGGGGTGCTGGTGTACCTGGACCAGGAGGGGCGCGGCATCGGGCTCCTCAACAAGCTCAAGGCGTACGAGCTGCAGGACCGGGGCGCCGACACGGTGGAGGCCAACGAGCAGCTGGGCTTCAAGGCCGACTTGCGCAACTACGGCATCGGCGCCCAGATCCTGCTCGACCTGGGGATCCGCTCCATTCGCGTCCTCACCAACAATCCGCGCAAGCTCGTGGGGCTCGACGGGTACGGGCTGGCGCTGGCCGGCCGGGTGCGCATCGAGGCCCCGTCGACCGAGGAGAACGCCGCCTACCTCGAGACCAAGCGCAGCAAGCTGGGCCACCTGTTCGCCTCCTGACCTCCCTCCGCATGCCCGAGTTTTCCGGTTCCCCCCGCGGCGATGGCCGCCGCCTCGTGGTCGTCGCCAGCCGCTTCAACGAGGGGGTGACGCTCCCCTTGGCTGAGGGGGCGGTCGCTGCGCTGGTGCGGCAGGGGGTGGCCTTCGAGGACATCGACGTGCTGTGGGTGCCCGGGGCCTGGGAGCTCCCCGTGGCAGTGCGGCGGGCGTTGGCCTCCGAGCGGTATGACGCGGCGGTGGCGGTGGGGGCCGTGGTGCGGGGGGACACCCCGCATTTCGACATCGTGGCGGGGGAGGCCGCTCGCGGCCTCATGGAGGCCATGCGCGACTATGAGGTGCCCGTCACGCTCGGGCTGCTGACCACCGACACGCTGGCGCAGGCCGAGGCGCGGGCGGGCGGGGCGCACGGCAACAAGGGGGAGGATGCGGCGCTGGCGGTGCTCGAGCTGCTGGACTTGCTCGACCGGGCGGTTCCGGGCGAGGCGGGGGAGTCCGCGTGAGCACCGACCTGCGCGATGAGGCGTTCTGGAGTGCGCCGGTGCAGGAGCCGCTGCTCCCGCGCACCGGGCGTCGGCAGCGCGGCAGCCGGGAGACGGCGCGTCAGGAGCGGCTGGAGACCCGCGCGCGGGCGCGGGCGCTGCAGGCGCTCTATGCCGCCGATGTGCGGGACCTGACCCAGCTCCGTCGCATTGCCATGCAGGTGTTCGACGACCTGGCGGTCGACCCGGCGGAGCGGGCCTTTGCCACGCGGCTGGTGGCCACGGCGGCCGAACATGGCCCGCGGCTGGATGCCGAGCTCTCGGAGGTCACAGCCAATTGGCGCCTGGAGCGGTTGGGCGCGGTGGAACGCAGTGTCCTGCGCCTGGCGGCCGCGGAGCTGGCCCGGGGCGAGACGCCGGTGCGGGTGGTCCTGCAGGAGGCCGTGCACCTCGCCGAGCGCTACGGCACATCGCGGAGCGCGCGGTTCGTCAACGGCGTCCTCGACGCCTACGCCCGGCGGATCGGCCGGCTGTGAGCCCCCACGGCGCGGCGCCGGCGCGGCCGCTGCGCATTGCGGTGGTCAATTGGCAGTGCCGCGATAACCCGCAGGCGGGCGGGGCCGAGATCCACCTGCACGAGATCTTCGGGCGGCTCGCCGCCCGCGGCCACGCGGTCACGCTGCTGTGCGGCGGGTGGCCGGGCGCCCCGGCACGCGCCGAGCTCGACGGCATCGCCGTGCATCGGGTGGGCACCCGGCACACCTTCCCCTTCCTCGCCCGGCGCTACTGGCACCGGCACCTGCTTGGGCAGGGCTTCGACGTGCTGGTCGAGGACATCAACAAGGTGCCCCTGTTCACCCCGCTCTGGCGCGGGCCGCGCCGGATGGCGCTGGTTCCGCACCTGTTCGGGGGGACGGCCTTTCGCGAGCTGGCGCCGCCGCTCGCCGCCGCCGTCTGGCTGGCCGAGCGCCCGTTGCCGCTGGTCTACCGGGGCATCCCGTTCGAGGCCATCTCGGAGAGCACCAAGGACGACTTGGCCGACCGCGGTATCCCGCGGGGCGCCGTGCGCGTCATTTTTCCGGGGATCGACACGGCCCGATACACCCCCGATCCGGCCGCCCGGGCCGACCGGCCGCTGTTCGCTTACATCGGGCGGCTGAAGAAGTACAAGGGGGTGGACCTGGTGATTCGGGCCTTCGCCGCCTGCGGGGTCCCCGAGGCCACGCTGGAGGTGGCCGGGGCGGGGGAGTACCGGCCGGCACTGGAGCGGCTGGCGGGAACTTTGGGGGTGGCTTCGCGGGTACGATTTCTTGGACGGGTGGATGAGTCGGTCAAGGTGGCCCTGCTGCGACGGGCATGGGCCACCCTCTTCGCATCACCAAAGGAGGGATGGGGGATCACGAACCTGGAGTCGGCGGCCAGCGGCACCCCGGTGATCGCGTCGAATTCCCCGGGGATCCGCGAGTCGGTGCGGCATGGCGAGACGGGCTTTCTCGTGCCGCATGGGCAGGTCGCTGCGATGGCCGAGCAGATGCGGCTCCTCAGCGGCGAGCGGGCGCTCGTCGAACGCCTGGGGAGTGCGGCACGGCGGTTCGCCGAGGGGTTCACCTGGGCGGGCGCTGCCGATGCGACCGAAGCCCACCTCCGCGAGGTGGTGGGTCACACGGGAGGTGGCTGATGGAGATTGTCCTGCACGCACACCACGCCGAAGTGCCTGACACCGTCCGCGCGACCGCGGTGGCCGCCCTGCGCCGGCTGGGCGAGCGACGGCGGCGCCTGGTGAATGCGCTGGTCCGCTTCGTGTCGGACGGACCGCAGCGCCGCGTGGAAATCGTCCTGCATGGCGCCCAGCATCGCGTGTTGTTCGCCTCCGCCGATCATGCGGCGTTTGCGCCGGCCCTGGCCGTGGCGCTGGACCGCGCGGAGGCCCAGCTGGCGCACACCCGGCGGCCGCGGCGCGGGACGCTGCGGGGGCAGCCCCCCCGGTGAGCCAGCGCCTGACCGTGGGGATGCTCGTCGAGCGGATGGCCGAGCCGCTCGCCCTGGAGCTCCTGGGTCCCCCGGTCGGGCTGGACCGCGAGGTGACGAGCCCTGAGGCCTCCAGCCCAGGGCTCGTCCTGGCGGGGTATGTGAACCGGTTCCCTTGGCAGCGGATCCAGGTGCTGGGGGAAACCGAGGTCACTTATCTGCAGGCGCTCGATCCGGCGCAGCGGGACGCCAATCTGGCGCAGTTCTTCAACTTTCCGCTCCCCTGCGTCTTCATCACCAAGTCGCTCGACCCGCCGGCGCCGTTCCTGCACCTGGCTGAGGAGGCGGGGGTGGCCGTCGTCCGCTCCCGCCTCAAGACCGCGGAATTCTACCGGCTCATCAAGCCCTACCTCGCCGAGCAGTTCGCCCCCACCACCACCCTCCACGGGTCGTTGGCCGACGTGTACGGGGTCGGGCTCTTCTTCACCGGCAAGAGCGGCATCGGCAAGTCGGAGTGCGTGCTGGATCTCGTCGAGCGCGGGCACCGGCTGGTGGCCGACGACCTGGTGTTCGTGTCCCGCCGGGGCAACGACATCCTCATCGGGCGCGGGCATGAGCTCCAACAGCACCACATGGAGATCCGGGGGGTGGGGCTCATCGACGTCCCCGCCATCTTCGGCATTCACGCCGTCCGGCAGCAGAAGCGCATCGAGGTGGTGGTGACACTCGAGGAGTGGGACGGTGCCGCCCACGTGGAGCGCACCGGGCTCGACGTCCAGACCACCACCATCCTCGGCGTCGATATCCCCCGCATCACGGTGCACCTCAACCCCGGCAAGAACATCACCGTCATCGCCGAGGTCATCGCCATGAACCATCTCCTGCGCTACTATCGCGGGGTGGACAGCGCCACGGCCTTCAACGAGCGGCTGATGGCCCGGATGAGCCGGCGTGAAGACGCCCGGCGGTACCTCCAGGAGGATGTCGAGTAGTGGCGCATGTGGTGGCGGGACACGGCACCTTCGCGGCGGGCATCGTGTCGGCCGTGCAGCAGATCACCGGCCGGGGCGACCGGTTCGTGGCCGTGTCGAACGAGGGGCAGGGGGGGGCGGAGCTGGAGGAGCGTCTGGCCCGGGTGGTCGACGACGCCGGCGCCGTGGTGGTCTTCACCGACCTGCCCGCGGGGAGCTGTTCGCTGGCCGCCCGCCGGTTGCAGCGTCGGGTCCCGGGGCTGCTGCTGGTCACCGGCGTCAACCTGCCCCTGCTGCTCGACGTGGCCATGGCCGAGGCGGGGGACCCGGCGGAGGTGGTGCGCGCCGCGCTCGAACGGGGCCGGCAGGCCATGCAGGCCACGCCCCCCCTGGCCGTCACCGGAGGCTGATCCCCCATGCCCGTCCTGCTGCACCGCATTGATGATCGCCTGATTCATGGGCAGGTGGTGGTGGGGTGGGGACAGCCCCTGTCGCTCCGCTACATCGTGCTGGTGGACGACGAGGTGGCCGCCAGTGAATGGGAGCAGGAGCTGTACCGCATGGCGGTGCCGCCCGAGATGTCGGTGCGCTTCCTCTCCGTGGGGGAGGCGGCCGAGGCGCTCCCCGCCCTGGAGGCGCGCCCGGAGCCTGGCATCGTGCTGGTGGCTGACGTGGGCACCATGCAGCGCCTGGTGGACGCGCGCCCGGGGGCCATCACGGCCGTCAATGTGGGGGGCGTGCACCACGCCGCCGGGCGCACGGCTCGGCTGCGGTACGTCTTTCTCACCCCGGCCGAAGAGGCCGGGCTGCGGGCCATGGCCGCCCGCGGCGTGGTCGTGTCGGCGCAGGATGTCCCCGGGGCGCGTCCGGTGCCGCTGGAGGAATTGCTCACCTCCTCCGCGGAGGTGTAGCGCACATGCCGGTTGAGCAGCTGCTGGCGCTGGCGTTGCTGGCCGGGGTGGTCGGGCTTGATGTGGTGAGCTTCCCGCAGGCCATGGTCTCCCGCCCCATCGTGGCGGCCACGCTGGGCGGGGCGTTCCTCGGCGATGCCATCGCCGGACTGGTCACCGGCGCCGCGCTGGAATGCCTGGCGCTGGAGTCGCTGCCCGTCGGAGCCTCGCGGTATCCCGAATGGGGGAGCGCCTCGGTGGTCGCCGGCGCCGTGGCCACCCGCGGGGGGGCCGACGGCGCCCTGCCAACACCAGGCGCCTTTGCCGTCGCCGTGTTGGTGGGCATCGCCACCGCGTCGCTCGCCGGATGGACGGTGGTCAAGCAGCGCCAGCGGATCGCGGCGTATGCCCGGCCGCGCATCAGCCGTCTGGCCGAGGGCGATCGCGACACGGTCGTGGCCATCCAGCTCGTGGGCATGACCATCGACCTGGCGCGGGGCACGCTGCTCGGCCTGCTGGTGGCCGCCCCGGCGTGGTGGCTGGCGGGGCTGGTGGACGCGCGCTGGACCCTTCCGGAACCGCTGTCGCGCGCCTTGGTGGTCACCGCCGTGGCCGCCGTGGCCGCTGCCGCGGTGTGGAAGGACTTCCATGCCATCAGTGGCACGCGGCGCCTGTTCCTGCTGTCGCTCGCGCTGGGCACCGCCCTGGTGATCCTTGGCGCCTGACGCGATGCCCCAGCCGGCCGCCGCGCCGGAGCCCGCCCCGCCGCCGCTTCCGGCCCGCGTGCAGGCCGATGTGTTCCTCCGGCTCCTCGCCATCCAGGGCTCGTGGAACTACGAGCTGCTGGTGGGCAACGGCATCGCGTTCTGCGTGGAGCCGCTGCTGCGCCGCTTGCCGGGGGGGACGGACGGGGCACCGTATCGCGCCGCCCTGGCGCGGCAGGCGGTGTACTTCAACACCCACCCCTACCTCGCGGGGCTCGCCGTGGGGGCGCTCGGGCGTGCGGAGTGTGACGGGGTGCCGGCGGCCCGCATCGAACGGTTTCGCACCGCGCTGTGCGGGCCCCTGGGGAGCGTGGGTGACCGGCTGGTGTGGGCGTCGTGGCTGCCGGCGTGCTCGCTGGTGGCGCTGCTGCTGTTCGGGATGGGGGGCTCCCCGCGTGGTGTCGCGCTGGGGTTCTTGATACTCTACAACGGGCCACACGTGCTGTTGCGCCTGTGGGCCCTGCGGGCCGGCTGGCGGTACGGCATGCGGGTGGCGACGGCGCTGGGGCATCCGGTCTTGCAGCATGCCCCGCGGTATCTGGGCCGCGTCTCCGCGGTGATTGGCGGGCTGGCGCTCCCGTTGGCGGTCCACCGGGCCATCGGGGGGGGCGATCCGCTGGCCCCCATCCCTGTGGGGGTTGCCGTGGTCACCCCGCTGCTGGCGGGGGGGTTGGTGTGGTCGCAGGCGCGCGTGGCCGGCTGGCGCGCGGCTCTCGTCCTGCTTGGGCTCCTCGTCCTCTTCGCGGTGGTGCGCTGATGGTGGAACGCTCCGTCCAGATCGTCAACAAGCATGGCCTGCACGCCCGTCCGGCGGCGGAGGTCGTCAAGCTGGCGTCCCGCTTTGCCAGCGAGATCACCATCGTGCGCGATGACCTCGAGGTCAACGGCAAGAGCATCATGGGGGTGATGATGCTGGCCGCCGAGTTCGGGGCCACCATCACGCTCCGGGCCGAGGGGGCCGACGCGGAGGCCGCGCTCGAGGCCTTGGCCGCCCTCGTCGCGGCGCGCTTCGGGGAAGCGTAGTGCAGGCGCTGCTGCGCGGCATCCCGGCCTCGCCGGGGATCGTCGTGGGCCCCGTCCACATTCTGCGGTGGGAGGTGCCCGCGGTCGCGCCGCGCGTCATTGCCGATGAGGCCATCCCCGAGGAGCTGGCGCGCCTCGACGAGGCGCTCGCCCGGGCGCGGGACCGACTCACCCGCCTGGCCGAGCGCGCCGAGGAGAAGGTGGGCTCCACCGAGGCCGCCATCTTCATGGCCCAGCGCACCATCCTCGAGGACCCCGAGCTGGCCGCGAGCGCCGGGGCGCTCATCCGGCAGCACCTGGGGGCGGAGAAGGCGGTGGACGTGGTGCTGGGCGATTGGCGGCAGCGCTTCGCCCGCCACCCCTCCCCCATGCTTCGGGAAAAGGTCGGCGACCTCACGGACATCCACATCCGCGTGCTGTCGCTGCTGATGGACCTCCCCGACCACGACCCGGTGGACGTGCCGGAAGGGGCCGGGGCCGTGCTGGTCACCCACGACCTGACCCCGTCGCTCACGCTGCAGCTCGATCGCACCCGCATCGCGGCGCTGGCCACCGAGGAGGGGACCAACACGGCGCACGTGGCCATCCTGGCGCGGTCGCTGGGGATCCCCGCCGTCGTCGGGCTGCGCACGGCGCTGGGCGCGCTGCGCGCGGGGGAGGAGGTGGTCCTCGACGGCACCGCGGGGACGATCATGGCCTCGCCGTCGCCGCAGGAGGTGGACGAGGCGCGGGCACGCATGGCGGAGGAGGCCGGTCGCGCCGAGGTGCTGCGCCCGCTCGCCCTCAGCGAGCCGGTCACCCGGGACGGCGTGCGCCTGGTGGTGCGCGCCAATGTGGACCTTGCCGAGGAGGCGGAGGCCGCCGCGACGTCGGGGGCCGAGGGGGTGGGGCTCATGCGCACCGAGTTCCTCGTGGTGGGACGGTCCACCATGCCCGACGAGGACGAGCAGGAGCGCACCTACCGCCGCATCCTCGGGCACTTCCCGCGCACGGCGGTCACCATCCGCACCTTTGATGTGGGGGGCGACAAGCTCCCGGTTGGCGGCTATCCCGCCGAGGACAACCCGTTCCTGGGATGGCGGGCCATCCGCATGTGCCTCGACCTGCCGGAGCTCTTCAGCGTGCAGCTGCGCGCCCTCATGCGCGCCGCCGTCCATGGCGACCTGCGCATCATGCTCCCGCTGGTCACCACGGTCGAGGAGGTCCGCGAGGCCCGGCAGCTGCTGCAGGAGGCCGCGCGCGAGCTGGCGGCGCGGCGCGTCCCATTCCGGGCGGACATCCCGCTGGGGGTCATGGTGGAGACGCCCGCCGCGGCCGTGGCCTGCGACACCCTCGTGCGCGACGTCGACTTCTTCAGCATCGGGTCCAACGACCTCGTGCAGTACACGCTCGCGGTCGACCGGGGGAACGTGAACCTGGCCCCACGCTTCACCCCCCTCCACCCGGCGGTGCTTCGCCTGATCGCGCAGGTACAGGCCACCGCCCAGGCGCACGGCATCGAGGTGTGCGTCTGCGGGGAGATGGCGTCGCAGCCGCTGGCCGCCTTCGCGCTGCTGGGGCTGGGCATCCGGGAGCTCAGCGTCTCGCCCCGGGCCGTCCCCCACGTCAAGCGCGTCATTCGTGGCGTGCGGGCGCAGGCGGCCGCCGAGGTGGCGCTGGCCGCGCTGGGGGCCGGCACGGCGCGTGAAGTCGAGATCCTCCTCCGGCGCCGCCTCCGCCAGGAGCTGGAGGGCGCCGACCCGCTGGCCGACGGGTTGCCCCTGCCCTAGTGGCGGGGTAGTGTACGGGCAGTGTATGAGGCGCCCCCGTCGCGGCAGAGCCCGTGGCGGGGGCGCCGGGCGCACCGGCCCCCCCCGTCCCGCGCGCCTCGCCCCTGACTTCCACCTCCGCGAGTCATCCGTGGCCGACCGCCATCTCTTCACCTCGGAATCCGTCACCGAAGGGCACCCGGACAAGATCGCCGACCAGATCTCCGACGCGGTGCTCGACGCCATCCTGGCCGAGGACCCGGCGGCGCGCGTGGCGTGCGAGACGCTCGTCACCACCGGGTTGGCCGTGATCGCCGGCGAGATCACCACGTCGGCCTACGTCCATCTCCCCGAGGTGGTGCGCTCCACCATCGCCGGCATCGGCTACGACGACGCCAATTACGGCTTCGACAGCAAGACCTGCGCGGTGATGAGCACGATCGACCGCCAGTCCCCCGACATCGCGCAGGGGGTGGACACCGGCGGGGCCGGGGACCAGGGAATGATGTTCGGGTATGCCACCGACGAGACCCCCGAGCTGATGCCCCTCCCGATCCAGCTTGCGCACGCCCTCACGCGCCGCCTGGCCGCCCTCCGCAAGGACGGCACGCTCCCCTGGCTGCGCCCCGACGGCAAGGCCCAGGTGAGCGTGGTGTACGAGGGCGATGTCCCGGTGGCGGTGGACACGGTGGTCGTTTCCACGCAGCACGACGAGCGGGTCAGCAACACGCGCCTGCGCCGCGCGATCATGGATGACGTGATCATGGCCACCATCCCCGAGCAGTACGTCGGGCGGCGGCTGCGCACGCACATCAACCCCACCGGCCGCTTCGTGGTCGGCGGTCCGCAGGGGGACGCCGGGCTTACGGGGCGCAAGATCATCGTGGACACCTACGGCGGCATGGGGCGCCACGGCGGCGGGGCCTTCAGCGGCAAGGATCCGTCCAAGGTGGACCGCTCCGCCTGCTACGCCGCCCGCTGGGTGGCCAAGAACATCGTGGCCGCCGGGCTCGCCCGGCGGTGCGAGGTCCAGGTGGCCTACGCCATCGGCGTGGCGGAACCCGTGTCGGTGTTCGTGCAGAGCTTCGGCACCGGGACCGTCCCCGACCGCCAGATCGAGAAGGCCGTGCGCGAGGTGTTCGACCTGACCCCGCGCGGCATCACCACGGCACTCGACCTGCGGAAGCCCATCTACCAGGCGACGGCGGCGTACGGCCACTTCGGCCGCACCCCCGAGGCGTCCGGGCGGGGCAGGGGCGCCCGCACCACCTTCACTTGGGAACGCACGGACCGGGTCGCGGCCCTGCGGCGCGCGCTGCGCTGATCCGCCCAGGCGGGTCGCGGACGCGCCGGGGCCGCGCCCCCGGCGCGTCCGGAGGAGTCCATGCTGGTTGAGCTTGCGGTGGCCCGGCTGGGCCTCGACAGTGGCACCAATTCGTACGTCGTCATCCTGCGGGAGCGGGGCGGCCGTCGCCTCCTCCCCATCTGGATCGGGCAGGCCGAGGCGGAGTCCATCGCCGCGCACCTCGGGCGGGTGCGCCGTGACCGCCCCATGACGCACGACCTCTGCCGCGCCCTCATCGCCGCCCTCGGCGGGACGCTGCGACGGGTGGTCATCACGCGCGTGCACAACAACACGTATTTCGCCGAGCTCCAGCTGGCGGGAGCCGCCGGCCCCGTCCACGTGGACGCCCGCCCCTCCGACAGCATCGCCGTCGCGTTGCGCTGCCACGCCGGCATCTTCGCCTCGGCCGCCCTGTTGGTGGAACCCGACGCGGACGACGAGCACGCCGTCGAAGCGGATGAGGAGGCAGACGGGGGCGAGGGGAGGACGGAGGCGGCGCCGGCCGAGCTCACCCCAGACGAGCTCAAGGCGTATCTTGCCAACCTGCGCCCTGAAGACTTCGGGCGGTTCCTCCCTTAGCCCCTTCGTCCGTGACTTCCCTGCGTCACCGCGCCGTGCGCGGCCTTGCTCTGGCGCTCCTGGTGCCCCTCGCCGCGGCGGCGGCGCTGCAACCCGGCACGCGTGTGGTCGAGGGGCGTATCCGGCGCCCCGATCCCCGGCAGGGGGACACCACCGGCATGGGCCCCGTGCCGGGCCAGTGGGTCACGCTGCACCGGGTGGCGCGTGACGGTGCCGGACCACTCGATTCGGTGCGCAGCGACGCGGCGGGGCGCTATCGCCTCAGCTACCGCGCCACCGGGGCGTCGGACGCGGTCTACTTCGCCTCGGTCACCTACGGCGGCATCGCCTACTTCACGGCACCGCTCAAGGACGCGATCGCCACGGGCGACGTGGCCGAGATCACCGTCTTCGACACCACCTCGCGCCCCCTGCCCATTGCCATCAAGGGACGGCACGTCATCGTGGGGGCGCTGGACAGCACGCGCACGCACACCGTGATCGAGGTGTTCGAACTCGAGAACGCCGCGCTCACCACCCGCGTGGCCGCCGACTCGGGGGGCGCCGCGCCCACGTGGAGCGTGGCCATCCCCGCCAGCGCGCGTGACGTGCGCGTGGGGGATGGCGAGATCTCCCCGGATGCCCTGGCCACCGAGAACGGACGCGTGGTGGTGTACGCGCCCATCGCGCCGGGGATCAAGCAGCTGTCGTTTTCGTATCGCGTCCCGGTGGAGGGGTTCCCGCTGCGGTTGCAGGCCGAGGAGGGGGCCGTGGTGCTGGAGGTGCTGATGGAGGCGCCGCAGGCATCGGCGGCGGGGGCCTCGCTGGCCCCCGTGGCACCGGTCTCGCTCGAAGGGCGCAATTTCCGCCGCTTCCTGGCGCAGGACGTGCGCGCCGGTGACGCGTTCATCATCGAGGTGCCGGCCGGTGGGGTGACCTCGCGCAATGCCTTCATCGCGGCGCTGCTGGCGGGTATCGGGTGCCTCATGCTGCTGGCGCTCACGCGGGCCATGCGCCGCCGCGGGGCCGAGCGGGTGGTGGCGCGGGCCGCCCCCGAGGCGCCGCCGCTCCCCGATCGGCTGGCACAGGAAGTGGCGGCGCTGGACGCCCGGTTCGCCCGCGAGGCGGAGCCCTCCGAGACGGTGCGACGGGCGTACGAGCGGCGGCGCGCCGAGCTGACCGCGGCACTCGCCGAGGCGTTGGGGCAGGGCGGTGCGGCGCCGCCTCCCGTCGCCGGCGGGGTGGGCGATTCCCTTGCGGAGGGGGACAGCAAGCGGTAGCGTGGGAGGTGGGTGCAGGACGGCCGGATGCTCGCGCTGCCGGCAGCAACACCGCAGGATCACAACTGAAGTCCGCGCGCGGGAGACGGAAGTCGGTGCAACGCCGACGCGGCCCCGCCACTGTAACGGGACGCCCCTCGGATGTCGTGCGGGGGGCCCCTTCGCGCCAGCAGGCCACTGGTCCACGGGACCGGGAAGGCGGCGCGAAGCGCCCGGAGCCAGGAGACGACCCGCGCGTGCTTTCCGACGAAGACCCTCGAGGGGGGGCTCGCGCTGCAGGGTTCGTGCACCCGATCCGGTGCCGTGGCCGTGCCAGCCCGGGCGTCTTCTCGTCACCGAGGACGCCCGCGTGTCTTTTGAAGCCCCTGCTAGTGCTGCGCACGCCGCGCGACAACGCGTGGAGCGCCGTGTGGCGCGTCCTCCCGCGGCCGCGCGCCGCGCCGCCGTGGCGCGCACGGCATGGGCTGTCCTGCTGGCGGGGCCACTTGGCGCCTGCGACCCCACCCCCGACGTGCCGGTGCGCGGCGTCGCGGCCGAGGCGCCGCGCGCGGCCGTACTCGCGGCCCCCGCGGACACCGATCATTTCGGGGCGCTGCTCCCCACCGACGCCCGCCACGCCGCGCGGGTGGTGTCGCTCAACCCGGCGGCCACCGAGGCCATCTTTGCGCTGGGGGCGCAGCACCGCCTCGTGGGGCGCTCCCGGTGGGACACCTTCCCCGCCGAGGCGAGTGGCGTGCCCGCGCTGGGCGACGGGATTCGCCCGAATGTTGAGGCGGTGCTGGCGGTCCGCCCGTCGCTGGTCATCCTGTACGCCACCGCCGAAAACCGCGCCGCCGCCGAGGCCTTCGCGCGCGCGGGGGTGCGCACCCTCGCCCTCCGCGTGGACCGCGTTCGCGAGTTCCACCAGCTGCTGCGCACCGTGGGGGTGGCGCTGGGGGACACCACGGCGGCCCGGGCTGTCTCCGATTCGGTGCAGCGCACCCTCGAGGCCGTGCGCCGCCGCACCCGCGCATGGCCGCGTGTGCGCGTGGTGTGGCCCCTGTGGGATCGCCCGCTGCTGGTAGTGGGGCAGGGGAGCTACCTCGACGAACTGCTGGAGGTGGCCGGTGGCATCAACGTCTTCCACGACCTCGAGGCCCCGTCGCCGGCGGTGTCGGTGGAGGAAGTGGCGCGCCGCGCACCGGACGTCATCGTGGTGGGGAGCGACCAGGGTGAACGGCGCCTCCGGGCGGCGCCGACCTGGCGCGTGGTGACGGCCGCGCGCGAGGGGCGGGTCGTGCGCGTGGACGACGCGGTGGTCGGCCGTCCCTCAGTCAACCTCGGGATGGCCGCGGTGGCGCTGGCGCGGGCGCTCCATCCGGGGCGGACGGACACGCTGCCGTGACCGCGCGCGCAAGGGCTCCGCGCTGGCCGTGGCTGGCCGCCGCCGCGGCGCTGGCCGTGACGCTCTTGCTGGCGCTGGCCGTGGGCGCCGTGCCGGTGGCGCCGGGCGACCTGCTGGCTGCGCTGCTGGGGCGTGGCGATGCCATGGCGGTGGCCGTGGTGCGCGACCTGCGCGCCCCGCGCGCCCTGCTGGCCGCCGTGGTGGGCGCCGCGCTCGCCATGAGCGGCGGCGCGCTGCAGGGCACCCTGCGCAATCCGCTGGCCGAACCCTACCTCCTCGGCGTGTCCGGCGGGGCCGCCGTCGGCGCCGTGTTGGCCATGGCATGGGGGGCAGAGCGACCGGCCACCGTGACCGCCGCCGCCTTCGGTGGCGCGGCGGGAGCCACCCTGCTGGTCACGCTCCTCGCTCGGGTGGCCGGCCAGCGCACCGACACGCGGCTGCTGGTGATGGCGGGGGTGGTCGTGGGGGCCTTCGCCAATGCGATCATCATGGTGGCGCTGGCGGACGCCCCCCCCGACCGCCTGCGAGGCGCCCTGTGGTGGATGATGGGGTCGGTGGCCGACGCCACCTGGGGCGCGGTGGCGCGCGCGGCTGCCGCGCTCGCCGTCCTGGGGGGCGCGCTGGTCTGGTGGGCGCGCGACCTCGACGTGCTGGCGTTGGGTGAGGAGCCCGCGGCCGCACTGGGCGTCGATGTGGACCGCACGGCGCGCCGCCTCTTTCTCACCGCCTCCTGGCTGGCGGCCGCCACGGTGGCGGCCGCGGGGCTGGTGGGCTTCGTGGGACTCGTCGTCCCCGCCATCGCCCGCGCCTGCGGCGCCCGCCTGCAGCGCCCCGCCCTCCTGCTCTCCGCCCTGCTCGGCGCCGCCTTGCTGGTGGGCGCCGACGTGGCGGCCCGCACGGTCCGCGCCCCCGCGGAGTTGCCCCTGGGTGCCGTCACCGCGCTGGTGGGCGTCCCGTTCTTCCTGCACCGCCTGCGGCGGATGACCGCATGAGTCCGGTCACGGCGTCGCTGGCCTGTCAGGCGCTCACCGTGCGCTATGCCGGCCAGGCGCGTCCCGCGCTGGAGGGGGTGACCATGGCCGTCCCCGCCGGCGCCATCACGGCGGTGGTGGGCCCCAACGGCAGCAGCAAGAGCACCCTCGTGCGCGCCCTCCTGCGACGTGTCCCCCTCGACGCCGGGGACATCACGGTGCAGGGGCGTCCGTTGGCGGCATGGACCCCGCGCGCTCTGGCCCGCGAGGTGGCGGTGGTGCCCCAGCGCGAGGAGCCCGTCATGCCGCTGCTGGTGGAGGAGTTCGTGGCGCTGGGATGCCATCCGCGCCGGTCCGCCTTTGGCGCCCTGGCCCCGGCCGACCGGGACGCCGTGGCACGCGCCATGGCCCGGGCCGGCGTGGCCTGGGCCGCGGCGCGGCGCATCGACACCCTCTCCGGCGGCGAATGGCAGCGCGTGCGCATCGCGCGAGCCCTCGCCCAGGAGGCGCCCGTGCTGGTGTGCGACGAGCCCACCACGTTCCTGGACATCGCGCACGAGATGGCGCTCTTCGAGCTGCTCGACGAACTGGCGCGGGAGGGACGCGCCGTGCTGCTGGTGAGCCATCAGCTCAACCTCGTGGCGCGCTTTGCGCGGCAGCTCGTGCTCCTCGATCGCGGACAGGTCGCCGCCAGCGGCACGGTGGACGAGGTCATGCGCGGCGACATCCTCGAGCGGGTGTACGGATGGCCGCTGGTGGTGACCCGGGACCCGGCGGTGGGTGCTCTGGCGCTCCTGCCGTTGCGCGGGCGTCCCCGTGGGGACGGGTGGTGACGGCCCCCCTCGGGCGTGCCCTGGGCGGCGCGCGGTGCGCGGTGCGGGCGACCGCGGCACTGGCACCGGCGCTGGCATCGGCGCTGGCTCTGGGGCTGGCGGTGACCCGCGCGCACGCGCAGGGCGCCACGCCGCCGCGCACGAC
>JBEIJM010000003.1:0-56423 GCA_040380205.1 Gemmatimonadaceae bacterium
CGGTAGCCGTAGGCGATATAGCAGACGAGTCCCACGGTCATCCAGCCGAGGAAGGCCCACCAGGCGCTGGCCGGAAGCCCGCGCATCACGAAGAGGCAGGCGGCGGCGCCGCCCAGCGTGACGGCCCAGACGAAGGGGACGCGGAAGGGGCGCGGGCGGTCGGGCTCGCGCACCCGCAGCACCAGGACGCCCACGCACACCACGGCAAAGGCGGCGAGGGTGCCGATGTTGGTGAGGTCGTAGGTGGAGGCGTCGTTCATGACGAGCGCGCCGCACGCCACGAAGACGCCGGTGAGGATGGTGGTGACGTGCGGCGTGCGCGTGCGCGGATGCAGGCGCGCCGCGAAGGGCGGAAGGAGCCCGTCGCGGGCCATGGCGTAGAAGATGCGCGGCTGCCCGTACTGGAACACCAGCAGCACCGCCGACATGGAGACCACGGCGCCGGCCGCGACGATCCACGAGGCGGTCTCCAGCCCGGCCACCTGCAGCGCGCGGGCCAGCGGATCGCTGGAGCGCAGTTCCTGGTAGGGGACGAGCCCGGTGGCGACGGCCCCGACGATGACGTAGATGAGCGTGCAGACGGCCAGCCCGATGAGGATGCCCCGCGGCAGGTTGCGCTGGGGATCCTTGGTCTCCTCGCCGGCGGTGGAGATGGCGTCGAAGCCGATGTAGGCGAAGAAGGCGATGGCGGCGCCCTGGTGGATGCCGGTGAAGCCGTTGGGGGCGAAGGGGACGTAGTTGTCGGGGTTGATGTGCATCGCCCCCACCCCGACGAACAGCGCGAGCACGAGCAGCTTGACCCCCACCATGACGGCGTTCGCGCGCGCGCTCTCCTTGACGCCCTGCAGGAGCAGGACGGTGATCGCGGCGACGATGGTGAAGGCGGGGACATTGAGCAGCACCGGCACGCCGGCCACGCGCGGGGCGGTGTCGAGGAGCGCGCGCAGGGCGGGATCGCTGCTGGCGGTGACCGCCCAGTAGCCGTGCGTGAGCCAACCGGGGAGGGTGATGCCGAACCCGGAGAGGAGGGAGACGAAGTAGCCGCTCCAGGAGATGGCGACGGCGATGTTGCCGACGGCGTACTCGAGGATGAGGGCCCACCCGACGATCCAGGCCAGCAGCTCGCCCAGGGTGGCGTAGGCGTAGGCGTAGGCGCTGCCCGCCTGCGGGATCATGGCGGCCAGCTCGGCGTAGCAGAGCGCCGCGAAGCCGCACACCACGCCGAGAAGGACGAAGGAGAGCACCAGGGCGGGGCCGGCGCCGTAGCGGACGACGGTGCCGTTGACCACCTCGCCGGCGGCGGCGGTGCCCAGGGTGGAGAAGATGCCGGCACCGATGACGGCTCCGATGGAGAGGAGCACGAGGTCACGGACACCGAGCGTGCGCTGCATGCCGTGGCCGCTGTCGTCGGGTGCGGCAATCGGCTTGCGGTCGAAGAGACCCATGGCGGAGGGGGGGAGGGGAAGCGACCCTGCGGAACCGCCGTGAAGTTACAGTCGGGACCGTACCGCCGGGACCTGATCACCGGGACCGCGGGTGCTACCCCGCCACGTCGCGGAGCGCCGTGCGGACTTACAGCGTGTAGGTGATTTCGGTGCGGGCGCGCACGGGGACGCCATTGCCATTGACAGCGGGGCGGAAGCGGATGGCGGCCAGCGCCTCGCGCAGCTTGCGATTGTAGTTGCCGTCCTTGGTGGGGGTGAACTGGAGGTCGAGCACCTTGCCGGTGGAGTCGACGTCGAAGACCACCACGACGGTGCCGCGCGCCTTGCCGGGGACGGGGAGCGGGGGGAGGAACAGCTCGGTGGGGGCTGGCGGGTACACGGTCCCGAGACCGCCCCCGGTGCCCGCCCCCGTGGCCGTCCCCTTGCCGGTGCCGCTCCCGGAACCAACGCCGCCGCCGGTGCCGGAGCCGCTGCCGGTGGCGCCGTCGGTGCCGCTGCCGGTCCCACCGGCGCCCGTGCCCTTGGTGTCAGCGGCCGGAGTCGGTGGCGCCGGCGTGGGTGGCTGCGGGGCCGGCGGCGTGGGGGTGGGGGGTGGCGGTGGTGGGGGGGGCACCACCGGCTTGACCTCGGGGGGGCGGACCACCGGTGGGGTGGGCGCGGGGACGGGCGCCATGCGCACGAACTCCAGCCGCTCCGTCTTGGGGGTTCCCCCGCCGCCGCGGTTGCCCCCGCCGCCGCCCCCCGCCGGTCCCAAGCCGCCGGCGCCAAGGACGGCCCGCACCAGGTCCGGGTTGGAGAAGGGGAGGACCACCAGGAGGATGAGGAGCAGGTGCAACAGGACGGACGCCACGAGCCCGCCCACGCCGCGCCGGGCGCGTGAGGGGACCCCGATGGGAGGGCGGTAGGCGCGTCGGGATTCCTGAGGGGGCTGAGCAGTCACGGGGGAGTGGGTGGAGAGACACGGCAGGATACACGGCCGGAGCCGGAAACGCGACGCGGCGGACGAGCCCGAGGGCCGTCCGCCGCGCTGCCGGGCCGGAGCCCGAGGGAGGGTGGGGAGGGCCCCACCCGCCGGTCAGTTCTTCGGCGGGACGCCGATGACCTTTACCCCGGCGCCACGGGACTGATCCATGGCCCAGATGACGTACTCGTACTTCACGGTCGTGTCGCCCTTGATGAAGATGATCTTCTCGGGGCGCGGATCGTAGATCTCCTTCAGGCGGGCGAAGACCTGGGCCTTCTCCACGGGCTCCTTGTTGATCGCGTACTTGTCGTCCGGGAGCACCTCGAGCACGATCTGGTCGGGGACGACCGTGGGCGCGACGGGCTGCGGATTGGGATCGGGGAGCTGCGTGTCGATGGCCTTGCGGCTCATGGGCACGATCATCATGAAGATGATCAGGAGCACCAGGAGCACGTCGATCATCGGCGTGACGTTGATCTCGTTGTTGAGGGAGCTGGCTCCCCCGCCGGCGGACATGCCCATGGCTTACTTCCCCCCGCCGGACCCGATGATCCGGTCGCTCTCGACGAGCGACTCGGTTCCCGGGGCCTGCTCAGTGATGAGGGCCGCCACGCGGACACCGCCGCGGGAGAGGACGTCGAGCGCGTCGACCACCTTGAGGTACTGAAGGTCCTTGTGGGCCTTCACGTACATGATGTAGTCCTCGCGCTCCTGCCCGTAGATGTCCCGGACGAGGGTCTCGAGATCCTCGTTCCGGATGGGCCGCTTGTTCAGGTAGTACCGCCCCTGATCGTCGATGCCGAGCACCTGGTCACCGTCTTCCTCCGGGTGGGGCTTGAGGTTCTGCCCCTGCGGGGGGACCGCCGTGAAGCCCGCGTTGATCTGCGGCACGGTGATCATGAAGATGATGAGCAGCACCAGCATGACGTCGATCATCGGGGTCACGTTCGGTTCGGCCTTGACTCCGCCGCCGCCGACGCTCATTCCCATCGGAACGCTCCTCTGCGTTGCGCCTGCCGCATCCCGTCCCGTCTGGGGCGGGATGCGGCGGACCGGACGTGATTACTGCGAGATGGTCTGCTGGCCCGCGGTGTTGAACTCGCGGGTGAAGCGCGAGCGGCCGAACTCCCCGGAGACACCCTTGATCAGGTAGTCGATCATCTCCTTGGAGGTGTAGGTCATCTCGGCCGTGAGGTTGTCGATCTTCGTCTGGAAGAAGTTGAACGCCCACACGGCGGGGATGGCCACGCCGATGCCGATGGCGGTGGTGATGAGCGCCTCGGCGACGCCGGCCGCGATGGCCGAGATGCCGCCCGCGCCGGAGGTGGCCATGCCGGTGAACGAGTTCACGATGCCCATCGTGGTGCCGAGCAGCCCGACGAACGGCGCCGTGGCGCCCACCGTGGCCAGCACGCCCAGCCCGCGCTTCAGGTCGACGATCGTCATCAGCATCTCACGCTCCACCGCGCGCTCGGCCGAGTTGATGTCGGCCACCGTCACCGAGCCGTCCTGGATGAGCGGACGGATCTCGGTCAGCGCGCCGCCCAGCACGCGCGCCACGTGCGACTTCTTGTACTGCTCCGCCAGGTTGATCGCCTCGCCGAGGTTGTCCTCCTCGAGGAACTGCGAGAACTCGGGGGCGAACTTCCGCGTCTCGGCCTGCGCCTTGCGCATCGCCCACCACTTCTGGATGAGCACCTGGAACGAGAAGGCGGACATCAGGAGCAGCGTGTACACGATGCCCTTGGCGAACCACCCCATCGATTCGTACAGCTCCATCAGCGACATGTTCATGAGTCGGGTCTCCGGTGCGAGAGGACGGGTTGGCTCAGCGGTTGAGCGAGAACTGGAACGGCTGCTGCACGAGCTGCTTCACCTTGCGCCCCCCCACCTCGGCGGGGAGGAACCGGGCGCGCCCGAGGTAGTTCTTCACCGAGGTGGAGAACAGGTCGTTGTCCGACTTGAGGACCTTGAAGGTGTTCATCTCGGCGCGGCCCGTGGTGTCCACCACGAACTGGGCCAGGACGGTGCCCTCGATGCCGGCGGAGCGGAGCATGTCCGGGTAGCTGGGCCCCGCGGTCCCGGGCGCCGGCACCACGGGCTTTTCCACCTGGAAGTCGAAGTAGGGCTGGTCCGTCTGCACGACGGCCTTGCCCCCCTCGACCCCCTTCGACGTCCCACCCGCGACCCCCTTCCCCGAGAAGTCCGCCTCGTCCGTCACCTTCTTGGACAGGTCGATCTCGGGGATGATGTTGGGGATCTCGATGGGGGCCGTGAGCACCTGGAACCCCTTGGGCGGCGGCGGCGCCGCAACCACGTCCGGGGGTGGCGGGGGCTTCTCCGGCTCGGGCGGCTTGGGCTCGTCCTTCACCTCGACGAAGTCCAGCTTCTCCTCCTTCGTCTTCTCCTCGATCAGCCCCGCGTTCTTGGTGACGACGACCAGCGCCGCCACCACGCCCACGTGGAGCAGGAGAGAGGTGAGCGACCCGCCCAGGCGCCTCTGCTTCTTCGCCTTCGATTCAAGGAGGTTGTTGAACATCTCGCTTGTCCGGGGGAGGGGCCTCGTCACGCACCGGGCGAATCCCGGCAGGCGACTGCCCCGATACTACCGCCCGCGGATGAGCCGGCAATGACGCCCGCATTAGGATCGCATTAATCCGCGGTTAGCATTCCCTCATCCGCCCCGTCCGCCGACACGACCACCGGATACTCCCCCGTCATCCCCGACCCCGGGGCCCCCGCCAGCGGCAGCGTCACCGTGAACACGCTCCCGCGCCCCAGCCGCGACTGCACCCCCAGCGTCCCACTGTGCGCCTGCACGATCCACTTGCAGATCGCCAGCCCCAGCCCCACCCCCCCGCCGTCGGCCCGCGTGCGCACCCGGTCCGCCCGCCAGAACCGCTCGAAGATGAAGGGCACGTCGGCCGCCGCGATGCTGATCCCCGTGTCCCGCACCGTCACCACCGCCCGGTCGTCCACCCGTGCCAGCCCGATGGCCACCGTGCCCCCGGCCGGCGTGTACTTGATGGCGTTGGTCACCAGGTTGAGGAGCAGCTGCCGCAGCCGCAGCTGGTCCCCCAGCACCTCCAGCCACTCCAGCCCCAGCACCTCCACCGACAGCGCCGCCTCCTCCGCCAGCAGCCGCGCCGTCTCCACCACCTCCCGCACCAGCGGCTCCAGCGCCACCGGCTCCCGGTACACCTCGAAGCGCCCCTCGTCGGCGCGCGCCAGCGTCAGCAGCGACTCCACCAGCGCCGCCATCCGCGTCACCTGCTGCAGCGCCTCCTCCAGCGCCATCGCCTGCTCCGCGGGAGGCACCGTGGGGGCCATCGCCCGCTCCACGTCGGCACGCAGCACCGCCAGCGGCGTCTTGAGCTCGTGGCTCGCGTCGGCCGTGAAGCGCCGCAGCGCCCCGAACGACGACTCCAGCCGCTCGATCATCGCGTTCAGCGTCTCCGCCAGCCGCGCCAGCTCGTCCCCCCGCGTCCCCCGCCCCCAGGCGCCGGTGGAGCGAGCGCCCGTCCGTGATGGCCTGCACCTGGTCGATCAGCCGGTCCACCGGCTGGAAGGCCTGCCCCGCGATCTGCCACGCGAACAGCGCCGCCACCAGCAGCAGCAGCGGCACCACGACGAACACCGGCCCCAGCAGCTCCGGCGGCGCCAGCGCCACCCCCCGCCGGCTGATCGCCGCCGCCACCCGGTAGCGCGCGAACTCCAGCGGCACCTCCCGCACCACCAGCAGCACGTCGTCGCTGCGCAGCGCCAGCGGCGCCACCCGCCCGGGTACCGCCCGCCGCACGCTCTCGCTGAACCGGTCGCGGTCGGACACCCCCAGCGCCTGCACCGATGGCGACGCGTAGATGTCGAAGCGCGCGCTGTCCTGCACCAGCACGTAGCCGTCCAGCAGCGCCAGGAACGCCTCCATCCGGCGCGACACCGTGGGCGCCGCCAGCGGATCCGCCACGGTGCGCAGCGGGTCGGTGCCGGCGCTGCGCGCCAGGTTCACCGCCCGCACCACCTGCTCCGCCTCCAGCCGCACCCGCTCCTCCAGCTGGCGCACCACCGCGTCGCGCCGCGCCGCCAGCACCACCAGCGCCAGCACGACCAGCGCGCCCAGCAGCACCGCCAGGTACGACAGCGTCAGCCGCGTCCGGTAGGAGCCCATCCGCCCCCCGCCCTAGCCCCGCACCATGTAGCCCACCCCGCGCACCGTCGTGATCAGCTTCCGCTCGTGGCGGGCGTCGATCTTCTTGCGCAGGTGGTTGATGACCACGTCCACGATGTTGGTGCCGGGATCGAAGTGGTACCCCCACGCGTATTCGGTGATCAGCGTGCGGCTCATCACCCGCCCCGCATGCCGCATCAGGTACTCCAGCACCGCGAACTCCTTGGGGGTCAGCTCGATCTTCTCCCCCGCCCGGAACACCTCGTGCGTCCCCAGGTCGAGCTCCAGGTCCGCCACCGCCAGTCGCGGGGACGCCAGCGCCCGCGGACGGCGCAGCAGCGCCTCGGCCCGCGCCAGCAGCTCCTCGAAGGCGAACGGCTTGGTCACGTAGTCGTCGGCCCCGGCGCGCAGCGTCTCCACCTTGGCGTCCACCGCGTCCTGCGCGGTGAGCACCAGCACGGGGCGCTCCATCCCCCGGGCCCGCAGCGCCCGCAGCACGTCCAGCCCGTTGCGCCCCGGCAGGCGCATGTCCAGCACCACCAGGTCGTACGGCTGCGACAGCGCCAGCCGCTCCCCCTCGAGCCCGTTGGCCACCAGGTCCGCCTGCCAGCGCTGCTCCTCCAGCCCGCGCCGCACGAACTCCCCCACGGTGGGGTCGTCCTCGATCACCAGAATGCGCATGCGTGCCCCCTCACGGTGCCGTTCCCCGCCCGCGCCGACTGCGCGGGACGGGGCGCACCAATCCGTATGCCCGGATCTTCCGGTACAGCGTCTTGGGGGAGATCCCCAGTCGCTCGGCCGCGCGCCCCTGATGCCACCCGGCGGCCTCCAGCACCGCGGCGATGTGCCCACGCTCCAGCGCCGCCAGCTCCTCCGCCGGACGGGGGAGCGGCGGTGTCCGCTCCCCTGCCGCAGCCTCCCCCGCGCCGCCGGGGATGAGCGCCGCGTCCACGACCCCGGCCTCGGCCAGCAGCGCGGCCCGCTCCATCACGGCCCGCAGCTCCCGCACCTGGCCCGGCCACGGATACCGCTCCATCGCCTCCAGCGCGCCCGGCGACAGCCGGGGCGGCGCCCCCGTCACCGCCTGCTCCAGGAAGTGGGCCGCCAACAGCGGCAGGTCCACCGTCCGCTCCGCCAGCGGGGGGAGCGCCACCCGCAGCGCCCCGAGCGCGTCCCACAGCGCCTGGGCGCCCGGCGGGGGGGCCTCCACGGCGCTGGTCGCCACCACCCGCGCCTCCAACGCCCGCGGATGTCGCCCGTCCACGGGCCGCCACACCCCGGTGGTGACCGCCTCCAACAGCGGACGCCTCGCCTCCGGCGCCAGCGCCTCCACACCGTGCACCACCAGCGTTCCCCCGGCGGCGAGCTCCAGCAGCGCCGGCACGTCGGACCGTGCCTCGCCGCACAGCTCCAGCGCATGGTGGGCCGGTGCCGTGGCCGCCACGCTCCACTCCACCACGGGGCCCCCTGGGGTGTCGCCCCACTGGTGCAGCTGACGGGCCAGGCACCGCTTCCCGGTGCCGGGCGCCCCGGTCACCAGCATGGGCGCCATCCCCGGCGCCGCGGCCTGCACCAACGCCAGCACCGCCCGCAACGGGGCGTACGCCGAAAGGAACGGGTGCACGGGGGCGACCCGGCGCCGCCACGCCACCCAGCGCTGCTGCTCGCGGCGCAGCACCCGCTTCTCCCACGCGCGCCGCACGACCGCCTCGATCTCCGCCATGCGGTACGGCTTGGAGAGCACCTGATAGGCGCCCAGGCGCATGGCCGACAGCGTGGTCTCCACGGTGCCGTTCCCCGTGAGCACCAGCACCTCGGGGGGGGCGGGCGCCTCGCGCAGCCGCCGCAGCACCTCCAAGCCGTCCACCTCGGGCATCACCACGTCCAGCAACGCCACGTCGTACGCCTCGTCCGCCAGCGCCTCCAGCGCCGCCCGTCCGTCGTGCACCACGGTCACCGCGTGCCCGCGCGCCCCCAGGAACTGCGCGAGGATGGTCCCCAGATGCGGTTCGTCGTCCGCCAACAGCACGCGGATGGGGGGGGTGACGGCGGGCGCGCTCACGCCGCCCCCGCCGCGGGGAGCCGCACCCGGAAGGTGGCGCCGCCCCCCTCGGGAGACTCCAGCTCGATGCGCCCCCCATGGTCCTGCACGATGCCGTAGCAGATGGACAGCCCCAACCCGGTCCCCTGCCCCGTGGGCTTGGTGCTGAAGAACGGCTCGAACACCTTGGCGTGGAGCGCCCGCGGGACGCCGGGGCCCTCGTCCTCCACCGACAACTCCACCTCGTCGCTCCCGCCCGGCCCCTCCGCACGCCGGGTGACCACCCGCACTTCCCCCCCCTCGGGGGTGGCATCCAACGCGTTCATGGCCAGTGCGATCAGCACCTGCACCAGCTGGTCCTCGTCCCCGCGCACGACCAGTGCCGTCGCTTCCGCCAACCGGGGCGCCACACGCACCCGCCTGAAGCGCGGATGGTGCTTGAGCAGGAACAGCGCCCGCCGCACCAGTGCGTTCACGTCGCACGGGGCGCGCTCGGCCGGCTTGGGGCGGGCAAAGTCCAGCAGTCCGTTCACAATCGTCTTGCAGCGCTGCACCTCGAGGTCGATGATGCGCAGCAGCTCCGGCGGCGGCGCCCCCTCCCCCGCCTCCCCCTGCAGCACCATCGACTCGGCGCACGCCGCAATGGTGGCCAGCGGGTTGTTGATCTCGTGCATGACGCCGGCCGCCAGTTGCCCCAGCGCGGCCAGCTTCTCCGCCTGCGCCGTCCGGTCCATCGCCGCCTTCCAGTCGGTGATGTCCTCCCCCACGGTGATGACATGCGTCACCGGCCCGTCGCCGCGCCGCATGGGAATCTTGGAAATGCGATAGCTGCGCAGCGCCCCGAAGGCGCGGCTCTCCATCTGGAACTGCTCCAGCTGCCCGGTGGCGAACACCTGGTCGAACTCGGCCTTGAGCATGGCCGCCGGCTGCCGGTGCAGCACCTCGAAAATGGTGCGCCCCATGGCGTCGGAGCGCGCCACCCCCTCCAGCCCGGACTCCCGTGTGCTGTTCCACGCCTGGATCCGGTACGACCGGTCCACTACGTACAGCCCCACGGGGAGCGAGTCCACCACGCATTCCATGAACGCGCGCTGCTCGGCCAGCTCAGCCACGCGGGCGGACAGCTCCCCCTCCAGCCGCCGCAGGCGCCGATCGCGATCGAGCACCACCGCCAGCACCGCCGTCACCCCCGCCAGCGCCGGGACCAGCGGCTCGCCCGGGGCGCCGACGCCCCACAGGCTGACCCACGCCAGCGGGGCGCCCGCAGGGCCAACCGGCAGCCGCAGCGCGGGAGGGACATCGGGTTCGCCGGTTCGCGTGGTGCCCCCCGCAGCGCTCCAGACGAGGGGGGCACTGTCCCACAGCCCGTCGGAGAGACTGACCGCCGTGGCACCCAGCTGCTCCCCGACCACGCGCAGGAGCCCCCGCATCGGCGCCACGCCCGGCTCTCCACTGGCCAGCGCCTCGACCGCCGCCGCCAAGTCCACCCCCGGCGAAACGGCGCCATGGCCCCGCGCTGCCGCGCCCCGCGGCTGGCGCGGGGTCACGGCGCGATCCACAGGGTACCGGCGCTGGTGCTCACCTTGGAAACGTAGGTCCCCGCACATGATCGGACAAGCTGACCGAAATACGAATGTCCTTACCCACCACAGCAACCTGCCAAAGCGGCCGCAAGCCTGCCCTCTTGGCTGCGGCAATGGATCGCTGCAGGCCGAGACGGCGGATACCGGCTGGCACCCCGCGTGCGCCACGGGTGCTCCGTCGCGCCGTGCGGCACGCGCCTCGATGTCCCATGGACCACCCACTCGGAGCCACACCATGACCACCATGCATCTTCCCGTGATTCCCGTTCTGCCGTCCGTGAACGCCCGCGTGCACGTGCACCGGCTGCTGGACGAGCTGCGCGCCTCGCCGACGCCCACGCACTGGGAGCCGACCGCCGAGGTGCGCGAGGACGCCACGGGCTATACCCTGACGTTGGAGCTCCCCGGGGTGCCCCCCGACGCCGTGGAGCTGTTGGCGGACGGCGGGACGCTGCTGGTGCGGGGCGAGCGAGGCGCCCGTCCCCTGGCCACCGGCGAGCGGGCCGTGTTGCAGGAGCGGCAGGCCGGCCCGTTTGCGCGGCGCTTCCGCCTGCCCAAGCAGGCCGACCTGCAGGACGTGACCGCCACGGCCGCGCACGGGCTCTTGACGGTGCGCGTGGCCAAGGTGCTGCCGGCGCAGCCGCGCCGGATCGTGGTGCGCGGTGGCGGCGCCCCAGAGGCGCAGGCGGTGACGCCGGAGTCTGCCTCCGGCGCTCCGGGGGACGAGGCGCCCGCGCACTGACGGCCCCGGCCCGTGGCCCGTACACACCGGGGGGGCGGCGTCGTGGCCGCCCCCCCCGTGTCGCTCGCACCAGCGGGTTCAGGCGAGCGCGGCGGTGATGGCGGCGAGGATTTCGGCGTTTTCGCGGCGCATGCCGGGGTGCTCCTCCACGTGCGCCCACCGGATGACCCCGGCGGTGTCGATGAGGAAGTAGGCGCGCTGCGACGTGTACGACGCCGGGCGCAGCACGCCGAACGCCGTGGTCGCCTCCCGCTTGATGTCGGAGAGCAGGTCCACCTGCATCTGGTACTTGGCCTTGAACTCCTTGAGCGACGGGGTGGCGTCGATGGAGAGGGGCAGCACCGTCACCCCGGCCTCGGCAAAGGCGCCGTAGTCCTCGCTGAAGGCACACAATTCGCTGGTGCAGACGCCGGTGAACGCCAAGGGAAAGAAGGCGAGGAGCACCGGCGACCGCCCCCGGAAGGACGAGAGCGTGACATTCTCGCCGGAGGTGGACGCGAGGGTGAAGTCCGGCGCCTCGACACCGGCCTGCAGGGGGATCGTCGGATCAGTCATGAGTCAGGAAGCGGAAGAAGAGACGGGGCGGCCGCAGCCGGCCCCGGATGGCTGGCCCCGGACGTCCGAGGACGCAGGGAACCTGCTCAGGGTCCTGCTCGTGGACAATGACCGGGAGGCCTCTGCGCGTTCCGAGGCGGCGCTCCGGCGGCGGCTGGGGGTGCGCGTGGCGGTGCGTGGCGCTGCCAGCCTGGGGGAGGCCATTTCCATGGCGAGCCGGGAACCCCCGGACGTGATCGTCCTGGAGCCCGACATCGGCCCCATGGATCCGGTGGCCACGCTGGCCAGCATGCGGGCCGTGGCGCCAACGGTGCCGGTGGTGGTGCAGGCCCGGATGCTGGACGACACGCTGGCGTTACAGCTGCTGCGCGCGGGGGCGCAGGAGTGCCTGGCCAAGGCGGCAACGGCGCCCGAGGCGCTCGCCCGCACGCTGGGGTTTGCGCTGGAGCGGCAGCGGCGGCTGGCCGCCATGGAGGCGGAACGGCTACAGGCAGCGCACCGGGCCACGCATGATCCGCTGACCGGGCTGGCCAACCGGGCGCTGTTCTTTGACCATCTGGAACGGGCGCTGGCCTTTGGCAGCCGCCACGGCACCAAGACGGGGGTGCTGTACGTGGACCTGGACGGGTTCAAGGCGGTGAACGACCGACTGGGGCACGCGGTGGGGGACGGCGTGCTGCGCGAGGTGGCGCAACGCCTGCTCGAGTGCGTGCGCCGATCGGACCTGGTGGCCCGGCTGGGCGGGGACGAATTCGTGGTGCTGCTTCCGGACGTGCTGAGCCGCCTGGACGTGGCACGCGTGCGCTCGGCGGTGCTGGAGCGGATGGCGGTCCCGCTGACGCTCCCCGGGGTGGTGGCGCCGCTGGAAGTGGGGGCCAGCGTGGGCGAGGCGATGGCCCCGCTGGACGGCACCACGGCGCTGGGGCTGCTGGAGGTGGCCGACGGCGCGATGTATCGCGCCAAGGGGGCGCAGCGGCGCACGGGTCGCCTGGCGGTGGCCCCCACCTGGGAGGCGGCGCTGCGCGAGGCGGTGCCGCGAGGCGAGATCGTGGCGCACTACCAGCCGATCATGTCGTACCCGTCTGGACGCCTGGTGTCGGTGGAGGCGCTGGCGCGGTGGCGGCACCCTGCGCACGGGGTGCTGTCGCCGGCGGCGTTCCTGCAATTGGCGGAGGACACCGGGTTGGTGGTGCCCGTGGGGTTGGAGGTGCTGCGGCAGGCGTGCCGAGAGGTCGTGGCGCTGCGTCGGCGTCCGGGGCTGGAGGCGCTGACGGTGCACGTGAACATCTCCGGGGTGGAGCTGCGCGAACCCAGCTGCGCCCGGGCGGTGGCGGCGGTGCTGGCGGACACCGGATGTCCGGCAGAGGCGCTGACGCTGGAGGTGACGGAGACCAGCGCGCTGGTGGAGGGGGCGCCCGCGCTGGCCGCCATGGCCGCGCTGCAGGCGCTGGGGGTGCGGCTGGTCCTGGACGACTTCGGCGTGGGGCACGGGTCGCTGCAACTGCTGCGCGACGCCCCGGTGTCCGGGCTCAAGGTGGACCGGCGCTTCGTGCAGCGCATGCTGGACGACCGGCGCGACTGGGCGATCGTGACGGCGCTGCTGAAGCTGGCGCGGGGGCTGGGCGCGGAGGTGGTGGCCGAGGGGGTGGAGCAGCCGGCGCAGGCGCGCGCGCTGGCGCGGCTGGGGTGCCGGCGGCAGCAGGGGTTCCTGTTCGCCCGGCCGATGAGCGCGGAGGCGCTGCGGTCCTGGGCGGTGCCGGAGGCGGCGTAGGGGCGGCCGCACCGGCCCGCGCCGCTCCGGCCCGCGCCGCTCCGGCCCGCGGCACACCGGCCCGCGGCACCCACCCCGTCACACGCCGTCAGACGCCGTCGGTGAAGCCGTAGGCCTCCGCCAGCGCCGGGTCCTTGCGCGCCACCAGCCGGGCCAGATCCACGATGACCTTGGCCTGCTTCCAGGTGGCGTCGTCCTGCATCTTGCCGTCGATCATGGCCACGCCACTGCCGGTGGGGAGCGCCTCCAGCACGCGGCTGGCGAAGCGCACCTCGGCCACATTGGGGCTGAAGACGCGGCGCGCGATGTCCACCTGGTTGGGGGCCAGCGACCACGCCCCCACCATCCCCATGACGAACACGTTGCGCATCTGCGCCTCGCAGCCGGCCTCGTCGCGGATGTCCCCGAAGGGACCGTAGAAGGCGCGCAGCCCGTGCGCCACGCAGGCGTCCACGATGCGCGCCACCGAGTAGTGCCAAAGGTCCTGCTGCACGAAGGCGCGGGGAGCCGCGTCGTCGCCGGCGACGGGGTCGCCCAGGACGCCGTAGTCCGGGTGCCCGCCCCCCACGCGGGTGGTCTTCATGCCGCGCGAGGCGGCGAGGTCGGCGGGGCCCAGGCTCATCCCGTGCAGCCGCGGCGTGGCCCCGGCGATCGTGTCCACGTTGCGGACCCCCTCGGCGGTCTCGATGAGGGCGTGCAGCAGGATGGGGCGCGTGATGCCGTGGCGCGCCTCCAGCAGCGCCACGTACTGGTCCACGAAGTGCAGGTCCCACGGTCCCTCCACCTTGGGGATCATGAGCACGTCCACCAGGTTCCCCGCCTGCGCCACGATCTGCTCGAGGTCGTCCAGGATCCAGGGGCTGTTGAGGCAGTTGACGCGCACCCACAGCCCGGTGTCGCTGAAGTCGTTGGTGCGCGCCACCTCGATGAAGCCCGCGCGCGCGGCGGCCTTGTCCTCCACCGGGATGGCGTCCTCGAGGTTGCCGCACAGCACGTCGCACTGCCGGATGAGCTCGGGGATCTTCGCCCGCACCTTCTCCAGGTGCGGGGGAAAGAAGTGCACCATCCGCTCGGCGCGGAGGGGGCGCTCGCGCCAGGGCATGGGGGCTCCCACGGCGAGGGGCTTGTAGAAGTTGTGCGGCAGGCGCGTGTGGTACATCGGTCGGGACAGGGAGGACGAAAGGGGGACCGCGGTCAGATGACCCGCTTGCGGCGCAGCTCGGCGACTTCGTCGGGGGTACACCCCAGCAGCTCCTGCAGCACCGCGTCGGTGTGGGCGCCCAGCCGCGGCCCCAGCGAGCGGATGGTGCCCGGCGTCTCGGAGAGGCGGGGGACCACGGCGGGGACGATCACCGTCTCCGCCGTCTCGGGCTCGTCCACCGCCACCAGCGTGCGGCGCGCATGGAACTGCCGGTCGCCGAAGATGTCGGCGATGTCGTTGAGCGGCGCGGCGGGGGTGTCGGTGGCGTGGCAGCGGGCCAGCACCTCGTCGCGGGTGAGCGAGCCGCACCAGTCGCGGACGATCTCGTTCACGTCGTGCCGGTGCTCCAGCCGCACCGCCTGCGTGCCGTAGATGCTGTGCGATGCCAGCTCCGGGCGGCCCATGGCGGCGGCCAGCCGGCCGAAGAGCTTGTCGGTGGCGCACGAGATGGCGATCCACTTGCCGTCGCGGGTGGCGAAGTGGCCGTGGGGGACGGCATTGTCGTTGTGCGAGGAGCCCTGCCGCTCGCGCACGGTGCCATGCATGGCATACGCCGGGGCCAGTTCGTCGGTGCACCGGAACACCGACTCGTACAGCGCGGCGTCCACGTACTGCCCCTCGCCCGTGAGGTCGCGGTGGCGCAGCGCCAGCAGCACGCCGATGCACCCGTACAGCCCGGTCATGTAGTCGCCCAGCGTGGTGGAGCCCGGGGTGACGGGGGTCCCCTTGGGCATCCCGGCCAGGTAGGCGATGCCGCCAACGGCGTGCGCCACGCGCGCGAAGCCCGGGCGGTCGCGGTACGGGCCCGTCTGGCCGTAGCCCGTGACCCGCAGCATCACCAGGCGCGGATTGATGGCGCGCAGCACCTCCCAGCCCAGCCCCCACTTCTCCAGCGTGCCGGTGCGGAAGTTCTCGCACAGCACGTCGGTCTGCGCCACCAGCCGCTTGAAGAGGGCCACGCCGTCGGGGAGCCGCAGGTCCAGCGTGACGGAGCGCTTGTTGCGCCCCTCGCTGAGCCAGGTGTAGGTGTCGCCGCGCTGCGAGGGGGTGCCGAACTTGCGCAGCCCGTCGCCCCCCACGGGGTGCTCCAGCTTGAGGACGTCGGCGCCGAACTCCCCCAGCAGCGTGGCGCAGTACGGGGCGGCGATGATGGTGGCGATGTCGAGGACGCGGATCCCGGCCAGCGGGAGCGCGGCGGGGGCGGACGAGGCGGCAGGCGCGGTCATGGCGGCGTCAGATGATGCGCTGGGCGCGCAGGCGCGCCACCTCACCGGCGGCGAGCCCCAGGAGGTCGCGCATCACGGCGTCGGTGGCGTCGCCCAGCGCGGGCCCCAGCCCGGTGATGCGCCCCGGGGTGGCGGAGAGGGTGGGGACGACGCCGGGCACCACCACGTCCCCCACGCCATCCACCGCCACGGTGGCGAGATTGCCGCGGGCCTGGAACTGCTCGTCGGCGAAGATGTCGGCGATGCTGTTGACCTTGCCCACCGGCACCTCCTCCTCAAGACAGCGGGCCATCACCGCGTCGCGCGGCAGCGAGGCCACCCACTCGATCACCAACTGGTTCACGGTGTCGCGGGCCGCCAGCCGCTTGCGCTGGTCGCCGTACAGCGAGCTGGAGGCCAGGTGCGGCTGCCCCATGGCCACCGCGAGGCGCTCGAACATCTTGTCGGTGGTGCAGGCGATGGCGATCCAGCGGTCGTCCTGCGTGCGGAAGTGGCCGTGCGGCACCGCCACGAAGGACCCCGCCCCCTCGCGCTCGCGCACCTTGCCCTGAGCACCGTACACGCCGGCGATCTCCTCGAGGACGCGGAAGACGGCCTCGTAGATGCCCACATCAATGACCTGGCCGCGTCCCGTTGCCTCGGCGTGGCGCAGCGCCACCAGCACGCCGATGGCCCCAAAGAGGCTGGCGATGTAGTCGCCCAGCGGCACCGTGCCGGGGAGCACCGGGCTTTCGCCGGGGAAGCCGCACAGGTAGTTGAGCCCGCCAAAGGCCTGCGCGATGTGGGCGAAGCCATGACGCCGGCGGTAGGGGCCCGTCTGCCCGTAGCCCGTGACCCGCAGCATGACCAGCCGCGGGTTGGCTGCATGGATGCGCGCCCACCCCAGCCCCCACTCCTCCATGGTCCCCGGGCGGAAGTTCTCCACCAGCACGTCGGACTTGCCCAGGAGGCGGAGGAACAGGTCGACCCCCTCCGGCTGGCGCAGATCGAGGGTGACGGACTTCCGGTTGCGGGCCTCGCTGAGCCACTTGAGGGTGGCGTCGGGGCGGGTGGTGCCCGTCCCGAAGCGGCGCATGGGATCGCCGGCCAGCGGATGCTCGACCTTGAGGACCTCCGCGCCGAATTCCCCCAGGATGGAGGCGGCGTAGGGGCCGGCCAGGAAGTTGCCCACATCGACGACCCGGAGGCCGTCGAGGGGGAGCCGAGTCGGGAGGGAGGGCTCGGCGGGGGCTGCGGACCCATCAGCGGTCACGCGGGCGCTCCGGTAGGGGGTTCACCACTGGCGGGTGAACAACCGGGGCGGCGGTGGCGGTTCCCCGTGGGGAGGCCGCCGACACAATGCCGGAAAGCGGAATGGAGCGTATCGGGCTCGAACCGATGACCCCCTGCTTGCAAAGCAGGTGCTCTCCCAACTGAGCTAACGCCCCGCGCAGCGAAAGCTACGGGGCGCCGGTGCCGCGGCCAAGGGGCTGCACGCGCCCCCCTGGCCGCCTCACCTCACGGACGCACCGTCACCACCAGCCGCGTGAAGGAGTGCGCCGCGTAGGCGCGCACGCCCACGAGCCACACGCCGGACGCCGGGTTGGTGAAGTCGCACCGCTCCACGGAACCGGCCAGGAAGGGGAAGCAGTTGGCCTCGCCGCTGTTGCCCGGACGCCAGACGTACAGGTCGGGATCCCCTTCACCGCCGCTCATGGCCGCGGTGAGGGAGGTGCTCCCCGGCGGCACATGGATGGCGAAGTAGCTCCAGGTGCCTTCGGTGGGGTTGCTCACCACGCGCTCCTCGCCGCTGCGCAGCCCGGTGCGCCCCTCGAAAGTGGCCGCGGCGCTGCGCCCCTCGCTGGTGGCGGTGATGGTGAACGACGCCGTGCCGGCCGCCGTCACCACGCCGTTGGTGGTCACGGCCCCGCGCTGGGGATCGGAGGAGGACCACGCCACGGTGCGACCGGTGAGCACATTGCCGTTCACGTCGCGCAGCGTGACCTCCAACGGCACCCCCACGCTGATGGGCATGAAGCCGCTGGAGGGATCGAGCGACACGGTGGAGACCGATGCGAGGGCGACGGTGATCTGCGCGGTGGCGCTGCGCCCTTCGACCGTGGCGGTGACGCTGGCCGACCCGGGGGCCACGCCGGAGACGAGCCCCTGTGCCGAGACGGCGGCCACGGCCGGGTTGGAGGAACTCCACGCCACCGGACGGCGCTGGAGCACGTTCCCCGCCGAATCGCGGGAGGTGGCGGAGATCTGCTGCACGGCCCCCACCAGCAGCGAGGCCGTGGTGGGCGACAGCGTGACCGAGGTGACCGGCGCGTTGACGGTGACGGTGGCCGACCCGGTCTTCCCTTCCACCGTGGCGGTGACCGCCGTGCTGCCGGCCCCCACCGCCGTGACCCGTCCGGCCGCGCTGATGGTGGCTACCACGGGGTTGGCGGCGCTCCAGGTCACGGGCCGGCCGGTGAGCACGTTCCCCGCGGCATCCACGGCGCGCGCCGAGAAGGAGAGCTGCTCGCCGGGGAGCATCGAGGCGGAGACCGGGGACACCGTGACCGTGGCCACCGGCGGGTTGGTCACGGTGACCGACGCGGTGCCGCTCCGCCCCTCGCTGGTGGCAGTGACGGTCACGCTGCCCGCCGCCACGGCGGTGAGCAGCCCTTCGGAGGAGATGGTGGCGATGGTCGGCCCCGAGGTGCTCCAGGTGACTTCCCGACCCGGGAGCAGCACGCCCGCGGCATCACGCAGCGTGGCGGTGAACTGCTGGGTGGCCCCGGTGATGACCGAGGCCGTGGTGGGGGAGACGGCGACCGTATTGACCGGCGGCGCAGTGACGACCACGGGGGCCGTGGCCGTCTTCCCTTCGATGGTCGCCACGATGGTGGCGGTCCCCTGCGTGATGCCGGTGACCAGGCCGCCGCTGGACACGGTGGCCACCGCCACGTTGGTGCTGCTCCAGGTGACCGGCCGACCGGGAAGAATCGCCCCGTCGGCCCCCAGCGCCGACGCCGTGAACTGCTGCACGGCACTGACCACCAGGCTGGCCGTGGCGGGGGCCAGTTGCACGCTCACCACGGGGGGTGGCGATACGGTCACCGTCCCCGAGGCCGTCTTCCCTTCGACCGCCGCCGTGATGGTGGCCGTGCCAGGGGCCACCGCGGTCACCAGCCCCAGGGTGGAGACCGTGGCCACGGACGCGTTGGAACTGCTCCAGGTGACCGGCCGCCCGGTGAGCGGCCCGCCATTGGCGTCAAACGCGGAGGCGGTGAACTGCTGCGCCGCCGCAATGGCCAGCGTGGTGGCCGGGGGGGACACCACCAGCGTGGCCACGGGGGCCACCACGGTGACCGTGGTGTTGGCCGCATACCCCGAGAGGCTGTCGATGGCGACCACCGTGGCCGTCCCCGGGGCCATCCCGGTGACCAGCCCGCTGCTGCGTCCCACCACGGCGATGTCCGGCGACGACGACTGCCACAGCACAGGACGCCCGGTAAGCGGCGTCCCGCCGGCCTCGAAGAAGGAGGCGGTGAGCTGCAGCCCCTGCCCCTGGAAGAACGACGGATTGGCGGGCGTGATGGTGGCCGTGGCCACCCGCGGCACCACCACGATGGCGGTGGAGGCCGTGCGCCCGGTGGAGACCTCGGTGGCCGAGATGGTGACGGCGCCCGGTGCCACCGCCGACACCAGCCCGGAGGTGGTGACAGCGGCCACGGTAGGGCTGGACGACGTCCAGCTCACGGACTGCCCGGTGAGGGTGTTCCCCGCAGGATCCGTGAGCACGGCGGCCAGCTGCAGCGCCTGCTGCACCACCATGGTGGCGGAGGCCGGGACGGTGCGGATCTGCGCGACATTGGAGACCACGCGCACCAGCGCCGTGCCACTCTTCCCCTCCGCGGTGGCCGTGATGGTCGCCGTCCCGATGGCCACCGCCGTGACGACACCCGACCCGGAGACCGTCACCTTGGTGGGATCGCTGGAGCTCCAGAGGACCGGGACCGCCGCCGCGCCTGCATCGAGGGTGAGCTTGGCGGTCAGCTGCGCGCTGGTTCCCAGGATGAGCGAGGCCGGCGTCCCCTCCACGGCCACGGCCTGCACGCCCACCACGGTCAGGGTGACGGTGCCGCGCAGCGATCGGTTGTCCTTGGTGACCACGGTGGCCCCCAGCACGGCCTGCCCGCGGCTCACCGCGGTGACCAGCCCGCTGCTGTCCACCGTGGCCACGGCGGGGTTGGAGCTGGACCAGCTGACCTTCTCGGTGGTGATGGACACGTCGGTGGACGTGAGGCGCGCCTTGAGCACCATCACCTCGGCGGGGCGCAGGGTCTCGCGCGACGCCTCCACCTGCACGGCATCCGGAATGAAGGGCTTGATGAGCCCCTCTTCGGTGCAGGAGAGCAGAGCCGGCAGCAACACCCCGAGGACGCCGGCCCAGCGACGGCGTGGCGACGCGGCCGCCCGACGCGGCCTGGAACGGAACGAAGCGCGCAGGGACATCACGGCAGGCGACGGGGGATGGTGTCCACGCGCCAGCGCAGCAGGGGCATGCCGCGCTCCTGCTGCCGCTGGGCAAAGGCCGAATCAACCATGGATTGCCGCACCCGGGCCACCTGCACATACGCGGCCTGCCGCTGCTGCAGGCTGGCACTGTCGGCGACGTACCGACTGCGCTCCCCCTCGTTGGCGAAGCGCGAGAAGATGCGGAAGATGGGGTAGGACACGGCGCCGGAGGTGATGCCGATGGCCGACGTGCAGAGCAGGAACGCGCTGGGGACGAAGGTGCCGGCCGGATGGTAGGTGCCGGTGTAGGTCCCGCCGTAGGGGGCGGGGGCGGTGGCCTGCGTGCGGCAGTGCGGTGACGACGCCAACGCCGCCACCCCGGCGACGGCCAGCGACCAGTACAGGTCGGTGCGGGCCCCCCGGGGGGTGCGCATGGTGGGCATCACCGGCTGACGAGGCAAGAGCGGCAGTGCCATGGAGATTTCCGCCTCGACGGCGCTGCGGGTGAGCGCCGAGGCCACGGGGAGCGGCGCTCCCGCCGGTCGATCGAGGGAGGTGTTCCCTCGCTCGACGGTGACCACCAAGTCGTGCCGCCCGGTGACATAGAGCGTGGTGTCACGGCGCTGCCCTTCCTCCCCCACCGCAATAGCGACCAGCCGCCCGCGGGGCACCCGCTGCGACACCGGCGCGGCGCCCTGCGGGATCCGGTTGATGCTCACCGGCAGGCTGCCGACGGAGGAGACCACGGAGAGCAGCACGGTGGTGTCGGCGCCGGCGCCGCCCGCCGACGGACGTGATGGAGCCGGCGGCCGCGCCACCGGTGGCGCCATGACGGGCACCGCGCCCTGGGTGCCCGCCGCGCCAGCCCGCGCGCTGGCGCTGGCCGAGGCGGTGCCATCGGCGCGCCCGGTGGCACCGCCCGAGGGAGAACGTCCGGTCCCCGCAACGTCGCCAGCCCCGCCACGGCGCGACGCCGACGTGGTGGCGGGCGTCCGCGCCGGCGCCTTGGCGGGGGCCTTGGCGGTGGGCTTTCTGGCGGCAGCCTTGGGGGTGGCCTTGGGCTTGGCCGGCGCGGGGGCCGGCTGCCCGGTGCCGCAACGCCAACTGTCGATACGCCGGTCGCGCTCGTCGTCGTTGAGCTTCCACAACGCCAGCGCGCGGAACAGCCGCGCGTACGTGGCGGGCATCAGGCGCCCCGGAATGCACGCGAAGCGCCGAAGCCGGTCGATCTCCACCGGCTGCAGCCCCTGCTCGATGGCCCAGGTGATGCGCTCCCAGCTCACCACCGCCGGCGGGGTGGAGTCGCGCAACTCCTGCGCGGTCGGCAACCGCTGCGCCCCTCCCGGAGGCGTGGGCTGCGGCGTGCGGGGCGTCGCGCCGGGGGCACTGGTGGGGGCGGAACGGGGCGCGGTGGTTGCCGGGGCTGTCGGCGACGCCACAACCCGCCGCTCGCCCGAGGCGGGCGGTTGCGGCACCGCCAGAACCATCATCACCAGGCCAACCCAGGGGGCCAAGGGCATTCAGGAAGCGTCTAACCGGTCAGCTTGACGGACGACGACCATCCGATCCCCCGCACGGGGCCACCACGCGCGCGCATGCGGGGTACGCTAACGCCCGGGGGCGTGACGCTCAAGAGCAACTTTGTGACGCCCCGCGATGCAACGGCCACCGGCGGAACCCGGGGGAACCTTGCCGTCGCGTCACGTCACGGCGCCGGCGCCGGCACTCGGCACTCGGCGCACGTCGCGCGAGCGCCCACGCCGCCAAGGCCGCCTGGCGCCACCGCGCGCCGACCCGCCTAGTCCCCTGCCGCATGCATCGTCCCGCCCGTGGCGGTTCCTCGCTGTGTGCGCTGGTGGCCTGGCCTTGGCGCCAACGGGTGGTGGTCACCACGCCCGGCCGTAGGGGGGACACCGCTGGGCGGCATGCCCCCACGCCGGAACGACAGCGGGGCGGGCGCCGACTGGCACCCGCCCCGCCCGACCGTCCAGCGCGCCGACCGTCTACTCGTGCGCGGGGAGCGGCTCCATGGTGCGCGCATCCACGGGCACCTGCACCTCGTCGCGGCACGGGGTGGTCATCATGAACACGCGCATCACGGGGAAGGCGTTCATGAACGACAGGTAGCAGAAGCCCCAGAGCCCCAGCATGCCGACGGTGGTGCCGATCTCCTGCAGCCCGAAGGGGAGCGTGGTGGCCTCCCCGTAGATGGACGGGTACACCTCGATGTAGCGGTGGAGGTACACGCCCAGCAGCGAGCAGACCGAGAAGAGCACGAAGGTGGGGAGGTACACCTTGGCGGCCTTCGAGATGAGCCCGAAGAACGGCAGGACGAACGCCAGGATCGGGATGAGCTGCGTCACCGGCTTCCACACCCCCGACAGGCGGAGGCGGTAGAAGTGCGTCTCTTCGGGCATGTTGCCGTACCAGATGACCAGGTACTGGCTGAAGCTGATGTAGCCGAAGAAGGCGGTGAAGGCGAAGCAGAGCTTGCCGAAGTCCCAGAAGTGGTTGGTGGTGACCACGTCCTCCATCTTGAGGTGGTTGCGCCACCACATGGACAGCAGGGACAGCGACATGATCATGTTGAGCCAGCCGCCCATGAACACGATCCACGCGTACATGGTCTGCTGGAAGTGCAGGGAGATGCTCATGGAGTAGTCCCACGCCATGAAGCACCAGCCGACCACGAACGCGATGATGACGGCGACGGCGAGCTTCCCCTGCAGCGAGTGCTGGGTGTGGAGCTCGCGGCGCTCGGTGCCGGTGAAGGCGGCGCGCATCTTGGCGCGCAGCCCGGCCGCCCACCCCGCCCCGTACTCGGGGAGCACGCCGACGTCGAGGCGCACCGACTGCCAGACGAAGGCGAGCTGCAGGAGGGTGATGGCGCCGAAGAAGAAGATGCCGCGCAGGACGAAGAAGGTGGGCTCGAGGTACGCCGCCTTTTCCGCCGTGGGGATGGCCTCGCGGCCGGCCCAGGTGAAGATGTGCTCACGCCCCGGGAAGAGGAGGAGCAGGAGCAGGACGAAGGCCACCGGCAGGAAGGCCACGTACCCTTCGGCGAAGCGCACCACCGGGCGCGACCAGCGCGCGGTGACGATGCGCTGCACCGCCGCGAAGGCGACGCCGGCGGAGGAGACGGTGGCGAAGTACAGCCAGTTGTAGTGCAGCGCCTGCCAGGCGCGCGCCGGGTTGCTGAACAGGCCGGCGACGAAGATGCCCACGCCGACCAGCGCCATGACGAGCGCGATGGTGCGGAGGCGGGCCGGGACGGGCGCCGCCTGGAGCCGCCGCGCGAACTCGTCGCGCGTGGGGTAGTGATAGTGCTGGCCGCTCACTCGTGCTTCTCCTTGCTCTCGGCGGCCCCGGGCTCGTGGGCGGTGCCATGCAGCTTGCGCATGGTGTCCCGCTCATTCTGCCCCTTGAAGGTGGCCGCATTGATGTTCGGGGACCCGGCGGTGGGGAGCTGGCTGGGGGCCAGGTAGGGCGCCGGGCGGGTGGGGGCGGTGCGCGACGGACCCGGCACGGTGGTGCCGTTCTGGCCAGGGTAGCCGGCCAGCGACGTGTCGGCCGCGCCCGCCTGCAGGGCGCGGACGTAGTTCACCACGTCCCAGCGATCGGCCTCCTCGATCCGGTTGTAGCTGGGCATGACGCCGCGGCCGTTCCGGATGATCCCGTAGATGTAGCCGTCGGAGCGCCCCTTGGCGGAGGCGGTCATGAGGCTGGGGGACCACCCGTAGGCCGGGTTGACCTTCTTGAGCCCCCCGTTGCCGTCGCCCGCCAGCCCGTGGCACACCGCGCAGTTGATCTGGTAGTTCTGCCGACCGTTGGCCAGCGACGTTGGCGTGGCGGCCGCGGGGTTGGCCAGCCCGGAGAGCGAGTCGATGGTGAGCGGCGACGGCGTGTACGACACCTGATAGGCGGCCACCGCCGTCCCCTGCACGGGGACGGAGAAGGCCGGCTGCCCGCGCGGCGGGGTGGTGGTGTCGGCGTCGTTCTGCGACACCGGCTCCCAGGGCTCGATGCGCGGCTGGTTCTTGAAGTCGGTGAACCAGGTGCAGGCGCCCAGCGCCATCGGCAGGACGATGGCCGCGGCGACGCGGCGAAGCGGCTCAGCCCTCACGGCGCACCTCCACGGCCCCATGCTGCCGGAGGATCGCCTCGGCCTGCTCCGCCTTGCCGGCGTCGCAGGCGATGAAGACCCCGAAGTGCCCGGCGGAGAACCGCGCGTCATAACCGGTGGTGGTGGTGAGGCGCGGAATGCGCGAGTTGATGAACATGCCGGCGACAGTGGAGAGGGCGCCCACGAGCACCATCATCTCGAAGCCGATGATGGTGTAGGGGATCCAGGAGGCGATCGCCTTGCCGCCGGTGACCAGCGGCCAGTAGTTGGACGACCAGATGGCCACCCAGTAGCCGAAGCTCACGCCGAGGAGGCCGCCCACGAGGGTGAACCGCCGCACCACCGACACCGGGGCGTCGATGGCGTCGTCCAGCTCGTGGTTGATGGTGGGCGTGTAGACCGTCAGGTCGCCCAGGCGGCGGGCCTTCGCGTCCTTGATGGCCGCGACGGTCGCGTCGATGTGGTGGAACGCTCCAAGCACGCCCTGCATCAGTGGTGCCCTCCGTCATGGCCGTGCAGCCGGCGCGGCGCGACGATCTCCTTGAGCTCCGCGATCGCCATCACCGGGAGCTGCTTCACGAACAGCAGGAACCACATGAAGAACCAGCCGAACGAGCCGACCAGGAACGCCATGTCGATCCACGACGGGGTGTAGCCGCCCCACTGCCACGGCTCGAACTCGTGCGAGAGCGACGGCACGACGATCACGAACCGCTCGAACCACATCCCCAGGTTGATGAACAGCGAGAGGACGAACAGCCACGCCGGGTTCCGCCGGAGCTTCTGGCTCCACAGCGACATGGGGAGCGCCATGTTGCACAGCAGCATGATCCACGCGGCCCACCACCACTGGCCGAAGACGCGGTTCCAGAAGAACTCCTGTTCCGCCCGCACGCCGCTGTACCAGGCGATGAAGAACTCGATCAGGTACGCGCACCCGACCACCATGGAGGTGAACAGCACGACCTTGGCCGTGGCGTCCAGGTGGTTCAGGGTGATGTAGTGCTCCAGCTTGAACCACTTCCGCATCGGGATCGCGATGGTCCACACCATGGCGAAGCCGGAGAAGATGGCGCCCGCGACGAAGTACGGCGGGAAGATGGAGGCGTGCCACCCGGGGGTCTGCGCCATCGCGAAGTCGAAGGAGACGACGGAGTGCACCGAGAGCACCAGCGGCGTGCTGAAGGCGGCCAGGAACAGGTACGCCTTGGCGAAGTGCCGCCACTCGCGGTCGCTGTTGCGCCACCCCAGCGACAGGATGCTGAGGATCCGCTTGCGCGTCGGGTTGGTCTCCTTGTCGCGCAGCACCGCGATGTCGGGGATGAGCCCGATGAACAGGAACGTCGTGGAGATGGTGAGGTACGTCGAGATGGCGAAGACGTCCCACACCAGCGGCGACTTGAAGTTGGGGAACAGCAGGCGCCAGTTCGGGTACGGCAGCAGCCAGAAGAACTTCCACGGGCGCCCGATGTGGATGATCGGGAAGAGCCCGGCCGTCATGACGGCGAACACCGTCATCGCCTCGGCCGCCCGGTAGATGGACGTCCGGAAGCCAGCGCGGAACAGGTACAGGATGGCCGAGATGAGCGTCCCGGCGTGGCCGATGCCGACCCAGAAGACGAACGTGATGATGTAGTTGCCCCACATCACCGGCGGCTCGTACCCCGCCTGCCCCAGCCCCCAGTAGATCTGGTAGAGCCAGGCCGAGAGGCCGCACAGCATCGCGAGGACCGCGATGCCGAGCCCCAGGAACCACTTCTTGGTGAAGCCGAGCGTGGCGATGATGTCGCGGTCGACCTGCTCGTAATCGCGGACGGCGGGGAGCTGCACGTCGGCCGACGCGATGTTCGGCCCGCGGATCCCGACCCGCTCCGGGTGCGCTGCGGTGGTGGCCATGCGGCTGCCCTCAGCCCTTCGCCGGGGATGCCGGCGCCGGATGGTTGACCTTCTTGAGATAGACCACGGCGGTGTAGGTGTTCAGCTCCTCGAAGACGTGGTACGCGCGCCGGTCGTAGGCGAGCTTGGCCACGGTCCAGTTCTCGTCCGCCGCGTCGCCGAAGACGATGGCCCGCGAGGGGCACGCCTGCGCGCACGCCGTGGTGAAGGCGTCGGCGGCCATCTCCTGCCCTTCCGACCGGGCGCGGTGCTCCGCCTCCCGGATGCGCTGGACGCAGAAGGTGCACTTCTCCATGACGCCCTTCCCGCGGACGGTCACGTCGGGGTTGAGCATCCAGTGCATCGGCTCGGGCCAGGCGTACTGCCGGCGGGCCGGCTCCCCGTATCCGAACCAGTTGAAGTAGCGGACCTTGTACGGGCAGTTGTTGCTGCAGTAGCGGGTGCCCACGCAGCGGTTGTACACCTGCACGTTGAGGCCGTCGGGCGAGTGGTACGTGGCGTACACGGGGCACACCGGCTCGCACGGCGCGTTGCCGCAGTGCTGGCACATCATCGGCACGAAGCGCGTGTCGAAGTCGGCCGAGAAGGTGGTCTCGGCGTCGTTCGCCCCCTCGAAGTAGCGCTCGAGGCGGATCCACGCCATTTCGCGCCCCTTGATGATGTTGGCGCCCGGGCGCTCATCCCACTGCGAGGGGCTGAGGGCCCGCCCCTGGTAGGGGGCGCCGACGGTGGGGATGTTGTTCTCGCTGTAGCAGGCGGTGACGCACGCCGAGCAGCCGGTGCAGCGGGCCAGGTCGATGGTCATCGCCCAGCGGCGCTTCTCCATCTTGCTGCTGTGCGCGGGGTCGTACATCCCCTTGTCCTTCCCCTGGGGATCGGCGAACTCGCCCTGCGCGTCGGCCGCGATGGGCGACTTGAGCCCCGACTGGAAGTCCTGCGAGGGGAGCCCGGGGATGGCGTGATGCCCATGCCCTTCCTCGGCCTCCTGCCCCATCAGCGCCGCCAGCGTGACCGCCTGGCCGATGCCGCGCCCGTGCTGGCGCGCGGAGCCTTCGGTGGTGACCAGCGGCGACGACTCGGCGGCGACCGTGACCTTGCCCTTGAGGCCGCCCGCGGTGTCCCACCCGCCGGCGAGCAGCGCATACGCGTTGACGCCCACGCCCTTGGCGAACCGGCCGTACGCGGTGTGCCCCTGCCCGAGCGCGATGGCCACGGTGTCGGGGCGCACGCCCAGGTAGATGTACGCCGGCGCGGTGACCTTGCCCCCGGCCGTCTCGATGGTGAGGTGCGTCCCTTCCGTCACGCCCAGCTTCTTGGCGGTGGAGGGGTGGATCTCCACCCACGACTGCCAGGCGATCTTGCTGACGGGGTCGGGGAGCTCCTGCAGCCACGGCTTGTTGGCGCCGCGTCCGTCACCCAGCGTGGGGGAGGGGAACACGTGCACGAAGAACTCGCCGGTGCCCGCGGCAGGCGCCGCGCCGGGCACCGGGGTGGCGGCGGTGCGGGCGGCGAGCGGCGCGCCGGCCACCGACGGCTTGGTGAGCGCCGCGGTGAATCCGGACGCCCCGCCGGGGAACTTGCCGATGTACCAGCTGCGATAGTCCGCCGCCGGATACTTGGCCGCGAGCGCCTGGTCCATCTTGGCGACCTGGATGAGCACGTCCCCGGTGGCCCGGGTGTCGAACACGGGGTCGAGCGTGGGCTGCTGCAGCCCCAGCTGGCCCGACATCCCCACCGCATCGCCCCAGCTCTCCAGCCAGTGGTGGTCGGGGAGGATCAGATCGCACAGCTCGGCGGTCTCGTCGGGCATGGCCGAGAAGGCCACCTTGAAGGCCACCTTGCCGAAGGCCTGCGCAAAGTTCCCCGCCGCGGCCGGCGTGGTGTGCGCCGGGTTGGCGCCGCGCACGAAGGCCAGCGGCACCGTGCCCGCCGCCATCTTCTGCATGGCCGCGGCCACGTCGGCGAACGACGAGAGCCCGGCGTAGCCGCCGTGCCCCGCCGCCGGCTTGATGGTGACGCCCACGGCGCCCTGCTGCTTGTTGATGTCGGCCACCATGGTGCCGCACGCGACGGCGTCGGCCCCGGTGACGCCGCACAGCGCCATCGTGCCGCTCCCGGCCGCCGTGATGGCGGCGGCGAGCGCCTCGATGGTGCCGGCCGGCACGCCAGAGGCCTCAGCCGCTGCGGCCGCCGTCCCCTTCCCCGTCAGCGCGGCGCACAGCGCCATTTCGCTCCCGGGCTTGGCGGGGATCCACTGGTCGGCGTTGAGCCCGGTCAGCGAGCGGCGGGCGCCGATGTACACCAGCCGCGGCGCCCCCTCGATCTTGGCGCGCGCATCGGCCCAGTCCAGCTGCTGCGGCACCGGGTGCCCCCAGCCGTCCAGGAAGTCGGCGCCAAAGCTCACCACCAGCTTGGCCGCGCCGAAGTCCAGCCCGGGCCACGCCGCGCCGTACGCCTGCTGGTTGGCCGCGATGGTGGCCACCGGCGCCAGCGGATCGACGCTGAGGTGCGCCGGCATGCCGTTGGCCGCCAGCCACTGGTCGAGGAACCCGGGGAAGGTGCCCGCCTCGTGCTGGTTGAGGAACACCACGTTCCCCGCCTGCCCGCGGCTCTTCACCTCGCCCAGCTTCTGCGCGAGCAGCGCCAGCGCCTTGTCCCACGTGGTGGGCTTGAGCGTGTTCCCCTCGCGCACCATGGGCGACCGGTAGCGGTCGGGGTTGTACAACCCCTGCACCGCCGACAGCCCCGTGGAGCAGATGGCGCCACGGCTCATGGCGTGCGCCGGGTTCCCGTCCAGCTTGATCGGGCGCCCGTCGCGCACCTCCGCCAGCACCCCGCACGCCGTGGCGCACTCGCGGCAGGTGGTCGCGTAATACTGCGACACCCCCGGCACCGTATTGTCCGGGTGGGCCACGTACGGAATCAGCTTCCCCACCTGCTCGGAAGAGCAGCCCACGGCGGCGGTCGTCGCGCCGGTGGCCCCGAGGATCTTGAGGAACTCGCGGCGCTTGACGCCGGTCCCTGCTTCAGTGCTCATGCAGTCACTCCGCTCCGGGCGGCTGCACGGGGCCTGCGGCGCGCCATCGCGCGCCGGCCACCCCGTGGTCCAGGGTCAGGGGATCGATCAGTAGTGGCAGACGGCGCAGTCATACCGCGCCTTCTTGGGAGGCGCCGCTTCCAGCTCCGCGGTCACCGGCATGCCGGCCGCCCGCGCGCCATCCGCCGGCTTGTATCCGTTCACGTGGCAGTTGATGCACCAGCCCATGTTGAGCGAGTTCACCTGCTGCACCGGCACGTAGTTGGTGTCCGGGCCCTGCGCCCCCTGGTTCTGGATCTGCCCATGGCAGCTCTGGCAGGTGACGCCCGCGTTCACGTGACGGAAGTGCGGAAACTGCACGTAGTCCGGCACCTTGTGCACGCGGTTCCACGGGATGGGCTTCGCATTCACCCCGTTGTTCCAGTACGCCGCCAGCTTCTTGATCTCCGGCGACGTGGTCTTCACCAGCGTGTGGCACCCCATGCAGGTTGCCACCGAGGCGTTCCCCGGGTCGGGGGACTTGTTGGCCGCGCTGTGGCAGTACAGGCAGTTCATCCCCGCCTTCTGCACGTGCGGCGCGTGGACGAACTTGATGGGCTGCTCGACGCGGAGCCCCTGCGACGACGACGCGCCGCTGTACGCCGACAGCAGCGTGGCCGCTGCCGCGAGGGCGAGGAACCCGGTGATCACCGTCCACTTCTTCTTGACCGTCATCAGACCTGGGGCCGGGGAAGCATGGTGGCTGGACACCGGGATGGCCCGCCGCGGCCTTCCGCGTCGGCATCCCGTGAGGTGGCCCGCAACGCAGGGCGCCGCCGGTGCGCACAGGCGCACGTGGTGACGTTCCGCACTCCGGGGCAAGCGGGAAAAATCACCCGCTCGGTAGTTGTACGCAAGGGGATTCCCGACACCGCGAGTGCCGGTCGCGCACGCGCAACCCGTGCGACGACATGCAGATGCACGGACGCGCCCGCATGACGTCGCGTCCGAAACCGACGTCCAATGCCCGGCGACACCCAAAGGTTCCGCACGCGGCCACCACCACCGCGTCAGGCATCCCGCCGCCGGACATCACCGGCGCGCGCTTCATCCCGCCGACGGCACCCCTCGCCGCGCCTGCGTCGCCGCCTGAATGCTGCGCCCGTCAGCCAGCGGCTCCGCCGCCAGCCGCCGCCGCGCCGCCACCGGCAGCAGGTCGACCAGCGCCCCGGCCTGCTGCACCAGGCGCAGCGGCCACCAGCTGCTCCACGCCAGGCGCCCCGGCCCCACCGTCTCCACCAGATGGGCGAAGTGGTCCTCGGGCGGCCCCCACACCCAGTGGAAGTCGAACCACACCCGCTGCTGCTCCGCCAGGGTGAGCCCCCACCACACCTCCTCGATCAGCTCCCGCCCGGCCCCCGCCACCACCACCCCGGCCCGCCCCTCCGCGCCCCGCACCAGCCGCCGCAGGAAGGCCGCCGACACGTCGCCCGCGCTGTCCAACCGGTGCCGCTGGCGCAGGTCTTCAAAGCGCACCGGACAGTGGATCACCACCCCCGCCTCCCCACAGGCATGCGCCAGGTCGTCCACCGCCGCGTGTCCATCGCCCAGCCCCCACCGCGTGGGGTGCACGCTCACCGCCGGCGCCCCCTCCGTCACCGCCTCCGCCAGCTGCCGCTCCCAGTGCGGCCAGTCGGGGCGCACGATGGGCACCGGGTGCAGCCACGCCCGATGCGGGGCCAGCGCCTGGTACAACGTGCGGTTGGCGGGCAGCGGGTCGCGATGAAACGCCCCCGGCAACGAGCCCACCCACGCCCCGCCCAATCCCTCCCGCGCCAGCACCTGCACCAGGGTGGCCGGCTCGGGGTGCGGCACCTCGCGAAAGGGATAGCTCCCCACCCACGCCGTCACATCGATCGGGGCGGTGGGCGACGGCTTGGGGTCTCCCGGCGTTCCGCTGGTCATGCGTCCTCCCGCGGGGGGCGCACATCCCCCAGCACGGCATCAAACGTCCCCGCCGGGAACAGCCGCACGGCATTGCGCCACGCGATGTCGGCCAGCGCCTCGGCGTCAGCCCCGGTGTGGGCCAGCGCCCGCCATTTGGTGAGGGCGGTGCACAGCGTGAGGTCGGCCGCCCACAGCAGGCGCCGTGCCCCGACCCCGCCCAGCGCCGCGTCCAGCATCCCCCGGTCGATCCCCGATCCCGACAGGTCGCACACCAGGTTGGGGAACGGCTGCATGGCCGGAAACGTGTGTGCGTAGTCGCCGCCGCCGCCGATGTGGGCCAGCAGGAACCGGGTACGGGGGTGACGCGCCGCCAGCCGCGCCAGCTCCACGGCATCCGAGGCATCCTGCCCGGGCCATTCGCGTTGCCGATGCTGCCACACATGCTGGAGCACCGGCAGGTCATGCTCGGCGGCGGCGGCGGCGATGTCGTCCAGCAGCGCGTCATCCGCCTTGCGCCCCGCCGCCAGCTTGATCCCCACGGCGCCATCGGCCACCCCCCGCGTGATCTCCGCGAGGGCGTGGGCGGTGAAGTTGGGGTTGACCGCCACATACGCCCGCACGCGCGGCCCGTGCTGGTCGGCAAAGTCCAGCATCCATCGGTTGGCGGCCGACTGGTCACGCGGCGACGTGAAGTAGGTGGGGGAGGTGGCCCCCCACGAGCCCAGCACCGAGGCGACGTGACAACGCACGCCGATGCGGTCGCCGGCCTCGAGGCGCGCGTCGTTGTACCGCTGCCAGTCGGACCGGTTGGAGGCGGGGGTATGGAAATGGGCGTGGACGTCCAGCAGGGGGAGGTCCACGAGCGGCGGCGACGCGGGAGAGGGCGGGAGCATGCGGGTGGGGGCGGGGGTCAGCGTCCGGCGGCCGCGGGGGGCCACGCCATCATCACGGGCCCGGGGAGGCGGAGGCCGGCGTGGCCCCCCGCGCGGCCTCCGTCGCGGCCGCGGCCGCGGGGATGGCGGTGGCCAGCGCCACGGCAAGCTCGTCTTCGGCGTCCTCCTCGTGGGCCAGCGCCGCAAACTGGTATGCCCCGCGCTTGAGCAGCACGCCGGCGCGGGCCGCCGCGGCCACCAGGTGATCCAGCGCCTCCGGGCGGTCCGCCTCGAGGCGCCACATCACGTCAGGCCCCACGGCGCGCACGCCGAGCGCGGGGTACGGGGCCAGCAGCGCGGCGGTCACCTCGCGCAGGCGCGCGCCGACCGCCGCCAGGCGCGCGGGGACGGGCGCCTGATCGTGCCAGTCGAGCACGGCGCGCGCCGCCGCCAATCCGGTGGCCTCCGCAGCGGCCGTGGAGGAGATCCAGGTACGCGTGGCGGCCTCCATGACCGCGCGCCGCCCCAGCACCGCCGCCAGCGGGTAGCCATTGGCCAGCGCCTTGCCCACCGTGGCCAGGTCGGGGACGACGCCGTGGAGCGCCTGCACCCCGCCCGTCCGCACGCGGAAGGCCGTCTTCACCTCGTCGAACACCAGCACCGCCCCCGTCCGGTCCGCGAGGCGCCGCGCCGCGGCCAGCCACCCGGGATCGGCCACGTCATGGACCAGCGGCTCCAGCATGAGCGCCGCCGGGGGCGGTCCCTCGTCCACCGCCCGCTCCAGCGCGGCGACGTCGTTGAAGGGCACCCACGTCACGGCCGCCCGGTCTGCGGGCAGGACGCCGTCCGCGTCGCTGCACCAGTCCAGCCACCCGAAGTAGCCGCACGCCACGACGCGGGTGCGCCCCGTGAGCGTGCGCGCCAGGCGCACCGCCGCCGCCCCCGCCTCGGCGCCGGTGCGCAGGAAGCGCACCTGCTCGGCGCAGGGGATCACCGCGGCCAGCCGCTCCGCCACCTCGGGTTCCACGCGGTGGGGGAGCGATCCCACCGGCCCGTGGGCGGCCGCCTCGCACACCGCGGCGGTGACGGCGGCGTCGGCATAGCCGATCCCCACCGCTCCCAGCGCCATGCCCAGGTCCAGGAAGCGGCGCCCATCGGCGGCCCACAGATGGGCGCCGCGCCCGCGCTCCATGTGGCGCGGGAGGGCCGGGTCGTCGGCGCCGGTGCCGTACAGCGCCTCCGGCCGCTTGCTGCCGGTGGAGCTGCCCCCGGGGATGCGCTGGGCGGCGACGCGCGCCCACCGCCCGGCCTCGGTCTCCTCCCCCGTCGCGGAGGCGGAGGTGGTACGCGCCGCCTCCCCCGGACGCTCGGCGATCACCCCGGGCGCTCCGCCGTCCCCGCGACCGCCGTGGGCGCCGGCGTCGCCGAGGGGGCCGGCTCGGCCTCGTCCACGCCGGCCGCCGCGAGCGCGGCCCGCACCGCGAGCCGCGACTCCCGCTCGATGGTGCGGAGCACCTCGATGCTCATCGTGCGCAGCATGAGCAGCTCGCGGGCGTCGGGCTCCGCGCGGAAGAGCAGCGAACGCACGGAGCGCATGACCAGCTCCCGGTTGCGGGTGCCGAAATACGCGATGCCCTCGAGGGCGGCCTCGAAGTCGGCGAAGGCCCGCTCGACGGCCTCGCTGGTGGGGGTCCCCGCCGCGTGGCGCGGTGGCGGGAGCCGCTTGGTAGCGTCCCCCGCGAGCAGGTGCAGTTCGTACAGCGCCAGGAGGCACGCCTGCGCCACGTTGAGCGAGAAGTGCTCGGTGGTGGGAATGGTGCAGAGGGCGTGCGCGGCGTCGAGCGCCTCGTTGGGGAGCCCGTGGTCCTCGCGCCCGAACAGCACCGCCACCCGCCCCTGCGGGGCCCGCGCGAGCATGGCCGCCGCGCCCGACCGGGGGGTGTGCCGCTCCCACCGCGCGGCGCGCCGGCGCCCGGAGAAGGCCACCACGTACACGCAGTCGGCCAGGGCCTCCTCGAGGGTGTCGAAGTGGCGGATGCGCTCGACCAGGTCGCGGGTGTCGTGCGCCACCTGCTCGATGCGATTGGGATCGTAGGGACACGGCCGCACCAGCCGCAGGTCGCGCACCCCCATGTTCTTCATCGCGCGGATGACCGCCGCGATGTTGATGGGGTCCTGCGACTCGTACAGCACCACGGTGACGGCGTCGAGGACGGATTCGGCCATGCGGGAGGACGGGACGGTCGGGGCGGCGCGCACGCGGGAGGCGCGCACCGACGGCACAGGCGCGGGGTGCGCGCGGGACTCCGCAAGATAGCGCCACCGGGGCGGCGCGGGGTCCCGGGGCCCCGTACCGGGTTACGCCCTCGCGGGGAGGCGCAACCGCCACACGGCGGCGAGATCATGCCGGTCCCCGCGCAGGTAGCCAAAGCCGCCGCCCCCGGTGAGCACCAGCTGACCGCGCCGCCGCGTCCGCTCCGGGGGGCGCTCGTTGACGACCAGCGCCATGGGGACCAGCCCCTCGCCATCGAGTGGCAGCTGCTCGAGCGGCCAGGCCAACCGCATGGCCCACCCCGTTGGGGTGCCGGCGGCGTGCCACGCGGGGAGGGGCCACGCGCCTTGGACCAGCCGCCGATGCGGCACCCCGGGGCCCGCCACCGGCAGCGCCAGCCCCGCCATGGTCCACGCCCCGGCCGAGTGTCCCAGATACCACTGCACGCCGTCGGCGTTCACCTCGGGGTGCTCGTTGTCCAGGCGGTTCTCGGCGGCCTCGGGGGGGACAGCCGGCCCCGTGTGGGCCTGTATGGTGACCACCAAATGGGTGGCGGTAGCGGCCAGCGCCACGTGCGCCGTCGGGGCGCCCGCCTCGTGCCAGGGGTGTTCCGTGGCGACGTAGTGGGGCTCGCCCAGCTCCACCACCAGCGCCCCGGCCGGCGGACCGACGGGCCCCTCGTCCGCGTGGGGCACCAGGGGCACCTCCACCACCGGCCCGGGGGACGCCTGGTGGCCGACTGCGGCCGAGGGCGCGGGGGGAGCCACCGCGGCGCCCCCCCCTTCCAGGTCGATGCTGCTGCGTGCGCCACCGGCGGCCAGGGCGATGTGCCACCCGTGCGCCGCCGGATGGTGCGTGGCCGCGGTCCCGCAGACGGTGGTCACGGTGACCGCCTCGCCCCCGTCGGCAGCCGCGGCAGGCGCCACCGCGCGCACGGCCTGCGTGCCCTGGTCATCCGGCCACGCCCACACGCTCCAGAGCACTCCGCCCGTGTCGTGCACGGTGACCCAGTGCCGCCGTCGCGGCGGGTGCCCGGGCGGCCCGGGGACCCAGGCGCGCACCAGCCGTGCACCGCGGGGGGCCAGCAGCCAGCACGCCGCCGTGGCGCGCGGGTCACCTGGCGCTCCCGCCGGAACCCGCAGGCGCAGCCCTGGCGTCACCGGGGTCTCTTCGGCGCCGGTTGCGAAGTCCCAGCCGTCTTCCAGCCCACCTCCGCCGATGAGGGTGACCGGCGCCCAAGGGCCCGCGGATGCCACCTCGGCGTCCGCGGCCAGCGGCAACGTGAGGGTGACCGCCTGCCCTGCGGTCCATGCCAGTCGATCCACCAGGTAGCCGTCACACACCACCAGCGCGCGATCGGCCAGGACCCCGGGGGCCAGTGCCGTGCGCTTCCACACCCAGCCGGCGCCCCCGCGCTCCTCCCAGGCCAGCAGATTGGTGTCCCCGGGCGACTGCGAGTGCCCGTTGACCAGGGGCGCATGGTGCGCGAGGGTGCTGCGATACCAGTGCAGCGTGCGGCTGGTGTAGCTGCCCGCCCCGGGATCCTCGAGCCAGCGATGCGCCCCGCGTTGCAGGGTGAGCGCGAGGCGGTCGGGGTGCCCGTGGCCGCCGCCGCTGTGCCCCCCCCTCAAGCGCCACGTAGACCTGCCCCCGGTCGCGGCGCAGCGCGGCCACCCCCTGGGCCGCGAGGAGGCGGCTGCGCGGGGTCCACGCCACGGGGGGCGGCGGCTCGGGGGTGGCGGCCACCAGCGCGCGCCACGAAAGGTCGGCCCGCGTGAGCCGTGCGGCCGGGGTCGGGCGCTCGCCGTCGGCGGTGGAGCGGGCGCGCTCGTCGGGGGCGCCCAGCCCCGGCAGGCCGACCGGGGGGGCGTAGAGGTGGGTGAGCAGCGCGGCCACCTCGGTGCCGGCCTCCATGGCCCATCCCAGCTCGAGCCACTCGGCCACCCGCCACTGCCGGATGGAGACGCGATACGGCGCGTCCCGCCGAGAGGGGAAGGTGTCGTCGGGGAGCACGCCGGCGAAGGGGGCCACGAAGCCGGCCCGCAGGCGCGCCAGGAGTTGGGGGGGGAGCGGCCGATCCAGCGCAGCGAGCTGCTGCGCCCCGTACCAGAGGCCGCGATGGGCGAAGATGTGATAGTTCTCCCCCTCGTACCAGCTGCCGTCGTCGAGCAGGCCGTGGGCCACCAGGTCGTGCACGGTGGCGGCGTGGCGCCCCATGACGTGGCCCGGGGCGTCCAGCAGCTGGGCCGCCGCCAGCAGCGCCGCGCTGTTCCACGCCTGGCGGTTGGAGCGCCCCTCGGGAAAGCCGGCCACCAGCGCGGCGCTGGGCGCCACCAGCTGGTCGCGCAGCCGCGCGCCGGTGACGGCGCTCCCCACGGGGTCCGCCCCCTCCAGCAGCGCCAGCGCGTGACAGGCGTTCAGGAGCCAGATGGACTCCAGGTACGTGCTGAAGAACGGGCGGCTGGGGCCCAGCACATTGTCGCGATTGGGCCAGCGCGCATAGCGCGCCGCCGCGCCCTCCAGGATGGCGCCCGCCAGGGCCGCATGGCGCCGGTCGCCCCGCAGGGCAAACAGCAGGGCGGCGTGCACCGCCCGCTCCATCGTCCAGAGGTGGGCGCCCAGTAGCCACCAGCCGTCGTGGTCGGCGCCGCGCCAATCGCGCCCGCAGGCGGTGCACCGATGGCGGTGGGGATCCCACGGGTTGAACTCGAGGAGCCCGCCATGCACCGGGCAGCGCCCGCCGATGCGGGTGAGCCGCGCCTTGCCGTCGGGGATGGGGAGCATGCCCTGCGCGTGGGCGGCCAGCAGCGGCTCCAGCTCGCGCGCCAACGCGTCGGCCAGCGAGCCCAGCGAGGTGCCCGGGGCGGTGGCGGCACGGCGCGCGTCCCTCCCCAGCGGCAGCAGCGCGGACAGGCGGGGGTCGCGGGTCATGGCTCCCCCTCCCGGTGCCAGCGGGTGACGGTGGCCAGCTCGCCCCGCAGGTCCATGGTGACCCCCTGCAGCCGACGGGAGCGCCCCTGCACGCCGCGCGCGTGATAGAGCCAAGCCACCGGCATGGCCTCCTGCAGCAGCGCGTCCACGGCGGCCCACGCCGCGCCCTGCTGCGCGACGGGTGCGGCAGCGGCGATGGCCAGCCGCTGGTCCAGCGCGGGCGTGTGAAAGCCGGTGTAGTCCAGCGCGCCGCCCTGTTGGGCGGTGGCGAACAGCGCCGGGAGGTGCCCCAGGGCCAGCGTCCCCGGGACGCCGGTGACGGCCAGGTCGTACGCGCGGGCGGGGGGGCGCAGGGCGGCCAGGAAGGCGCCCAGCTCCAGCACACGCACCTCCACCTCCACCCCCAGCTGGGCCAGGTCGGCCTGCACCAGCTGTTCCACTGCCAGGTCGCCACTCCCCACGGTGAGGAGGGTCACCCGCAAGGGGCGCCCCGCGCGTTCCCGCACCGCGCGCCCCGGGACCAGGCGCCACCCGGCGGCGTCGAGCAGCGCCGCCGCGCCCTGGCGGTTGACCACCGGGGTGTCCGTCGGGGAAAAGGGGAGCCCCGGCGGGACAGCGCCACGGGCCGGGGTGCCGTAGCCGGCCACCGCCGCCTGCACCAGCCGGCGCCGGTCGATGGCCAGCGACAGCGCCCGACGCACGCGCGCGTCGTCGAATGGTGGGCGGGTGGTGTTGAAGGCGAGCACGGTGGAAAACAGCGCGGGCGGGGTCTCCAGCGCGAGGGCGGGATCGCGCCGCACCAGCGCCGCCATGGTGGGGGAGACGCCAGCCACGTCCAGTTCACCGCTCACCAATCCCGCGAACTTGGTGGCGCTTTCGTCCACCACGGCAATGACCAGCTCGCGCAGGCGCGGCGCGCCCCCCAGCTCGGCCGGAAAGTCCTCCCAGCGCGCAAACCGCCACTGCCGCCCCGGGGTACGTCCGGCAAAGCGGAAGGGGCCGTTCCCCACCGGCGCCCCGCTGAAGGGGTGCGTACGCCAGCGGGCGCGAGGCACCGAATCCAGCAGGTGGCGCGGCACCAGTGGCAACTCGGCCAGGACCAGTGGCAGCGCCACCTGCGGGGCATGGAAGCGCAGGTGCACGGTGCTGTCGTCCGGCGCGCGCACGGCGGCCAGCGACGCCAGTTCCGCGGCGCGCGGGGACCCCAGCGCCGGGTCGCGCGCGGCGTCCAGGGTGAACGCCACATCGTGCGCCGAGGTGGGCGTGCCGTCATGCCACCGCAGCGCCCGGGAGAGCGTCAGCGTGAGCGTGGTGCGATCGGGGGACCAGCGCCAGCGCCGGGCGAAGTAGGGGACCGGCTGCAGCTGCGCGTCCAGCCGGAACACCGTGACGAACAGCGCGTGGCGCTGCAGCTGTCGGGAGAGCGGGTGGACGGTGACCAGCGGATTGCCCGACTCGAGATCGGTGCCCGAGGCCATCACCACCACGCCAGGCGGGCGCGCCGGGGTGCCGCAGGCGGCGGCCAGCATCACGCCGGCCACCGCCAGCCAGTGCCCCCTGCCGTGCCGTCTCGGATGCGGTGCCATGCCCGGAATATGCGGAGGGGAACGCGTGCGAGGGCCGGCACGGGGCGACGGGACATGATGACGGGGAGGGTTGACGGGGCGGGTCCCGGGGGCATTCTCCCTGCGTGCGATCGCTTGTCGTGCGCGCCCTGGAGGCGCTCCTGCTGCTGTGGCTGGTGGCCACCCTGACCTTCGGGCTGCTGCATCTGGCCCCGGGCGATCCGGCGGTGCTGTTGGCGGGGCCCACCGCCTCGGCGGCCGAGCTGGCCGGTCGACGCGCGGCCATGGGGCTGGATGCATCGGTGCCCGTGCAGTACGCCCGGTGGCTGGGGGCGCTGGTGCAGGGAGACGCGGGGACCAGCCTGGCCCGGGGCGTCCCCGTGACCCGCGTGATCGCGGAGGCGCTCCCGGTGTCGCTGGGACTCGGGGGCGTGTCGCTGGCGCTCAGCGTGGTGCTGGGGACGCTGCTGGGCGCGTGGCAGGGGCTGCGCCTGGCACCGCGCGCCGATCGCTGGGTGACCACCGTGACGACGGTGGCGCAGGCGGTGCCGGGGTTCTGGTTGGCGCTGGCGCTGGTGGTGCTGAGCACCTCCGGGATGGCCGCGGTGGGCGCGCCAGCGTGGATGCGGCTCCCCGCGTTTGGCATGGCCGACCCGGCGCAGCTCCCCGGAAGCGGCGGGGTGGTGGCGCTGCTTCGACACGCGGTGCTGCCCGTGGTGACGCTGGCCATACCGGGGGTGGCCGGCATGGCGCGCTACGCCCGGGCGGCGGTGCGGGAGGCGCGCGGAGCCCCGCATGTGCGGGTGGCGGCGGCGCGGGGGGTGGGCGGCTGGCGGCTGGCGCGGCGGCATGTGCTGGGGCCCGCGGCCGCGCCGCTGGTGGTGCTGACCGGGCTGCTGCTCCCCGGGGTGATTGCGGGGTCGGTGTTCGTGGAGCAGGTGTTTGCGTGGCCCGGGATGGGGCGCGCGATGCTGGCGGCCATTGCGGCGCGGGACTATCCCGTGGTGCAGGGACTGACGCTGGTGTACGCGGCCACGGTGATTGCCAGTGCGTTGGCAAGCGACCTGGCGCTGCTGGCGCTGGACCCGCGACGCCGGGGGGACCCATGAACGCAGCCGGGCGATGGGCGCTTGGGGGGCTGGCGGTGGCGGCCGTGGGTGCGGTGGTGGTGCCGTGGCTGGCGCCGGCGCCGGCGCTGGCCATTGGCGATGTGCTGGCCACCCGCTTGGTGCCCCCGCTGTCGCGCGACCAGCTGGGGGGGTGGCACCTGCTGGGGACCGACGCCTTTGGACGTGATGTGTTCCTGCGGCTGTGGCTGGGCGCCCGCGTCTCGCTTGGCGTGGGGGTGACCGGCGCCCTGCTGTCCGGAGGGGTGGGGGTGACGCTGGGGGCGGTCGCGGGGTGGTGGGGCGGCGCGGCCGATCGGTGCATCGCGGCGCTGGCCGACACGCTGCTGGCGGTCCCGCGGCTGGTGCTGCTGCTGGTGATTGCCGCCCTGTGGGGACCGGGCGCCGGGATGGTGGTGACGGTGCTGGCGCTGACGGGGTGGATGGCGGTGATGCGCCTGGTTCGGGCGGAGGTCCGGCTGGTACGCGCCCTCCCCTATGCCGAGGGGGCCGTGGCGCTGGGCGTGCCGGCGGGACGGCTGTTGCGGCGCCATGTGCTTCCCAACGCGGTGGGCGGCGCGCTGGTGGCCGTGACACTGGGGGTGGGGAACGCCATGGTGCTGGAGAGCGGGCTGTCGTTTCTCGGGCTTGGGGTGCAGCCGCCGGCGGCCAGCTGGGGCAACATGATCAGCGCGGGGCGCGACTGGTTGCTGGTGGCGCCGTGGGTGGCGCTGGCGCCCGGCGGGGCACTGCTGCTGGCGGTGCTGGCGTGCACGCACGCGGGCGACGCGCTGGCGGCGCGGGGCAACACCTCCGCTACACCGACGGAGCCTCGCGCCGCAGCTGCACCGTGACGATGCCGCGCGGGGGGACCACCAGCGGCACGCGCCCGTTCTGCACGGGCATCGCCGGTCCCTCCGGCGTGGCATCCATCCGGCAGGGGACCACCCACCACCCCGCCTGATCGCGCTCGGGGGCCTGCGCAGCCGGATCGGGGAGCGCCCACGCGCCGTCGACCGGGCGCTCGGTCAGGTTGACGGCCCGCAGCACCACGGCCGCGGCATCATCGGTGAGCGTCACCGTGCTGGCCTCCAGCCCGTCGCCCAGCAGGCGCGGCCCCGCCAGCGCCGCGTCGCCCTCCCGCGCCCACGGCGGGAGCGGTTCGCGCCACGGCGTGCCCTCCAGCGGCAGCAGGAGGTCGTCCGCGTGCCGCGACAGGGCTGGCCACAGCGCGTCGCCATGCGGCCCATGCAGCCACAGCGCCACCGCCGCGCGAAAGCGCCCCTGCGCCTGCGCGGCGGGGGTGGCGGCGGGCCAGCCGGCGTGCCCCGGGCGCTCGGGGAGCCGCGCCCGCGACAGCTCGCCGATGGCACGCAGCAGCGTCACCCCCAGACGCCCGGGCGCCACCACCGCCTCGGCGAGGCCATCGGAGAGGAGCGCCGCACCACGGTCCCCGCTGGCCACGCTCACCCACCGGTGCAGCGGCATGCCATCGGGGACCGTCTCCCGCGCGTGCGCCGGTGGCGCAGGCGGCTCCCGCCGCACCGGCCCAAAGGCGGCGTCGGCCACCACGGCCTCGGGGTGCACGGCGGTGCCCCAGACCAGACGGAGGCGGTGGTTCCGACGGCGATTGGTGCCGGCGATGCGGCATCGCAGCAGCGGGCTGCCGGCCACCAGCGCGAGGTCAGTCACCACGCGTACCGTGCCCTGTCGCCGCCAAGGACGGCGCGGTGGGGCCTCCGCTCGTCCTGTCGCCTCGGCGAGCGCCGACGGCACCGCGTCGAGGTCCCCGCCGGGGAGCTGCCAGTGCAGGCGGAGCGTGGCCCGCAGCGGCCCCCGTTCCACGATCTCCCCTCGGACCAGGTCGAGCCGCCGCGGCGTTCCCCTGGGGGAGGGCGTATAGCTGTCGCCACCATCTCCCTGGGACTCCAGCCAGAGGGCGTCCGCCAGGTGCCGCGGCGGTCCCTCGCCGTGTGCCGTCACCCGCACGCGTCCGTCGACCAGGGCCACCCGCAGCTGGTCCTGCTCGATCCACAGGAGCTGAGGGTCCAGGTCGCTGGTGTCGCCGCCGCCGGCGCGGACCAGCGGCGGCAACGGGGTTATCGGCGCCCCCGAGGGCCCGGAGAGCAGCCGTACTCCGAGGGCGGGGACCTCGGGGACCCACGCCAGGAGGCGCCGGACGCGGACCAGGTCGTTGTCCGGGTAGTGCTGAGGTGACTCCCGCCGGTGGTGGGCCACGCCGTCCGCCACGGGCTGCACCACGGACAGTCCGAACGGTTCAACACCCGATGGAGCACCGACTGGCCGAGGACGCCCACGCACCGGTGCGTCACCACTGCCCGGCCCCACCGGGGCATCCCCCAGCGTCTCAGCCACGGTCAGCAGCGCCACGCCGCCGCGTGGCGTGGCGGCGCGATTGCGCAGCAGCACCGCGGGGCGGGCGGGGGGCGGGTGCCGACGGGCGGCCACCGGATCGTGCCCCAGCGCCAGGGCGAGGGCATCGGTGCGCAGCCCGCGCGCCTGGGCGGCCACGGCGTCCTGCCGCGCCTCCATGGCGCGAGCCACGGCGTCGAGGGAACAGCCGCACAGGGTGTCGTGCGGGTGGGTGGCCAGCAGCGTCTCCCACGCGTTGGCCAGCAGCGCCGGCCACTGCGCCAACGTGCCACCGCCGGTGGCGGCCACGGTCCGCCCCCACGCGGGGGCGTGCCACCACGCCAGGGCGCCCCAGGGCTCCACGTCCCGCAGCAGCTGCCGCTCCAGCAGGGCGTTGCGCCGCTTCTGGTGCGCGCGGGTGGCCAGCGTGCCGCCCAGCGTCCAGGTGTAGCCGTAGCTGTCGCGCAGCTCGCCCGTGACCTCGGGGAGCTGGCGCCCCGCCGCGTGCCGCTGCAGCGCGCTGGCGAAGCCCTGCAGGGTGCCGTGGTGTACGCGTGCCTCGGCGGCGGCGGCCTCGCCCAGCGCGGCGACCGCCTCCGGCAACGCCAGCTGCCGCGCATGGTGATCCGCCCCGTTCAGCAGCAGCCACGGGCCCTCGGGGGACCGGTCGATCACCACGGCCCGCAGCGCGTCCCACCGGGCACGAGCGTCTGCCACGGCCACGGGGAGATCGCGGCCGATCTCGTAGCCGTCCCGGGGGAGGTGCCAGGCCAGCACGCTGGATCCGTCCGGGGCTCGCCACCGCAGCGCCGCCGCAGCCGGGTGCGCGGCGCCGCCAAGGCCGCGCCACACCACGGCCACCGGAAGCCCGAAGCCGGCGGCGATGGCGGGGAGCGCGGCCGGATGGCCGAAGCTGTCGGGGCAGTACGCCACGGCAGGCGCCGCGGCGCCCAGGCGTGCGAGCGTGCGCCGGCCGGCCTCGAGGTTGCGGACGAGCGCTTCCCCGCTTGGGATGAGGGCGTCGGCCAGCACGAACCACGGGCCCGCCTCGAGGGCCCCGCCCGCAGGGCCGCCGCCAGCGCCGCCTGAGCCTCGGGGCGCACGGCGAGGTAGTCCTGCAGCGTGATGGCCTGCCCGTCCAGCAGGAAGGGCTGGGGAGCAGCGCCCACACCAGACGCGACCGGCGCCGAGTCCAGCAGCGCATCCAGCAGCGGCACCAGCCGCTGCCGGAACCGCTCGGCCGCGTGGTACCACTCGCGGTCCCAGTGGGTGTGGGCCACCACGTGCAGGTCCCACCGGGGGGGCGTTGGCGACGGGTCGCTGGACACGGGGGCAACGTACTGCGCCCGGGGGCGGTGCGGCGAGGGGCGCGGGGGGGGTGCGCACGCCGACCCCTGCCGCCTGCAGCCGTTGACCCCCGGGGGCCGCCCCGGCGAGCTTTCCCGCCGCGGGGCGGCCGACACTCGGTGGGCCGACCTCCCAAGCGCGGGGTTCCCCCGCGACGACCCCCAGCTGGTGCGTGCGTGGAATTCCTGTCGGAGTTTTTCGGGCGGCTGCGCGACCTGCCCGCGCTGGTGCAGTGGGCCGGCTACGTGGGACTCACGCTCATCATCTTCGCGGAGACCGGGCTGCTGGCGGGGTTCTTCCTCCCCGGCGACTCGCTGCTGGTGACGGCGGGGCTCCTGGCCGCGGACCCCGCGTTCGGGCTGAACGTGTGGCTGCTGGGGGCGATCCTGACCGTCGCCGCCATCGTGGGGGACAGCGTGGGGTACGCCGTGGGCAAGGCCACCGGCCCCCGCATCTTCACCCGCGAGGATTCGCTGTTCTTCCATCGCAAGCACCTGCTCACGGCGCAGGCGTTCTACGAGCGGCACGGCGGCAAGACGGTGGTGATCGCCCGGTTCATGCCGTTTGCGCGGACGTTCGTCCCGGTGGTGGCGGGCGTGGGGCAGATGCGCTACGCGGCGTTCCTGGCGTACAACGTGGTGGGCGGGGTGCTCTGGATCTGGAGCATGCTGCTGACCGGGTATGTGCTGGCCCGCACCGTGCCGGGGGTGGCGCAGCACGTGGAAAAGATCATCCTGCTGGTCATCTTCCTCTCCATCCTCCCCGGGCTCCTCGCCTGGTGGCGGGAACGGCGCGCGACGACGGCGCGCTGAGCCTCCTCCTTTCGTTCCTCTCCTTCCGGAATCGTCCCATGGCCCATGTCCTGCCCGCCCTCCCCTACGCGTTCGAGGCGCTCGAGCCGCACATCGACGCGCAGACCATGCAGATCCACCACGGCAAGCACCATCAGGCGTACGTCACCAACCTGAACGCGGCGATCGAGAAGGCGCCGGAGCTGGCCTCGTGGTCGCTGGACGAGCTGTGCCGTCGCATCGCCGAGGTCCCCGAGGGGGTGCGCACGGCGGTGCGCAACAACGGCGGCGGGCACTGGAACCACGCGCTGTTCTGGACGCTGATGGCGCCCAACGCGGGCGGGGAGCCCGGCGGCGCGCTGGGTGAGGCGATCACGCGCGCCTTCGGCTCCTTTGCCGCCTTCCGCGAGCAGTTCCAGGCGGCGGGGATGGGGCGCTTCGGGTCGGGGTGGGCGTGGCTGGTGCAGCAGGACGGGGCGCTGTCCATCGTGAGCACCCCCAACCAGGACAACCCGCTCATGGAAGGGAAGCATGCGCTCCTGGGCGTGGACGTGTGGGAGCACGCGTACTACCTCAAGTACCAGAACCGCCGCGCCGACTACCTGGGCGCGTGGTGGAACGTGGTGAACTGGGCGGCGGTGGCGGCGCGCCTGCAGGGCTGACCGTCCGGCGCAACGACGCGGGGGCCGCGGCGCGTGGTGCGCCGCGGCCCCCGCGTGCGTGGTGGAACCGGGTGGCGCGCGGTGGCGCCGTTCAGAACAGCACGGCGGGAATCGTGCTCACGATGGCGCTGAGCGCCCATGCCAGCCCCGCGACGGCCCAGCCGGTCTTGCGGGACACCCCGGTGAAGACGCTCACGCCGACGGCCTGCAGGGCGACCCCCCACAATCCGAGCAGGTCGATGCGGGACACCATGGCCAGCAACGCGGGGGAGGTGGTAGCCGGGTCGAGAAAGCGCGCCGGACCCAGGGACGCATCGGTGAGCCCCCGAATGGCGGCAGGATCGAGGAACGCGCCCTGCCCCCCCATGACGAGCATCGCGATGGGGACGGTGACGGCGGCCACCGCGCCGATGACCACGGCGCGCTGAAAGGGGAGCGCCACCTTGAACAGCAGCCCCGCGGCCCACAGGGCGGCGCCGCCGAGGAGCGCCGCCAGCCCCACCGTGAAGACGCTGCTGAAGACGAACCCCCACCACGCGAAGCTCCCCATGGCGCGGGCCGCCTCCGGGGGAACGGCCTGCCCCTTGGCTGCGGCCTGCCGCATGGCGAGCGCGATGTTGGCCTCGAGGAACGGCTCCAGCAGCCCGCGCAGCGCCACCACCACCACCAGGGTGAGCAGCGACAGGATGATCACGTGCGGCCAGGCGCCGCGCGTGCGCAGCGCCGCGAACGCGCGCGCCGGCGCCACCAGCATGTCCACCAGCTCCTCCAGCACGTTCCCCTTGGCCGCGGCCGCCGGGGCGCCTTCCGTGGTCTCGCTCATCGTGCCGCCTCCCCCTCCAGGTAGGTGTACCCTTCCAGTCCGGCGACGAAGTCGGCGATGAAGGCGTTGGCCTCCTCGCGCGAGAGCGCCGTGGACGCGCTCACCTTCCGGCGGAAGGTGGCCAGCAGCTGCGAGGCGCCGAACTGCACGTAGTTGAGCACCTCGGTGACGGTGTCCCCCTCGACCAGGTCGGTGATCTCGGCCACCCCGTGCTCGTTGACGCGCACGTGGACGGCGTTGGTGTCCCCGAAGAGGTTGTGCAGGTCCCCCAGGATCTCCTGATAGGCGCCGGTGAGGAAGATGCCGAGGATGTAGTCCTCGCCGTCGCGGAACTCGTGCAGCTCCAGGCTGGGGCGGCCGTTCCGCCCCCCACGAACCGGTCGATCTTCCCGTCGGAGTCGCAGGTGACGTCCTGCAGGGTGCCGCGGCGCTGCGGCTCCTCCCCCAGCCGGTGGATGGGCATGATGGGGAACAGCTGGTCGATGGCCCAGCTGTCGGGGAGCGACTGGAAGAGCGAGAAGTTGCAGAAGTACCGGTCGACCAGCGCGGCCTCGAGCTCGGCGAGGATGTCCTCGTAGGTGTCGGGGTCGGCCTTGGCGATCCGGTACACGGCGTTCATGGTCGCCAGCCACAGCTGCTCGGCCTTGGCGAGGCCGCGGAGGTCGAGGACCCCCGAGTTGAAGTACTGGCGGGCGCGATCCTTGTCGAAGGAGGCGTCGTGGAACACCTCGAGCACCTTGCGGGGGCGCGGGTCGCGCTCGATGAGGGTGCGCCAGTCCTCGTACATCTCGTGGAGCAGCGAGTGGGCCTCGTCGTCGAGGGTGGGCACCCCGTCGCCGGCCTGCGACTCCACGTCGATGACCTTGAGCAGCAGCAGCGCGTGGTGCGCGGTGAGGGCGCGCCCCGACTCGCTGATGATGTGCGGCATGGGGAGCTCGGCCTCGCGGCACGCCTCCGCCAGGGTGTACACCACGTCGTTGGCGTACTCCTGCAGCGTGTAGTTGACGCTGGCCTCGTTGGTGGTGTTGGTGCCGTCGTAGTCCACCCCCAGCCCGCCGCCCACGTCCACGTGGGTCACGTTGACCCCGAGGGCGCGCAGCTCGAGGTAGTAGCGCGCGACCTCCTGCAGCCCCGACTTGATGAAGCGGATGTCGGTGATCTGGCTGCCGAGATGGAAGTGGATGAGGCGGAGGATGTCCAGGCGACCGAGCGCGCGCAGCCGGTCGATGAGCTTGACCAGCTCGGTGGAGCCGAGGCCGAACTTGCTCTTCTCGCCGCCGCTCTGGGCCCAGCGGCCGGCTCCCTCGCTGGCCAGCTTGATCCGCACGCCGCAGGTGGGGACGACGCCCAGCTCGTCGGCCACCTCGAGGAGCACGTCCAGCTCGCTCAGCTGCTCGAGCACGATGAACACGCGGTGCCCCAGCTTCTGCCCCATGAGGGCCAGCCGCATGAACTCGTGGTCCTTGTAGCCGTTGCAGACGATGAGGTGCTCGGTCCCCTCGGAAAGCCCCAGCACCGCCTGCAGCTCGGGCTTGGAGCCGCATTCCAGCCCCACCCCGTGCGGCTGCCCGAAGGCGACGATCTCCTCCACCACGTGGCGCTGCTGGTTGACCTTGATGGGGTACACGGTGGTGTAGCCCCCCAGGTACTCGAACTCCTGCATGGCCGCCCGGAAGCGCTCGCTGAGCGTCTCGATGCGGGAGCGGAGGATGTCCGAGAAGCGGAGGAGCACCGGGAGGGCGATCCCCTGCTCCTCGAGGTCGCGGGCGAGCTCGCGCAGGTCGAGCGCCACCTGCGGGCGGTGCGGGTCGGGGCGGACCACCACGTGGCCCGCGTCACTGATGTCGAAGTAGCCGGCCCCCCAGCCCTCGATGTTGTAGAGGGCGCGCGCGGCGTCGATGGACCACGGCGGGGCCGCGGGGACGCGGGCGGCCACGGGGGCGGGGAGGGTGGGGGAGGCCATAGGGGGTCAAAGCTAAGCGGGGAGGGGGAGCGGGGGGAGCAGCACCCCCGCTCCCGCCTCGCCGCCGCAGGATCGCCGTGACGCGGCGCCGTCAGTTGTCGCCGTCGAGCAGCCCGCCCAGGGCGCCCAGCACCGACCCCTCTTCCCGCGCGCGCCCGCCGGCGCGCGGCGCCGCCGCGATGATCCGGTCGGCCAGCCGCGAGAAGGGGAGCGTCTGCAGGATCACCCGCCCAGGGCCGGTGAGCTGCACGTAGAACAGCCCCTCCCCCCCGAACAGCATGGTCTTGATGCCGGGCACCCGCTGGATGTCGTAGTCCACGCTGGGCTGGAACGCCACCAGGCAGCCGGTGTCCACCCGCAGCTGCTCGCCGGGGGCCAGGTCGATGGCGTGCAGCGTCCCGGAGGCGTGCAGGAACGCCAACCCGTCACCGGAGAGCTTCTGCAGGATGAACCCCTCCCCGCCGAAGAAGCCCGCCCCGATCTTGCGGGTGAAGGCCACCGACAGGTCGATGCCGCGCGCGGCGCAGAGGAAGCTGTCCTTCTGGGCCAGCACCGTCCCGCCCCAGTCCCGCAGGTTGAGGGGGACGATGCGCCCGGGATACGGCGCGGCGAAGGCCACGTCGGCCCGCCGGGCCCCGCTGTTGCCGAACAGCGTCACGAAGAAGCTGTCACCGGAGAGCACGCGCTTCCCCGCCCCGACCAGCTTGTCGAAGATGGACCCGCTGCGGGCGTTGGGGTCGAGGGTGGTCGCCATGGTGATCCCCTCGCGCATGAACATCATGGCGCCGGCCTCGGCGAACACCGCCTCCCCCGGGTCCAGCGTCACGATCACCGCCTGCAGGTCGTCGCCGATGATCTGGTAGTCGATTTCGTCAGCCGCCATGAAAGGTTCCTCAGTGCGTCGGGGGGGGAACGGGCGCCGGGGCGCCCGCCGCGGCCGGGGCCATGCGGACCTGGTCCCGGCCCTTCTCCAGGAACGGGATGCCGCGGACCATCCACGACGGGGGATCGGCCCCGAGAAGTTTCACCGCGAAGAACTCCTGCATCTTCCGGTCGATGTCCTTCTGGTTGGCCCGCTTGGTGGGATTGTGCTCGTCGCCGTTGTAGACGACCATGTACGCCTCCTTCCGCAGGCGGCGCATGCCCACGTAGTACTCGATCCCCTGGTACCAGGGGACGGCGCCGTCGTTGTCGTTGGCCATGAACAGCACCGGGGTGGTGACCCGGTCCAGGCGGAACAGCGGCGAGTTCTCGAGGTAGCGCTCGGGGTATTCCCACAGGGAGCCGCCGATGCGGCTCTGGGTGTGCTCGTACTGGAAGGCCCGCGCCAGCCCCGACTGCCACCGGATGCCGCCGTAGGCGCTGGTCATGTTGACCACCGTGGCATTGGGGACCGCGGCCGCGAACATGTTGGTGACGGTGACGAGGTAGGCGGTCTGGTAGCCGCCCCAGGACTGCCCCGTGATGCCGATGCGGGCGGGGTCAGCCAGCCCACGGTCCACCAGCGCCTGCACCCCGGGGATGATGGCCTTGGCGGCGCTCGGCCCGGGCTGGCCATCGGTGTAGGTGATGTCGGGCTCGAAGACCAGGTAGCCGAGGGCGGTGTAGACCATGGGGTTGACCACGTTGCGCCCGGTGGGGGCCACGTACCCGTGCAACCCGTCGGTGAGCGTCTCGTAGAAGTACACCACCATGGGGTAGCGGCGCGTCGGGTCATACCCTTCGGGCTTGTACAGCAGCCCTCGCAGCGGCGTGCCGTCGCCACCGCGCCAGGAGACCAGCTCGACGGTGCCGCGGGGGTACTGCCCCTCCTGCGGGTTGGCGTCGGAGATGCGCACCGCCCCGGCGAAGCTGCGCCCCGTCCAGAGGTCGGGGAATTCGCGGTAGGTGCTGCGGGTGAACAGCAGCTGGTCGGCGTCGCGCGCCTTCTGCACCCCGGCGTAGTTGGCGTCCCCCATGAGCAGCTTCTCGACCGGGGCATCCGCCGCCAGACGCGCCTGCCAGTAGCCGGACGCCTTGGTGAGCGTGTCCACGGCGCGCAGCAGGAGCGGCTGGGCGGGGTCCAGGAAGGGATCGTCGCGGTCCAGGTCCACCACGCGGAAGGTCATCCCCGCTTGCCGCCCCGCCCCGCGGGTGACGTTGCGCGGCGGCGCCACCCCGGCGGGGTCCACCTCCCAGACGTCGAAGCGATCGTACACCAGCACACGCGCGTCGCCGGCAGTCCACCCGCCCAGCCCGTAGGCCGGCGGGATGTCGGGGGAATCGAAGGTCTCGTCGTCCCACCGCACCCCCGGGATGCCCCGGGTGAGCACCACCTGCGCGCCGGTGCCCGTGTGATGCGCGACCCACTGGCCGTCGGCAAACCACGTGACATACCGGCCGCCCGGCGAGAGTTGCGGCGTGGCGCGCAGCGCCGTGGCAATGCGGGTGCGGGCCCCGGTCTGCGGGTCGAGCAGGTAGGCGTCGGTGGCGCGCTCCCCCCAGAACTGCGGGATGGCGTAGGCCACGCTGTTGGTGCCCAGCACCCGACGCCCGTCGGGGCTGACGGTGACCTGAAGCGAGTCGGTGCCCAGACGCGTCCAGCGGCCCGTGGCCAGGGTGTACAGGGCGAGGTAGGTGCGGTTGCGGTCGCGCGCGGCCTCGACCTTCTGCTGCGGCTGGATCTTGGTGTCGTTCCAGTGCCAGAGGTCGTACACCGCCTTGTCCACCAGCGAGTCGGCCGGGATGGAGTCGAGCGGGATGGGCGCGAGGGAGAACTGCAACGCCGTCCCCTCCCGGACGAACTCCAGGCGGCCACGGTCGGCGAGGCGCAGTCCGGCCGGCGCCTCGGTGCCGGCGACGAGCCGCCGGGCGGCGACCGCCCGCCCCTTGGGGGGCACCAGCGCGGCGTGGTACACGCTGACCAGCGGGCGCGCGGTGCTGTCCCCGAGGTCGCTGGTGAACGCCACCTGCGTGCCGGCACGATCGAAGGTGAGGCCGCGGAAGGTCGCCGCCCCGGTGAGCAGCGGGGTCACCGCCCCGGTGGGGAGCGCGCGCACGAAGGCGCCGTTGCCGGCCCCGTCCCGGGTGGACACGGTGTACCCGAGCCACCGCTCCGCCTCGTCGAACGTGAAGCCGGTGACCCCCTCGACGCGCGTCTCGGCGCCGGAGGCCAGCTCGCGCAGCAGCAGCGGGGTGCCGACCTCACGCCGCGGGGGGCTCGCGGCGGGGGCGCCCGGGGGGGCCGGTGCGGGACGGACCGTCGCCGTATCCTCCACCTGATAGGCCAGGAAGCGCCCCCCGGTGCGCGCCAGCCGGAAGCTGCGCACGGCCGGGATGCGCTGCACCTGGCCGGTGGCGAGGTCGAGGATCCCCAGCGTATTGCGAGGCGCCGCCCCCCCGCGCCGCCCGCGGGCTCGCTCCACCTCGGCGCGGGGCGGGTAGATGAGGAACACCACGTAGCGGCTGTCGGCGCTGACCTGCGCCGGCTGGGCACTGAAGAGGGCCGCCGAATCGGCGGCGGGCTGCAGCTGGGGGCGCCCCGTGAAGCCGCGCGGCACGCGATACTCGGTGGCGGCCCCGGTGGCCCGCACCACCAGCTCCCCCTCCCCGACCACGGGGCTGACGGTGTACACCGCCCAGCGGCCGTCGGGGGACAGGGTGGCCCCGGAGAGGGTGCGCCACTCGTCGTAGGTGTCCTGCGTGATGGGGCGCTTCCCGGCCGGCGGCGGTGGCGGCGTGTAGCGCGACACCGTGGTGAACGGGTTGGCGCCGGCAGGGGCGGGCGCCTGCGCGCGCGCCGGGGAGGCCCCCAGCAGCACACCGGCCACGGCGAGCGGCAGGGCGGTAACGGCACGGCGCGCCCCCAGGGGGCGGCGGGAGAAGCGGCACGGCATCGGCGGGGAGGCTGCGGGTGAGGAAGCGCGCCCCGGACTGGTCGCCCGGGACCCGCACCGCCAGTTTGCAGGCACCAACCGGCACACCGGCTGGCGGGGGGCGGTTGGGGGGTAGGTTAACCGTCCGGAACAGGTCGCGTGAGGGTCGCCATGGCTCGGCTGCTGGGGTACTTCGGACGGGGACTGGTGCTGCTGGCGCCCCTGGTGATCACCGGGTGGGTGTGCTGGCAGCTGTTCACCACGGTGGACGGCTGGCTGGGGCTCCCCATTCCCGGCGCGGGGTTCGTGGTCACCCTGGCGCTCATCACCGCGATGGGGTTCCTGGGGTCCACCTTCCTGTCCCGCACCGTGGTGGGGCTCGTGGAGGGGCTCATGGCGCGCCTCCCCTTCGTGCGGCTGCTGTACGGGTCCACCAAGGACCTGCTGAGCGCCTTCGTGGGCGAGCGGCGGCGCTTCGACCGCCCCGTGCTGCTGTCGCTCACCGCCGACGGGACGGTGCAGTTGGTGGGCTTCATCACCCAGGACTCGCTGGAGGGGATCGGCGTGCTTGACCGGATTGCGGTGTACTGCCCCCACTCGTACAACTTTTCGGGGCAGCTCTACGTGGCATCCGCGGCGCAGGTGCTCCCGCTGGACATGGCCAGCGCGGACGCGATGGCCTTCGTGGTGTCGGGCGGCGTGACGGGGCTGGTGCCCGCTTCGCAGTCCACTGGCGAGTTCGCCACGGTGCGCGCGTGACCCGGGCGCCGGGGAGGCGTGCCCGCGGCGCCCGGTGGCTGGCCGGGCTGGCGGGGCTGACCGTGGCGACCGGGCTCCCCGTCGCCGTATCGGCGCAGGGCACGCCACCAGCGCCCGCGCGGGTGCTGGTACTGGAGCCGGACGCCGTCTTCGATGGCACCTCCGAGGCCCCGCACCGGGGCTGGGTGGTGGTGGTGCGCGGCGACCGGATCGAGGCGGCGGGGCCGCGGGCCGCGGTGACGGTGCCCGCCGGCGCGGAGCGGATCCCGCTTCCGGGCACGACGCTGCTCCCCGGGCTGAGCGACCTGCACAGCCATGTGCTGCTGCACCCGTATGACGAGACCCCCTGGAACGACCAGGTGCTGCGCGAGTCGCTGGCGGTGCGCACCGCGCGGGCCGTGAACCACCTGCGCCGCACGCTGGAGGCGGGGTTCACCCTGCTGCGCGACCTGGGGACCGAGGGGGCGGGCTACGCCGACGCGGGGCTCAAGGAGGCGGTGGACCAGGGGATCATCCCCGGACCGCGGCTGCTGGTGACCACCAAGGCCATCGTGGCCACCGGGTCGTACGGCCCCAAGGGGTTCGGCGCCGAGATCGGCGTGCCGCAGGGGGCGGAGGAGGCCGATGGCGTGGAGGGGGTCACGCGGGTGGTGCGCGACCAGATCGGCCACGGGGCCGACTGGATCAAGATCTACGCCGACTATCGGTGGGGCCCCCGTGGTGAGGCGCGCCCGACCTTCACCGAGGCCGAGTGGGAGGCGATCGTGCGCACCGCCGCCAGCAGCGGCCGCCCGGTGGTGGCGCACGCCAGCACGGTGGAGGGGATGCGCCGCGCCATCCTGGCCGGCGTGGAAACCATCGAGCACGGCGACGCCGCCACGCCGGAGCTGTTCGCACTCATGAAGGCGCGCGGCGTGGCCTTCTGCCCCACGCTGGCGGCCACCGAGAGCACCACCCGCTACCGGGGCTGGACGAAGGGGACGGACCCGCTCCCCCCGGGGGTGGCGCAGAAGCAGGCGATGTTCCGCGCCGCGCTGGCCTCGGGGGTGACCCTCTGCAACGGCAGCGATGTGGGCGTGTTTGCCCACGGCGACAACGCGCTGGAGCTGGAGCTGATGGTGGAGTACGGCATGCGCCCGGTGGACGCCCTGCGCGCCGCCACCAGCGTGAACGCACGCGTGGTGCACCGCGAGGGGGAGCTGGGGCGCGTGGCCCCGGGGCTGCTGGCCGACCTGGTGGCGGTGCGCGGCGACCCCACCACCGACATCCGGCGCGTGCGCGACGTGCAGCTGGTGCTCAAGGGCGGCGCCATCATCGTGCGCCGGTGACGGAACCGGTGACGGGGATGGCCGCAGCCCGGCTGCTGGCGGCGCTGCCGGAATCGCTGGCGGAGCGCATCACCACGCACGGTCCGATCACGGCCGCCCCCGCCGACGGGGCCTACGTGGTCTACTGGATGCGCACCGCGGTGCGCGCCCACGAGAACCCGGCGCTGGACACGGCGCTGGCCGTGGCCGCGCAGCTGGGGGTGCCGGCGTTCGTGTACCACGCGCTGTCGGAACGGTACCCGTACGCCTCCGACCGCCACCACCGCTTCATCCTGGAAGGCGCGCGCGACGTGGCGGCCGCGTGCGCGGCGCGCGGCATCGGCTACGCCTTCCACCTGGAGCGGCCGGGGCATCGCGGGCCGGTGCTGGCGCAGCTGGCGGCGCGCGCCGCGCTGGTGGTGACCGAGACCATGCCCATCCCGCCGCTGTCCGACTGGACCGCGCGGGTCGCGGCGGCGGCCCCCTGTCCGGTGTGGAGCGTGGACACCGCCTGCGTGGTGCCCATGCCGCTGGTGGGGAAGGCACACACGCGGGCCTTTGCCTTCCGGGACGCCACCGAGCGAGTGCGCCGTGACCGGCTGGCGCGCCCGTGGACCGACGTGGCGCCGCACACCCCGCCCTACCTCCCCGATGCGCTCCCCTTCGAGCCGGTGCTGCTGGCGGAGGCCGATCTGGCGACGCTGGTGGCGGCCTGTGCCATCGACCATGGCGTCCCGCCGGTGCCGTCGTATCCGGGTGGCAGCACCGCCGGCTACGCCCGGTGGGACGCCTTCGTGCGCCGCGACGCGCTGGACCGGTATGCCGCCGACCGCAACGACCCGGTGCGTGACGGCGTGAGCGGGATGTCCCCGTACCTGCACTACGGCATGGTGTCACCGTTCCGCCTGGCGCGGGCGTGCGCGGCGCGCGGCGGCGAGGGGGCCGCCAAGTACCTGGATGAGCTGCTGGTGTGGCGCGAGCTGGCGTGGAGCTTCTGCCATTGGCACCCCGCCCCGGCGTCGCTGGAGGCGATCCCGGCATGGGCGCGCGACACGCTGGAGGCGCACGCCGACGATCCCCATCCCGTCCTGTCGTGGGAACGGCTGGCGCGCGGGCGCACGGGGGACCGGCTGTGGGACGCGGCGCAGCAGGCGCTGGTGCGGCACGGGATGCTGCACAACAACCTGCGCATGACCTGGGGGAAGGCGATCCCCGGGTGGTCCACCTCGCCGGCGGAGGCCTTGGCGCGGCTGGAAGACCTCAACCATCGCTACGCGCTGGACGGGCGCGACCCGGCGTCGTACGGCGGGCTGCTGTGGTGTCTGGGGCAGTTCGACCGCCCGTTCACGCCGCCCGTGCCGGTGCTGGGGACGGTGCGGCCGCGCCCCACGCGGGCGCATGCCGCGCGCATGGACGTAGCCCGCTATGAAGCGCAGGTGCGGCGCGCCGAAGCCGACCGCCCGGCCTCGGTGCTGGTGGTGGGGGCCGGCATCGCCGGGCTGGCGTGCGCCCGCACGCTGCACGACGCCGGGGTGGCCGTGACCGTGCTGGACAAGGGGCGCGGCGTGGGGGGGCGCACAAGCACGCGCCGCGGGGCGGCGGGCGCCTTTGATCATGGCACCCCGCACTTTGCCTCCACCGATTCGCGGCTCACGCCGTGGCTGCAGGCGTGGTGCGATGAGGGGGTCCTGGACGCCACCGCCGACGGCTACACGGGACGCCCCGGCATGAGCGCGCTGGCGCGCCACCTGGCCGCGGAGCTGTCGGTCACAGTGGGAGCCGCCGTGCAGCAGGTGCGACAGGCCGGCGCCGGGTGGGAGGCGCTGGACGCGGAGGGGCGTTGCTGGACGGGCGACCGCCTGCTGCTGGCCATGCCGGCTCCGCAGGCCGCCGCGCTGCTGCGCCCAGTCCAGCACCCCGCCACCGACGCCATGGCCGCGGCGTTGGACACCGTGACGATGGCGCCCTGCTGGAGCGCGATGGTCCGGCTGGACGGCCCGTTGCCCGTGCGGGCGCTGCAGCAGTGGGCCGATGGGGCGCTCCAGGCGGACGGCGGGGGGGCCGAGGCACCGTTGGTCCGCATCGTGCGCGAGGCGGACAAGCCGGGGCGCGCCGCGGCCGAGTATTGGACCGTGCAGGCGGACGCGGTGTGGAGCGCGACGCACGTGGACGCGGAGGCGCCCCGCGTGGCGGAGGTGCTGGGCGCCGCCTTGGCGCGCACGCTGGCCCGTGCCCTGGGACCCGGCGTGCCGGGGGTGGCGGAGGTCACGGCCCACCGCTGGCGCTACGCGCGGGTGACGCAAGGGCTGGACGTCGCGTGCCTCTGGGCGGGAGACGCCGGCGTGGGAGCGGCGGGCGACTTCGGGGCGGTCGCTGATGTGGAAGGGGCGTGGCTCAGCGGGGTGGCCTTGGCCGGGCGCGTGCTGGGCGGGTAGTCGGGCGGCCCCGCCGACGCGTCACCGCACGAGCCCCAGCGCCACGAGCCCCAGCGCCACGAGCCCCAGCGCCACGAGCCCCAGCGCCACGAGCCCCAGCGCCACGAGCCCCAGCGCCACGGGCCCCAGCGCCACGGGCCCCAGCGCCACGGGCCCCAGCGCCACGGGCGCCCGCGTTACACCCCCGGTGGCGGGAACCC
>JBEIJM010000004.1:0-50928 GCA_040380205.1 Gemmatimonadaceae bacterium
GGTGGCCAAGCAGGAGGGAGGGAGCTGTCCCACACACCCCTGAAAGGGGTCCTGTACGACTTTTGCAGAGTTTCCAAGCAGCAGAGGTGGCAAGAGCGCCTGTCGGACCTGGCCGGGCAGCATGCAAGGATGCAGGCGGCGCGCGCCGGGGCGGAATGGTCCGGGTGGGACTTGAACCCACGATCGATCGATTATGAGTCGACTGCTTTGACCGACTAAGCTACCGGACCCTGATCCACGGAAAGATAACGTCAGGACGGGGCCTGGTGACCAGAGGGACGGTCGGTGGCCCCCTCATGGTGGAGGTCGTACGCCTCCAGCACCTCGGCGGGGGTGACCGTGGCCGCCCCCAACTTCCCCACCTCCACCCCCGCGGCAAAGTTGGCCACCACCGCCGCCTCGAGGACCGTGGCCCCCGCCGCCAGCATGGTCGCCAGATAGGCCGTCACCGTGTCGCCAGCGCCCACCACGTCGTACACCTCGCGGGCGGTGGTGGGGACCCGGTGGACCTCGCCATTGGGGGACACCAGTGCCATGCCCTGTTCGCCCAGGGTCAACAGCAGGTGCGCCGCCCCCAGGCGGGCCAGGGTGGCCGGCAGCGCCTCCGGGTGCTCCAACTCCACCGCCGCCCCCAGGGCACTCTCCAGCTCGCGCCGGTTGGGCTTGAACACCGTGGCCCCCCGGTACGCAAAGAAATTCCGGTACTTGGGGTCCACCACCACGGGGATGCCCCGCGCGCGCGCCATGGCCATGGTCCCCTCGATGACCGCCGGGACCAAGACCCCTTTGTTGTAGTCCTCGAACACCAGCGCGGTGGCGCTGGGCATGGCCTCGGCCACCACGGACAGGATGCGCGCCACCTCGTCGGCATCCAGGTCCCCGTCGTCCTCCTCGTCAAAGCGCACCAGCTGCTGGGCGCGCGCCATCACCCGCGTCTTGGTCGTGGTGGGGCGCCCCACGGTGACCAGCGCATCGGGGGGCATGCCACCGTCACGCAGGTGGGCGCGGAGCGTCTCACCGGCCCGGTCGTCACCCACCACCCCCACCAGGTGGCACCCGGCGCCCAAGGCGGCCACGTTCTGGGCCACATTGGCGGCGCCTCCCAATGCCAAGCGCCGTTCGCGCACCCGCACCACCGGCACGGGGGCCTCCGGACTGATCCGCTCCACATCACCGCGGAGGTAGACGTCCAGCATGGCGTCCCCCACGATGATCACGCGCTGGTCGGCGGCGCGCGCCAGCAGCGCCTCCAGGCGGTCCCGGGCAATCGTCGGCGTCATGTGGGGAAGCTAAGCCCGCCGCGCGATGGCCAACAGCCGCGACCGGGGAGCCCGGATCGGGTATCCGCAGGCGACTCGCCACGGTAGCTTCGCCGCATGCGCTCCGCTCCCGCTTTGGCCTCCTCCGAGCCAGGTCCTCCGTCGGGCTCCCCGGCGGCCCCGTCGACGGCCCGTGCCGCCGGTGTGCTGGCGCTGGCCGTGCTCGGCATTTCCTTTGCCGCGCCCCTCATTCGCCTCTCGTCCGCGCCCGCCTTGGCGGTGGCCACGTGGCGGCTGGGCTTCTCCCTGATCCTGGTGGGGGCCGCGCTGCTGGTCACCGGGCAGTGGCGCCAGTGGCGCACCCTGCCTCGCCACGACCTGGCGCTGGCCCTCGGCGCCGGCGCGCTGTTGGCGCTGCACTTCTGGAGCTGGAATGCGTCGCTGCGGTACACCTCGGTGGCGGCCTCTGTGTCGCTGGTCAACCTGCAGCCGGTGGTGATCGCGCTGGTCTCCGCGCGCTGGTTGGGTGAAGCCCCCTCGCGCCGGCAGTGGGGGGGCATCCTCCTGGCCGTGGTGGGGGCGCTGGTGGTGGCGCTGGCCGACATCCCCGGTGGTTGGCGCGGCATCACGGCCGCCTTGGCTGGCGGGGCAACCGGCGTCGGCTCGCGTCCGTTGCTGGGGGATGCCTTGGCGGTGCTGGGCGCGATCACCGCGGCGCTCTACTACCTCATCGGGCGGCGCCTGCGGCAGCAGCTCGCGCTGTGGCCGTACGTCGGGCTGGTGTACGGCGCGGCCTTCGCCAGTGCGGTGGGGTTGGCGGTGGCCACCGGCACCGCGCTGGGGCCGTATCCGGCCCGGGAGTGGGCGCTGTTTGCCGCGCTGGCGGCGGGTCCCATGCTGCTGGGCCACACCGGGATGAACTGGGCGTTGGGGCACTTGCCGGCCTACGTGGTCAACCTGACCACGTTGGGCGAACCCCTCGGGGCCACGCTGCTGGCGGCGCTGCTGCCGGGGATCGCCGAAGTCCCGGGCGTGGGGACCGTGCTCGGCGGCGTGCTGGTGCTGGCCGGTGTGCTGGTGGCCGCCCAACGCTAAGGATTGCGGCCAAATCCGTTAGCTTACGGGGCTATGCACAATCCGCCCCTCATTCCCGCCGACGCCCTCGCCCCCGGGCGCTACGACGTCGTGGTCACCCGGAGCGGCGTGGTGGAGTCGCACCATCGGGTGCACGTGGCCGTGGTGCAGGGGAACGGCACCGTCCTGGACCAGGCGGGAGATCCCGCGCGACGCACCTGGTGGCGCTCCTGCGCCAAGCCGTTTCAGGTCATGGCGCTGGTGCGTGACGGCGGCCTGGAGGCCATGGGGTGGGGTGAGGAAGAGCTGGCGCTGGCCTGCGCGTCGCACGGCGGCGAGCCGGAGCATGTGGCGGTGGCGGCCCGCATGCTGGCTGCCGTGGGGGTGGGGGAGGAGGCGCTCGCCTGCGGCCCCCATGAACCGCTCGCGGAGCGCGGCGCCGAGCTGCTGCGGATCGACGGCGCCTCGCCCACGCGGCTGCACAACAACTGCTCCGGCAAGCATGCGGCCATGCTGGCCCGCGCGCAGCGGTTGGGCGCCCCGCTGGCCGGCTATGACCACCGGGAGCACCCGGTGCAGCGGGAAGCGCTCCAGGCGGTGGCGCACTGGTGTGGCCTGTCGCCCGCCGACGTGGCGGTGGGCACCGACGGGTGCGGGGTGTGCGTCTTCGGGCTGCCGTTGCTGGCCATGGCCACCGGCTATGCCCGCCTGGCGGAGGCCAGCCACTGCGCCGACCCGGTGGCGGCGCGCATCGTGGGGGCCATGACGGCCCACCCGTTTCTGGTGGGGGGAACCGGGCGCTTCGACACCGAGGTCATGCGGGCGGGCGGCGGCCGGGTCGTGTGCAAGGTCGGCGCCGAAGGGGTGCACGCGGCGGCCATTCTTGATGCCGGGATCGGCATCGCCATCAAGGTGGAGGACGGTCATGCGCGGGCGCAGGTCCCCGCCATGCTGGCAGTCCTGGAGGCGCACGGTGCCTTTCCGGAGGGGCTACCGCCCACGCTTCAGCGGTACGCGCAGCGCGCGGTTCTCGACACCCGCGACCTCCCGGTCGGGGTGATTCGCGTGGAGGCCCGGGCCATGGGCGACCTGTTGGACGACGCATGACCGGGGAATCCCCGGGGGGGCGTTCGCACGGCACCACATGCGAAGCGGCGGTGACGCACCACGCCGGGGAGGTCGCCATGTTGTCCGTGCCGGGAGAAACCGGGTCCGCGGTGGGTGAGGTGGGGCGTGATGCGGCGGGCGATGCGGTGTGGGACGCGGAGACGGCCGCGTTGGTGCAGCTGGCGGCCGTGTTGGCGGGCGGGACGGAGGCGCAGGTGGAGGCGCGGCTGCGCGCCGCGGCCGGTGGGCCGCCGGGCATTGTGGGCGGCGCGGTCGTGCGCGCGGCGTGGGTGGAGGAGCTGGTGCTGCAGACCTACCTGTTCGCCGGGTTTCCCCGCGCGCTGAACGGGATGCGGGCCTGGCGGTCCGTATCCGGCCGGCCGGCGCCAACCGAGGACGCCGGCGCCCGGGCGCGCACCCTGTGGGGTGATGACGGCGTGCGGACCTGCGAGGCGGTGTACGGTGCGCACTACCCGCGGTTGCGCGCGCATGTGCAGGCGCTGCACCCGGCACTGGACGCGTGGATGCTGGAGGAAGGGTACGGCAAGGTGCTCAGCCGCGAGGCGCTCGACCTGCCGCGTCGCGAGCTGTGCATCGTGGCCGCCTGTGCGGCCACCCGCCAGCTGCGGCAACTGCGGGCGCACCTGCGTGGCGCCCTGCGGGTGGGGGTGTCGGGGCGGGTGGTGGCGGCGGCGCTCGACGCGCTGGCGTCGGTGGTGCCCGAGGAGGGGCTGGCGGAGGCACGGCAGGTGTGGGGGCAGGTCCACGGTGGGTAGGCGCGTTTCCTTGACAACAGGACCACGGGCATGTTTGTCGATCGCGTGATGGTGAAGGTCGAGGCGGGCACGGGCGGGTCGGGACAGGTGTCGTTCCGCCGCGAGAAGTACGTGCCCATGGGCGGACCCGACGGTGGGGACGGGGGGCGCGGCGGCGATGTCATCGTGCGCGCCGACCGCAACCTCACCACGCTGCTGGACTACACCTACCGGGACGCCTGGAAGGCGGAGCGCGGGCAGCACGGCGAGGGCAACAACCGCACCGGGCGCTCGGGGGAGGACGTGGTGCTCCCCGTGCCGCGCGGCACCGTGGTGCGCGACACCGACACCCGTGAACTGCTGGGCGAGGTGCTGGAGGACGGCGACAGCGTGGTGGTCGCCAAGGGGGGGCGCGGGGGGAAGGGGAACAGCTTCTTTGTGACCGCCACCCATCAGGCGCCTCGCGAGTGGCAGCCGGGGGAGGAGGGCGAGGTGCGCACGCTCGAGATGGAGCTCAAGCTCATCGCCGACGTGGGGTTGGTGGGGCAGCCCAACGCCGGGAAGAGCACGCTGCTGTCGGTCGTGTCCGCCGCGCGCCCCAAGATCGCCGCCTATCCGTTCACCACGCTGTCCCCCAACCTCGGGGTGGTCCCGCTCAGCGATCACCGCACCTTCGTGGTGGCCGACATCCCCGGCATCATCGAAGGGGCGCATCAGGGGAAAGGGCTGGGGCTGCAGTTTCTCCGGCACATCGAGCGCACCCGCCTGCTGGCCTTCCTGCTCCCCATCGACGCAGAGGATTGGCAGGCCGAGCTGGACCAGCTGCGCGCCGAGGTGGCGGCCTACTCGGCGGAGCTGGCCGCCAAGCCGTATTGCGTGGTGTTCTCCAAGCTGGATCTGCTGGGGGAGCTGTACGTCCCCGAGATCAACGCGCCCGGCGCCTTCGGCTGCTTCGCCGTGAGTGCCCCCGGCCGCCTGGGATTGGACGTGTTGCTGGACGCCTGGTGGCGCCAGCTGCTCGCCATGCGCACCGCCGAACACCGGAAGGAGGATGGTGACGCGCCCCTCCCCTGACGACGCGCGGCGCGATGCGTTGGCGCTGCGAAGCGTGCCCGGGGTGGGGGACGTGGCAGCCGGTCGTCTTGTGGACACCCATGGGAGCCCGTCGGACGCGCTCGCCGCGGCCGCTCCGGGTGACCTGGCGGCGCGCCGGCGCGTGGCGAGGACCCAGCTCGACGCGGCGGCCCGTGGGGGGATGTGGGTGCGCTGGCGGGAGGAGGCGGAGTATCCTGAGCGTCTGCGCGAGCTGGCCGATCCCCCGGTGGTGGCCTTCTTCCGCGGGCTCGCCGCGGCCGCGGACCCACCAGCGGTCGCCATCGTCGGCACGCGCCGCCCCTCGGCCTACGGCCTGCGCGTGGCAGCGGCGCTGGCCCGCCAGTGCGCCGGTGCCGGGGTCACGGTGGTGAGCGGACTCGCACAGGGCATCGACGGGGCCGCCCACCTGGCCGCGCTGGAGGCCGGCGGGCGGACGGTCGCGGTGCTGGGCACCGGCATCGACGTGTACTATCCGCGCGGGCATCGCGCGTTGCAGGAACGCATCGGGGTCGACGGGTTGCTCGTCTCCGAGCTCCCCCCGGGGGAGACCGGGCACAGCGGCACCTTCCCGCGGCGCAATCGCCTCATTGCGGCCCTGGCCGATGTCACGGTGGTGGTGGAGGCCGGGGAGCGCAGCGGCGCCCTCATCACCGCGGACCACGCCGTGGAGCTGGGGCGCACGGTGGCCGTGGTCCCCAACGCCATTGACGCCGTCACGGCGCGCGGCAGCAACGCGCTGCTCAAGTCCGGGGCCGAACCCATCGTGGACGTGGCGGACGTGCTGCACCTGCTCCGGGTGACCACGTCGCCGGCGGCGGGGCCGTCGCTGGATGGTGACGCGGCGCGCTGTTGGGACGCCTTGCGCGCCGGCAGCGGCAGCGTGGACGAAGTGGCCGTGCGCGCCGGACTCTCTCCCCGGGCGGCGGCGTCCGTCCTCTCGCGCCTGGAAGTGGACGGGCTGGTGGCGTTCGACCTGCTCGGCATCGCCCGCCCGCTGGTCCCCGTGCGATGACGGCCACCTCCGCGGTCGCGGCGGAGAACGCGTCGGCGGTCGCGACGGAACCGCCTGGGGCCCGGCACCTCTATGTGCACGTCCCCTACTGCGCCCGGCGCTGCAGCTACTGCGACTTCGCCATCGCCGTGCGCCGCGAGGTCCCGTGGCAGGCGTTCGCCCGGCGCGTGGCGGGCGAGCTGGCGGTCCGCAAGGTGGGCCCATGGCGCGTGCCGATGCGGACCGTGTATTTCGGGGGGGGCACCCCCTCGCGCCTCGGGGGCGAGGGGGTGGCGGCGCTGTGCGCCGTGGTGCGTGGGGCCGGGGGATGGGAGACGGACGCCGAAGTCACCCTGGAGGCCAATCCGGAGGACGTGACCGCCGAGGCCGTCGCCTCGTGGGTCCGTTCGGGGATCAACCGCGTCAGCCTTGGCGTGCAAAGCCTGACCCCGGCGCTGCTGCAGTGGATGCATCGCGTGCATGACGCCGAGGCCCCGGCCCGGGCGGTGCGCCTGCTGCGGGCCGGAGGGATCGCGTCGCTGTCGGTGGACCTCATCTTCGCCACGCCGTCGCATCTGGCGCGCGACTGGGAGGCGGAGCTGGCCGGCATGCTGGCGCTGGAGCCGGACCATGTGTCGCTGTACGGATTGACCATTGAGCCGGGGACCCCGCTGGGACGGTGGCAGGCCCGGGGCGAGGTGGCCCCGGCCAGCGACGACCGGTACGCCACGGAGTTCCTCTGGCTGCACGAGCGGTTGACCGGTGCCGGTTTCGAGCACTACGAAGTGTCCAACTACGCCCGGCCGGGGCACCGGGCCCGGCACAATGCCGCGTATTGGCACGGGGTCCCGTACGTGGGCGTCGGGCCGTCGGCCCACGGCTTCGACGGTGCCGAGCGTCGGTGGAATGAGGCGGCCGTGACCGCGTGGGAGGCGGCGGTGGACCGCGGGGAGGACCCCGTGGCCGGCTGTGAGCGGCTCACCGCGGAGAACCGGGTGGCCGAAACGGTGTATCTGGGGTTGCGCACCGTCGACGGGCTGCCCCTCGCGGAGGCTGATCGGGAGCGGGCCGCCCGCTGGCAGCAGGCCGGCTGGGTGGAGCTCGTCCCGTCGGTCGATGGCGGGTTGACGCGCCTGCGCTGCACCCCCGACGGGTGGTTGCGGCTCGATGCGCTGGCGGCCGACTTGACAGCGGTCCGAAGTCATTTGTAGCGTTGCACTTATGGTTGTCCTCTCACTGGCGTCGTTGGCGGGCGTCCCAAGCCCATGGTAAGTCCTGCGGAGCTCTCCGACCGGGAGCGTCAGGTGTTGGAGGCGGTCATCCACAGCTACGTCGCCACGGCGGAGCCGGCGGGCTCGCGCACGCTGTCGCGCCGCTTCGGGCTCGGGATTTCGCCGGCGACCATTCGCAACACGATGAGCGACCTGGAGGAGAAGGGGTTTCTCTTCCATCCGCACACGTCGGCGGGGCGCATCCCGACGGACAAGGCGTATCGGGTGTACGTCGACTCGCTCATGCGCCTCGAGACCGTGAGCCACGACGCCCAGCGGCTGCTCGCCGCGGAGATCGGGGGCAACCGGTCGGCCATCGAGACGATCCTGCGGCGCGCGGCCCAGTCGTTGGGGATCCTCACGCAGGAGCTGGGGGTGGCGCTGGGGCCGCGGCTCGACCGGTCCACCTTGCGGCAGGTGGAGCTGGTGCGCGTGTCGGCGGAGCGGCTGCTTATGGTGCTGGCGCTCGACGGGGGCGCGGTGCGCACGATCTTCGTCGAGGTGCCCGGGACCATGGCCGACGCCGCGTTGGTCGAGGTCACGCTGGTACTCAACGAGCGGCTGGCCGGGCTCACGCTGGAGCAGGTGCGCCACTCGCTGGGCGCTCGGCTGCGCGATGCCACCGTGGCCCCGGAAACCGCCGACCTCCTCAACATCTTCATCGAGGAGGGCGATCAGGTGTTCGGGCTGGCGGCCCAGCCCTCCGAGGGGGTGGTGCTGGGGCAACCATCGCTGTTGGCGGAGCAGCCCGAGTTCGCCAGTGGTGAGCGCCTGCGACAGCTCATTGCCCTCACCGAGACGCGCCAGCAGCTGGCCACGCTGCTGGAGGGGCGTCCGGGGGCTGGCGGGGTGTCCATCACCATCGGCAACGAGCACGGCGATCCCCGGCTGGAGGGGTTCACGGTGGTCACCGCCGGCTTCAGCGCCGGGGCGCTCAGCGGCGTGATCGGCGTCATCGGGCCCACGCGCATGCCGTACGACAAGGTCATTGCGCTGGTGGCCCACACCTCCCGCCTGGTGTCCGACCTGCTGTGCTGACGGGCGGGGATCACCCCCGCCCATCCCATTTCCCGCATCTTCCGCATGGCTGACTATTACGCGGTCCTCGGCGTGCCGCGCGACGCGACCGACGACGACATCAAGAAGGCGTACCGCAAGCTGGCCACGCAGTGGCACCCCGACCGCAACGGCGGGTCCTCGGAGGCTGAGGAGAAATTCAAGGAGATCATCGAGGCGTACGACGTGCTGCGCGATGCCCAGAAGCGCGCGGCCTACGACCGGTACGGCGAGGCGGGGATGCGCGGCGCCGGCGGCGGCGGCGGGGCCTATCAGCACGTCGACCTGTCCGATGCCCTGAACATCTTCATGCGGGATTTCGGCGGGCTGGGCGACCTGTTCGGGGCGGCCGGGGGCGGGCGGCGTGCCGGACCGCGCCCCGGCACCGACATCAAGCTCCCCCTGGCGCTCACGCTTGGCGAAGTCGCCACGGGCGTCGAGAAGACGGTGACGCTCAAGGTGCTGGACGCCTGCGACGGCTGCGAAGGCTCGGGCGCCGAGCCGGGGACGCGTCCGCAGAAGTGCGGGACGTGCGGCGGCGCCGGCGAGGTGCGCCGGGCGCAGCGCAGCTTCTTCGGGCAGTTCGTGTCGGTGGCGCCGTGCCCGAATTGTGCGGGGGAGGGCACGGTGACGTCCTCCCCCTGTCGCAAGTGCCGTGGCGAGGGGCGCGTGCGGGCGGAGCGCACCCTCAAGATCACGGTGCCGGCCGGGGTGGCCACCGGGCAGTACATGACGCTGCGGGGCGCCGGCAACGTGGGCGCGCGCGGTGGTGGGCGCGGCGACGTGCTGGTGGTGTTCGAGGTGCAGGACGACGAGCGCTTCGAGCGGGACGGCGAGGACCTGTTCTGCGAGGCGCTGGTCACCTACCCGCAGCTGGTGCTGGGGGCCGAGATCCAGGTGCCCGGGGTGCACGCGCCCCTCTCGCTCAAGGTGCCGGCGGGGACGCAGAGCGGCACGGTGTTCCACCTGCGGGGGCGCGGGCTCCCGCGGGTCAACGCCTCCGGCGTGGGCGATCTGCACGTGAAGGTGCAGCTGTGGACGCCGCAGCAGCCGTCGGCCGAGGAGTCGGCGCTGATCGAACGGCTGGCCGGCATGCAGCGGCAGGCGCCCGCCCAGCGGGAGAAGGGGTTCTGGTCGAAGATGAAGGAAGCGCTGGGTGGCTGAGCCCATGGCGGGGTGGACGAGCCTGCGCGTGGAGCCGGGCGAGGCGGCCGGTGCGCGTGAGGCGGCGCTGGCGGCGCTGTTTGGCGCCGGGGCGCAGGGGGTCCACGAGGACGGCCTGCGGCTGGTCACCCACTTTCCTCCGGGCGCTGATGTGGACGCGGTCGCGGCGGCGGTGGTGGCGGCGGTGCCACTGGCCGTGGCCACGCAGGAGCCGTTGCCGGCGGTGGATTGGAGTGAGGCGTGGAAGGCGCGGATCGGGGCGCATGCGGTGGGGGCGCTGACCATTGCCCCCCCCTGGCTGGCCGACGGATTGGACCCCGCCCGTGCCATCATCATTGAGCCCGGGATGGCCTTTGGCACTGGCGAGCACGCCACCACGCGCGGGGTGGCGCGCCTGCTACCGGCGGTGTTGCGCCCCGGCATGACCGTCGCCGATCTGGGGGCGGGGAGCGCCGTCCTGTCCATTGCCGCGGCCAAGCTGGGGGCCGCGCGCGTCTACGCCGTGGAGGTGGACCCGGACGCCATTCCGGACGCCGAGGCCAACGTGCGGCGCAATGGCGAGGCGGCGCGCGTGCACGTCTTCGAGGGGGACGCCGAGGCGCTCCTGCCGCTGCTGGCGCCGGTCGACGTGATCCTCGCCAACATCATTTCGTCGGTGCTGGTGATGCTGCTTCCCGCCATGGCGGCAGCGTTGGCGCCTGGCGGGCGGGCCATCCTCAGCGGGATTCTGCGCGAGGAGCGGGACGGCATGGTGGCCACGCTGGAGGCCGCCGGCTGGGCGGTGGTGGCCGAGGACACGGAGGAGCCGTGGTGGTCGGTGACCGTCGCCCGGCGCTGACCGCCGGGCGTCCCGGGTTCCTCGCCCCGGGGCCCGTTGTGGCGGGGAGTTCGGTGTCGCTGGACGAAGGGGCGGCGCGTCACATGCGGGTGCTGCGGCTGGAGGCGGGGGCGGCGGTGGCGCTGCGCGATGGGGCCGGCGGGGTGGCGGCGGCGCACGTGATCCGGCTGGCCAAGGCGCAGGTGCAAGTGGAGGTGGACGCGGTGGCCGAGGTGCCGCCGTTGCCGGCGGTGCACCTGTTGCTCCCCGTGGCCGATCGCGACCGGATGTTGTGGCTGGCGGAGAAGGCGGCCGAGTTGGGGGTGACCAGCTGGCGCCCGGTGGTGTGGCGGCGCTCGCGCAGCGTCTCGCCGCGCGGCGAGGGGATGGCGTTTCAGGCCAAGGTGCGGGCGCGGATGGAGGGTGCCCTGCTGCAAAGCGAAGGGGGGTGGTTGCCGCAGCTGTTCCCCGAGGCCACGGTGGAGCGGGCGATGATGGCGGCCCCGGTGGGGGATCGGATCGTGCTCGACGCGACCGGGGCGCCGTTGGTGGGGGGCGGGGCAGGGGGGTGGCGTGCGCCCGTGGTCCTGGCAGTGGGGCCGGAGGGGGGGCTGGAGCCGGACGAGCTGGCGCAGCTGGAGGCGGCGGGGTTTCGGCGAAGCCGGCTGGGGCCGGGGATCTTGCGGTTCGAGACGGCCGCGGTGGCCGCTGTGGCCATGGCGCGAACGGGATTGGACGCGGAGGGGGGCTGATGGCCGAGACACAGGGTGCCGAGTGCATTTTTTGCCGCATCGTGGCGGGGACCATCCCGGCGGCGCGGGTGGCGGAGAACGAGCGGGGGGTGGCGTTCCGGGACCTGCATCCGCAGGCGCCGGTCCACGTGCTGGTCGTCCCTCGGCGCCACGTGGACGGGTTGGCGGCCGCGGCGGACGGGGAGGAGCTGGGCGCCCTGTTGCTGTTGGCCCGAGAGGTCGCGGAACGGGAGGGGGTGGCGGCCTCGGGGTACCGGGTCGTCACCAACAGCGGCACGGATGGAGGGCAGACGGTGGGGCATCTCCACCTGCATGTGCTTGGCGGGCGGGCGCTGGGGTGGCCCCCGGGGTAGCCTCCGGGGTAGCCTTCGCACCGCCATGTGCCGCCACTGCTTGACCTTGGCGGTGGGTCGCTGGTAGTTTTCAGGGCTACAGGGGGAACGCCCGCCGGCGACGGCGTGCGGCTCTCGCGTTGACGCAGCGGTTGTTCCAGGCGTTGCCGTCGGCAACGCGGTCGTTCGCTGGCCGGTTGCACCTTTCGCGTTTCATCTGGTCCCCGTGCCACGGCATGCGCGCCGTGGCCGATCCTCTCCCACCGGAGCTTCCGTTTTGTCCGAAGTCATCATTCACGAGGACGAGAACTTCGAGCGGGCCCTCAAGCGCTTCAAGAAGAAGTGCGAGAAGGCCGGCATCTTGTCCGACCTGCGCAAGCACCGCCACTACGAGAAGCCGTCCGAGCGGCGCAAGCGCAAGATGAATGCGGCGGTCCGGAAGAACCGGCGCACCCGTCACGGGTGACGGCTGCCGCGCCGCTGCTCGCCCGCCTGCAGGCTGAGCAGGTCGCGGCGCGGAAGGCACAAGATCGCGATCGCGTGCTGTTGCTGGGCACCGTGATCGCCGAGGCGCGCAACCGGGAGATCGAGCTGCGTCGCGATCTGGCGGACGACGATGTGGTCGACGTGCTGCGGAAGGCGGTCAAGAAGCGCCGGGAAGCCAGCGCCCTCTACGCCACCGCGGCCCGCGCCGATCTGGCGGCGCGCGAGGCGGCCGAGGCGGAGGCGCTGGAGGGGTTCCTCCCCGCAGCGGTGGACCCCGAGGAAATCCGCGCGGCCATCCGTGCGGCGATCGACGCCGGGGCGACCGCCGTGGGCGCCGTGATGGGCGTCGTGCTCCCGCAGTTCAAGGGGCGGGCGGATGGCGCTCAGGTGAGTGCCCTCGTCCGTGAGGCGCTCAGCGCCCGCTAGGACGTTCGTTTCACCGTCCGGCCCGGTGGTCGGACTCATGCCTTGCAGGGACTCATGAACGCGCACGCCCTCGGCATTCTCGAGTTCCCCCGTCTGCTGGGGCTGGTCGCAGGGCGTGCGCACTCCGCCCCGGGGGCTGCCGCCGTGCGCGCCTTGGTCCCCGTCGCCGACCGCGCATGGATCGAGGCGGAACATCGCCGCGTCGAGGCCATGCGGGCACTGGTCGCGTCCGAACTGGGGTGGCCGGCGGAGCCGGTCCCGGAGCTTGGCGCCCCGCTGCAGCGCTTGCGCATCGAAGGGCTCGCGTGGTCCGCCCTGGAGCTTCTGCAGGGTGCCATCCTTCTGCGCTCCGCGCGCCGCACCCGCGACGCCGTGCGCGACCCGCGGCGCCCGCTCGTGGTCATCGCCGTCCTGCGGGACCTGGCCGACGCCCTCCTCGACCTGCGCCCCCTTGAGGAGGGGATCACCCGCGCCATCGCGGACGACGGCACCGTGAAGGACGAGGCGTCCCCCGCCCTCCGGCGCGTGCGCCGCGAACTGCGCCAGGCGGAGGGCGAGCTGGTGCGCCTGCTCGAGCGCGAAATGGCGCGCCTCGAGCCGCACCACCAGGTCAGCGACCTCTCCGTCACCATGCGCAACGGCCGGTGGGTCATGCCCATGCGGCGCGAGGCGCGCGGCTACGTCGGCGGCATCGTCCACGACGCGTCGGGCACCGGCGCCACCATCTTCGTGGAGCCCCCGGCGGCGGTGGAGTTCGGCAATCGCGTCCGCGAGCTGGAGATCGAGGAGCAGCGCGAGGAGGAGCGGGTCCTGCGCGAGCTCACCGACACCCTGCGCCCCCATGCGCCCGCGCTGCGCGGCGCGTGGGACGCGCTCGTGGCGCTCGACTCCCTGCAGGCGCGCGCGCGCTACGCCCTCGAATGCCACTGCGCCCCCGTCGAGGTGGGTGACCCCGCCGACGGGGTGCGCATCATCGACGGGCGCCATCCGCTGCTCCTCGCCCGGGGGATCACCGTGGTCCCCTTCGACCTCACCATGGTCCCCGGTGAACGCACGCTGCTGGTCTCCGGGCCCAACACGGGGGGCAAGACGGTCCTCCTCAAGGCGGTCGGACTCATGGCCGCCATGGTGCAGGCGGGCATTCCCGCGCCGGTGGGCGCCACCAGTCGCCTCCCGGTGTTCGATGACTGCTTTGCCGACGTGGGCGATGAGCAGAGCCTCGAGGCGTCGCTCTCCACCTTCAGCGCGCACGTCAAGAACCTCGCGGAGATCCTGGCCCGCGCCACCGCCCACTCGCTGGTGCTGGTGGACGAGTTGGGCTCCGGCACCGATCCGGCCGAAGGGGCCGCCTTGGGCGGCGCCATCCTGGCGGCGCTCACCACCCGCGGCACCCTCACGCTGGCCTCCACGCACCTAGGGCAGCTCAAGCTGCTCGCCACCGAGGTGCCCGGGGTGGTGAACGCGTCGCTGCAGTTCGACGCGGTGGCGCTGGCCCCCACGTACCGTCTTCTCAAGGGCGTCCCCGGGCGCAGCTACGGGCTGAGCATCGCCCGCCGGCTTCAGCTCCCGCCCGAGGTGATTGCCGCCGCCGAGGAGCGCCTGCCGCAGGGGGAGCGCGACCTGGCGGTGCTGCTGGCCGACGTGGAGGCGCGCGAGGCGCTCCTGCACGATCGCGAGGCGCACGTTGCGCACGAGGCCGACAAGCTGCGCGCCCGCACGGCCACCGTGGCCGACCGCGAGGCCAAGGTGCGCGAGAAGGAGCGGGAGGCCGATCGGCAGGCCCGCCAGGGGGCGCGCAAGTACCTGCTGGAGGCGCGCACGCAGGTGGAGGGGGTGATCGCCCAGTTCAAGGCGCAGGCGGCCGCCGCCCAGGAGACGGCGGCGTTGGACGAGGCCGCGCGGCTGTCGCGCCGGGCGGTGGAAGAGGCGGCGGCGGCGCAGTCGGCGGCGTTGCAGGAGGCCGAGCGGCGTGAGGCCGAGCGGCGGGCGCGGCGGGTGGCGGAACGGCGCTTGGAAAGCGGGCGGGCACCGGCGCCCCCGGCGCCCGCAGACCGCACCACGAGCCCGGAGGGGGGCGCGGGCCGATCGGCCGCGCGTCCGGCCGCACGTCGGCCCGCGCCCGACGCCCCGCTGGCCCCCGGGGATGCCGTGCTGGTGGGCACCCTGGACGGCAAGCTGGGGCGCGTGGTGGCCTGCAAGGGGACCGACGCGCGCGTCGCGGTGGGGTCGCTCACCCTCACGGTCCCGCTGGCCTCGCTCACGCGCACGGCGGCGCCGCCGCCGCCGCCCGTCAAGGTGGCGGTGTATGGCGCGCTGGAAGCGGAGGGACCGCTGCACGAGGTGGACCTGCGCGGCCTGCGGGTGGACGAACTGGACGACCGGCTCTTTTCGGCGGTGGATGCGGCCGTGCGTGCGGACCTGCGCGAGGTGCGCATCATCCACGGCAAGGGCACGGGGGCGTTGCGGGCCCGCGTGGCGGAATTGCTGCGCAAGGACACGCGCGTGACCGGCAGCCGCCTGGGCGCGTGGAACGAGGGCGGCGCGGGCGTGACCGTGGCCGAGCTCGCGTGAGCGGGGGACGGGCGTGATCTCCGACGAGGTGGTCGAGCGGGTGCGCGCCGCCACCGACATCGTGCAGGTGATCGGCGAGTCGGTTCCGCTGCGCCGAGCCGGCGGGGACTTCCGGGGGCCGTGCCCGTTTCACCAGGGGACCAAGCCCAACTTCGCCGTGTCGCCCAAGCGCGGCACGTACCATTGCTTCGTCTGCCACGAAAGCGGCGACGCGTTCTCGTTCGTCCGCAAGCGGCTCGGGATGGAGTGGCCCGCCGCGGTGAAGTACCTGGGGGAGCGCGCCGGCATCGAGGTGATCGACACCCCCGCGCGGTTGCAGCCCCCCGATCCCAACGCCCCGCACTGGGAGGTGCTGGGGGCGGCCGTCGACTGGTTCCAGCGGCAGCTGCAGGACGAGACCGTGGGGGCCGAAGCGCGCGCGTATCTCGCCGGGCGCGCCCTCGACGCCGCCGCCTGCGCCCGCTTCGGCATCGGGTTTGCCCCGCGTGACGGGGCGCTGCTGCGCCGCTACCTCAACTCCCTCGGCTTCGGCGACGACCGCCAGCGTGACGCCGGGCTCCTGTTGCAGCGCGAGGGGGAGGAGGGGCTGCGGCCGCGTTTCCGGGGCCGGATCATGTTCCCGATCTTCGACGAGCTGGGGCATCCGGTGGGCTTTGGCGGGCGCGCCATGGGCGCCGAGGAACCCAAGTATCTCAATAGCGCCGAGTCCCCCGTGTTCCAGAAGCGCCGGCTGCTCTACGGGCTGCATGAGGCGCGCGGCGCCATGCGCCGGCAGCAGCGGGCCATTGTGGTGGAGGGGTACCTCGATGTCATCCGCCTGGCGCTCGCGGGGGTGGAGGAGGTGGTCGCGCCGCTGGGGACGGCCCTCACCGAGGAACAGGCCGCGTTGCTGCTTCGCTACGCGCCGGAGGTGTTCCTGTTGCTGGACGGCGATGAGGCGGGGCAGGCGGCCACCTTCAAGTCGGGGAAGGAGCTGCTGCGTCATCGCGCCGCCGTGCGGGTGGTCACCCTCCCCGACGGCGAGGACCCCGACACGTTCGTGCGGGCGCACGGCCGCCCCGCCATCGACGCGGCGCTTGCCGAGGCGATGGACCTGTTCGATCGCCAGCTCCAGCTCGTGCAGCGCCGCGGGTGGCTGGACGACCTGCGCCTCCGGCGCCGCGCCATCGACCGGCTCCTCCCCACCGTTCGCGCCACGCGGGATCCGCTCACGCGGGACCTGTACCTGGCCCGGTTGGCCTCGATGACCGGGCTGGACAAGGCCACCCTGCTGGCCGAGGCCGACGAACCCGACGCCGGCTCGACCATGCGGCGGCGACAGGGCGAGCCGGACGCGGGTCCTCCTCCGGATGAGGCGCCTCCGCCCGTGGAGGAGGGGGCCGCGCCCCCGTCGGCCTCGCCGTTGCGCGCCCCATGGACGGGGCGCAAGCGGCGCAACGAGGGGCCGCAGTGGCAGGTCACCGCCGTGCCACCGCGCCCGGCGCAGGACGAGCCGGTGGAGCGGCTGCTGGTGCGGGCCATGCTGCACGACCGGTCGGTGGCGGAATGGGTGGCCGAGCGGCATCCGCCGCGGGCGTTCCGGCACGCCGGGTACGCGGCACTGTTCAACGCGCTGCTGGTGGCTCCGCCGGACGAGGATCTGGCGCAGGTGGCCGAACGGCTCGACGCGAGCGGCGTGGCCGCGCTGCGCGCCGTCTCGGAAGGGCCCGTGGCGGCGGATCCCGCCGCGGCCGACCTGGCACTCCTGATCCGGCGCCTCGATCTGCGCACGCTGGAGGCGCGCATCGAGGGGATTCGCGAGGCGATGCGGGACGCCGACCCGGCGGCGCAGGCGGTGCTGATGCGCGAACGGATGGAGCTGGAGGCCGACCTCCGCCAACTCACGCCGGTCCGTTCCCCGCGCCGTCGCCCGCTGCGGTGAGGCCCGCTCGCGCGGCGACGGGCCACGCGTCCCGACGCGCCCCGTGAGGGCGCGGACGGCGGCGCCACCGCGCTAGATTGTGCATGTGCCGCCACGTCCATCCCGCCCCGCCCCCGCCGTCTCGCGTCGCCCCGCTGCCCGTTGGGTGGCCGCGCCGGCCCCCGATCCCGCCCAGCTGGCCGCGCTGGCGGAGGCGTTGGCGGCCGAGCAGATCGTGCTCCCGCCGGTGGCGGTGCAGCTGCTGGCCGCGCGCGGCCATGACACGCGGGAGGCTGCCGTGCGCTTCCTGCGCCCGCATCGCAGCCACGTGGAGCCTGCGGGCGTCATGGCCGACGCCGACCGGGCCGTGGAGCGGCTGGTCGCCGCCATCCGCCGCGGTGAAGTGATCCTCGTCCACGGCGACTACGACGTGGACGGCATGACCTCCACCGCGCTGCTCACCCGCGTGCTGCGGTCGCTGGGGGCGCGCGAGGTGGTCCCTTGGGTGCCCGCCCGCGACGACGGCTACGACCTCGGTCCGGCCGGGTGTGCGGCGGCGCGTCGACACGGGGCCACCCTGGTGGTCACCTGCGACTGTGGCACCAGCGCCGTGGGCGCGGTCGGTGACCTGGTCGCCTCGGGGATCGACGTGATCATCACCGATCACCATCTCCCCGGGGGCGCGCTGCCCCCCGCCCTGGCGGTGTGCAACCCGCGCCGCCCCGACTGCCCGTCGGCGGACAAGGATCTGGCCGCCGTGGGAATCGCCTACAAGCTGGCGGTGGCGCTGTGCGAGGCGATGGGCGCAGAGGCGAACCTGGCCCACCAGCACCTGGACCTCGTGGCGCTGGGGACCATCGCCGACGTGGCGCCGCTGCGCGGCGAGAACCGCGTGTTTGCGCAGGTGGGGCTGCGCATCATGCAGGACGCGGCGGCGGCCAAGGCGGGAATCCGCGCGCTGGTGCGCTCGTCGGGGATGGAGGGGAAGGCGCTCACCGCCGGCCGGGTGGGCTTCACGCTGGCCCCGCGCCTCAATGCCGCCGGGCGCGTGGGGGACGCCAAGCAGGGGTTGGCGCTCCTGCTGGCCGATGCCGACGACCAGGCGCACGCCATGGCGCGCGAGCTGGAGGAGCTCAACCAGGCGCGCCAGGGACTGGACCGGGAGGTGCTCGAGGCCGCGCTGCGCCAGCTGGACACGCCGGCGCAGCGCGACCGCCATGCCTTCGTGCTCGCCGGCACCGGGTGGCACCACGGGGTCATCGGGATCGCCGCCGCGCGCATCGTGGAGCACACCGCGCGGCCGGCGGTGATGGTCACAGTGGACGAGGCGGGGATCGGGAAGGGCTCCGGGCGCTCCATCCCGCGCTTCGACCTGCACGCGGCGCTCACCAGCTGCGCCGGGCACTTCATCCGCTTCGGGGGCCATCGCGCGGCGGCGGGGCTCACCATGGAGGCCGCGCGCCTCCCCGCCTTTGCGGAGCAGTTTGACGACGTGGCGCGCGCGTGGCTGCGCCCGGAGGACCTGGTCCCCGAGCTGCGGATCGATGCGGAGCTGCCGCTCGACGCGGTGGACGAATCGCTGGAGCGGCTCCTGCGCCGCTTCGAGCCGTTCGGCGTGGGAAACCCGGCGCCGCTGCTGTGCGCCACCGGCGTCGCGGTGGCGGCTCCGCCGCGGCGCATCGGGAGCGACGGGGTGCGCTTTGCCGTGGAGGCCGGGGGCACGACGCTGGACGCCATCGGCTGGGGCCTCGCGGCCCGGGCCGGGGAGCTCGATCCGGCGCAGCCGGTGGACCTGCTCTTTCGCCTCGAGCGCGACGACTACCGAGGGCTGTCGCGGCTGCAGCTCAAGGTGGCCGACGTGCGGCGCTGACCGATGCGCATCATCGCCGGCCAGTGGCGCGGGCGCCGCATCGAGGCGCCGCCGGGGGAGCTGGTGCGCCCCACCCGCGACCGCATTCGCGAGGCGTGGATGAGCATCGTGCACCACGCCCTGCCGGACGCCCGCGTGCTCGACCTGTGCGCCGGGAGCGGGGCGTTGGGGCTGGAGGCACTCTCGCGCGGGGCCGCCCAGGTGGACTTCGTGGAGCAGTCGCCCCGTGCCCTCACCGCCTTGCGCGCCAACCTCGACCGCCTCGGGGGCCACCCCGGGGCCGCCCTTCACCGCGACGACGCGGTGCGCTGGGTGGAGGCGTGTGCCGCGGGACACTACGACGTGGCGTTCGCCGACCCCCCGTACGACAGCGCGGTGGCCGACGCGCTGGCGCGGCGCTGGCTCGAGGTCCCCTTCGCGCATGTGCTGGGGATCGAGCACGCCGCCAGCCATTCGCTGCCCCCGGGCGGGACCACGCGCCGCTACGGCACCACCGCCCTCACGTTCTACCGGAGCCCCACCACGTGACTCCCCCCGACGTTCCGGGCTTTGAGGTGCCTGTCGCGCTGTATGCGGGCTCCTTCGATCCGATCACCCACGGCCACGAGGACCTCATCACGCGGTCGCTGGCCTTTGCCGGCCGGCTGGTGGTGGCCGTGGCGCACAATCCCAACAAGCAGCCGCTCTTCAGCGTGGAGGAGCGCGTCGGGTGCATCCGCGCGATCTTCGGCCACGAGCCGCGCGTGGAGGTGCGGGCGTTTTCCGGGCTCCTGGTGGATTTCGCGCGGCAGGTGGGCGCCCGCGTCAACGTGCGGGGGCTGCGCGCGGTGAGCGACTTCGAGTACGAGTACCAGATGGCGCTCATGAACCGGCACCTCTATCCGGCGCTGGAGACGGTGTTCATGCCCCCGTCACTGGAGACCACGCACATCAGCTCCAGCCTCGTGCGCGAGGTGGCCCGCTTCGGCGGCAACGTGTCGGGGTTGGTGCACCCCGTGGTGGCCGACGCGTTGGCCCGACGGTTCGCCCGCGCGGAGGAGCCCGCCCGCTGATGCAGCCGGTGGCGGAGCAGTTCCTGGAGGCGCTGCACGAGCGGGCGGCGGCCCAGCGGCGGGTCATCCTGTTTCCGGAGGCCGACGATCCGCGCACCCTCGCCGCCGTGGCGCAGCTGGCGCAGCGGGGCACCGTGCGGCCGGTGCTGGTGGCGGCGGGTGGGGCCGGCGCCGTGTCGCGCCCGCTCGACGGGATCCCCTGCCTGGATCCGCTGACCGACCCGCGCGGGGCGGCGGTGGTCGACCGGCTGCTGGCGCGCCGCGGGGATCGCGGGTTGGGGCGGGACGACGCCGAGGCCCTGGCGCGCCACCCCCTGTACTTCGCGGATGCCCTGGTGGCGCTGGGACACGCGGATGGCTGCGTGGCCGGCGCGGTGCACACCACCGCCGACGTCCTCCGGGCGGCGCTCTGGACCATCGGCAACGCCCCCGGGGTCCGGTCGGTGTCGTCCGCGTTCTACCTGATCGTCCCGCCGTTCCGCAGCGCGCAGGGCGAGGTGCTCACCTTCACCGACTGCGCGGTCATCCCCGACCCCACCGCGCGCCAGCTGGCCGACATCGCCCGGGCCGCGGCCGCCGACCGGCGCCGCATCGTGGGCGACGCGCCGCGCGTGGCGTTCCTGTCCTACAGCACCCAGGGGAGCGCCGACGGCCCCTCGGTGAGCAAGGTGCGCGAAGCCGTGGCGCTCTTCCGCCGCGAGGCGCCGGAGGTGCCGTGCACGGGGGAAGTGCAGGCGGATGCCGCGCTGCTCCCCGCCATTGCCGCCCGCAAGGCGCCAGGCGATGGCGCCGCCGGTGCCGCCAACATCCTGGTGTTCCCCTCGCTCGACGCCGGCAACATCGCGTACAAGCTGGTCCAGCGGCTTGCCGCCGCCACCGCCATCGGCCCGATCCTGCAGGGACTCGCCCGTCCCTGCAGCGACTTGTCGCGCGGGGCCTCCGCCGACGACATTGTGCATGTGGCTGCGGTCACCGCGCTCCAATCGACCGATCCCGACGCACTCCCGCCTTCCCCGTCCCGTCCATGAGCTTCCCGCTCGAGCAGTCCGGCAGCACCCTCGTCATCGAGATCGAGGGGCAGTTGGTGGTGAGCAACCGCCAGGAGTTCAAGCAGGCCGTCCTCGACGCCATCGACCAGGGCGCGCGTCTGGTGGTGGTCGACTGCGCGCGCGCCGGCTACATCGACAGCTCCGGGCTGGGGGCGCTGGTGTCGCTGGCCAAGCGGGTGCGGGAGCTGGGGGGAGACCTCCGGTTGGCCGGGCTCAATGCCGACCTGCGCGCGCTCTTCGAGCTCACGCGACTGGACGCGCTCTTCCCGCTCCACGCCACCCGACGTGACGCACTCGCCGCCCCCTGACGGCCACGCCGCCGCCGGGCCCGTGACGCTCGCCCGGCGCCAGTGGTGCATGGGGTCGGACCTGGCGGCCATCGAACCGGTGGTGGAGGCCATCGTGGCGTTGTGCGAGCGCGCGGGGTTCGCGCCGCGCCAGTGCCGGCTCAACGTCCCGGTGGCCGTGACCGAGGCGCTGGCCAACGCCATCCTGCGCGGCAACGCCGGCGCGGAGGAGCGCATGGTGCGCGTCTGCGCCACCATCTCGGCGGACCGGCTCGACGTGGAGGTGGGGGACGACGGCCCCGGGTTCGATTTGGAGGGGGTGCAGGCGTCGCCCGCCGATGGCGACTGGCTGGAGCGGGAGGATGGACGCGGCGTGTTCCTGATGCGCCAGCTCATGGACACGGTGGAATGTCCGTCCCCCCCGCCGGGCGGTCGGCACTGCGTGCGGTTGCGACTGCTCCGGCAATGAACGAGATCACCGCCCTGTTGGAGGCGGTGCGCGAGGCGAGCGGCACCGAGGCGGCGGTGTGGGAGCGGTCGGAGGCCGGGGTGGCGCCGCGTCTGCTGGGCGCCTCATCGGCGGCGATGGCCGACCGGACCCGCGCCGGCGCCGTGGCGTGGGATGTCGCCACCTGGGCCCGTACGCACGCCCTGCAGGCCCGGCTGGTCACCGTTGGCGACCGGGTTGGCTGGCTCTTCCTGGATGCCGCCCTCCCCGCCGAGGTGGATCGGCTCCTGCTGTTGCTCCTCCCGCTCGTGCGGCGCCTGGTGGACGATCGGGAGCGCCAGGGACGAGAGCTCGCGCGCGTGCAGGCGCTGGCCGATCGCCAGCAATTGCTGCGGGAGATGCAGGTGGCCCAGGAGCTGCAGCTCAAGTTGCTCCCCAGCCCCGCCGTGGTGGGGCCCGAGGCCCGGGCCGCCACGCGCATGGTGCCGGCCGACAGCGTGGGGGGCGATTTCTTCCTGTTGGCCCGCCTGGATGCGGACCGCACGGGCGTGCTCATCGGCGACGTGTCCGGCCACGGCTATCAGGCGGCGTTGGTCATGGCGTTGGCGCTGAGCGCGGCGGCCATCCACATGCAGGCCGCCTTCGATCCGGCGCTGGCGCTCGAATCGGTGCGGGGCTCGCTCGCCGACGAGCTCGCGTCCACCGAGATGTCGCTGACCATGTGCTACGCGGTCATCGACGGGCGGGCGCGGGAGCTGCGCTTTGCCAACGCCGGCCATCCACATGCCTTCCGCCTGGGGGCGGACGGGCGCCTGGTGCGCCTGGCGGCCGTGGTCCCCCCCTTGGGCTTCAGCGACCTCCCCATCGAGGAGTCGGTGACCCCTTGGCGTGCCGGCGACCGCCTGGTGCTGTTCACCGACGGGTTGGCCGACCTCCGCAACGCCGAGGGGATCCCGCTGGGGGAGGAGGCCGTGCGCCGCCAGCTGGGGGCCATGGTGCACGGCGAGTCCCCGGAGGAGATGCTGGACGCCCTCATCCGGCTGGCCCGCGGCCATCGCGGGCCCACGCCCCTGCGGGATGATGTCGCCGTGGTCATCGTCGATCGCCCTACCCGCTGAGCCCCCCATGCGTCCACCCCGTCGGTCTCCGTCCTCCCCGCCGTCCGCCCCGCGCGGCACGCCCGCCGGGCTCCCGGCCCCCCGCAAGCGCTTCGGCCAGCACTTCCTGCGCGACGCGCGGGTGCTGGACGCCATCGTGGAGGCGCTGGGCCCCTTGGAGGCGTCCACGGTGGTGGAGATCGGTCCGGGGCGTGGGGTGCTCACCGACCGACTCGTCGAGCGGGCGGCGCGGCTGGTCGCCATCGAGCTCGACCGGGACCTCGCGCAGCACCTGACGGAGCGGTACGCCGCGCGCCCAGGCGTGTCCGTTGTGAACGCCGACGTCCTCAAGGTGTCGCTCGGCGACGTGGCCGCCGGGCCGTATCGCCTTGTGGGCAACGTGCCGTATTACATCACCACCCCGATCCTGTTTCAGGCCCTGGAGGCGCCCCGCGCGGAGGTTGCCGTGTTCCTGGTGCAGAAGGAGGTGGCCGATCGGCTGACGGCGCCCCCGGGCACCAAGGCGTACGGGGCGCTGGGGGTGAATATCCAGGCGGTGGCCGAGGTGGAGTTGGTGGTGCGGGTGCCCCCGGGCGCCTTCTATCCGCCCCCGCAGGTGGAGTCGGCGGTGGTGCGCCTGCGCCCGCGTCCGGATCCGGTGGTGACACCGGAGGAGGAGGTCGGATACCGCCGCTTCGTGCAGGCGGCCTTCGGGATGCGCCGCAAGCAGCTGGGCCGCGTGCTCCGCAGCGTGGCGGGGCTGTCGGCGGACGAGGCGGATGCCGTGGCGCGCGGGTGCGGGCTGGACCCGCAGGCGCGTCCGGAGGTGCTGTCCCCCGAGGCGTTCGCGCGCGTGGTGCGCGCCCTCAGGGCGCGTCCGCGTGCGTGAGGGCGAACGCCAGCCCCTCCATCTCCATGGCCATGTTGACGGCCTTGAGTGACACGTGGGGCGGGACGGCCAGCTGGGCGGGCGCAAAGTTGAGGATGGCGCGGATGCCGGCCTGAATGGCGAGGTCCACCACCTGCTGGGCATGGTCGGCGGGGACGGCAAGGACCGCCATCTGGACCCCTTGGGCGCGGACGTCCGGTGCCAGGGCGGCGATGTCGCGGATGTGGCTGCCCCCCCATGGCCGTCCCACCTTGGCCGGATCGTTGTCGTAGACGCCCACCACGCGGAATCCGCGCTGGAGAAAGCCGCGATAGTCGGCGAGGGCCGCGCCGATCTTGCCGGCGCCGATGATCACCACCGGCCAATCCTGCTGCAGGCCGAGGATCTCCCGGAGGTGGTCGATGAGCTCCTGCACAGGGTAGCCCAGGCCGCGCTTGCCGAAGGACCCGAAGAAGGAGAGATCCTTGCGGACTTGGGCCGGGGTGGTGCCGCAGAGGTTGGCGAGGGCGTCGCTGGAGGCGGTGGCGAGCCCGCGCGCGGCAAGGTCCTCGAGGTACCGGAGGTACATCGAGAGACGGCGGACGGTGGAGTCGGCGATACGCTTCACGGGGAGGGCTTGTGAAATTCTTCACAAGTGTAGCCATGCGCAGCGCCCCTGACCAGCCGGGGGGCTCCCCCCTTTACCTTTCGAGCATGTTCGCACCGGATCTCCCCCTCGCCCACCTCCGCTTCGCCGTCGTCGACGTCGAAACCACCGGGACGGCACCGGAGGTGGGCGATCGCATCACGGAGATCGCCATCGTCCCCGTCGAGGACGGGCAGGTGGGCGAACCCTTTGTGCGCCTCGTCGATCCCGAACGCCCCATTCCGCCCTTCATCACCGCCCTCACCGGTATTTCCTCGGCCATGGTGCGCGGGCAGCCGCCCTTCCGGCACATCGCCGAGGAGGTGGCCGATCGATTGGCCGGGCGGGTCTTCGTGGCGCACAACGCCAGCTTCGACTGGCGGTTCGTCTACGGCGAGCTGCGGCGCACCGTCGGCCCTGCCTTGGCGCCCCCTGCTCCGGACCAGCGGCTGTGCACGGTGCGCCTCGCCCGCGCCCTGTTGCCGGGGCTGCCCCGTCGGTCGCTGGACCACGTGGCGGCGCACCTCGGCATTCCCCTGGGCGACCGCCACCGCGCCGCGGGGGACGCCGTGGCCACGGCCCATGCCCTGGTGGCGCTCCTCGCGCGCGCCGAGGTGGCGGGGCTGTCGCAGTGGGGCGCCCTGATGCGCTACCTTGCCACGCCGGCGCGCCGTCGACGGGCGCGCACTTCCCTGCTGGTGGACCCGCTCGCCTGACGCCATGACCCCGCCCCTCCCTCTCGTGGACACCCGCGCCCTCGGTGGCTGGCGCCTGCACGGCATACAGGCCGGGGGCCAGAAGTTGGACGGCGGCGCCATGTTCGGCGTGGTCCCCCGCCCCCTGTGGGAGCGGCGCATCGCCCCCGATGAGCGCCACCGCATTCCCCTCGGCATGCGGTGCCTGCTGGTGGAGCACGACGCCGGCCCGATCCTGATCGACACGGGGGTGGGGAACAAGGAGGACGCGAAGTTCCAGGGGATCTACGGCATCGAGAATGCCGGGGCGGAGGGGCGGACGGCGCTGGAAGACGGGCTCCGGGCGGTGGGGGTGCGCCCGGAGGACATCGTCCTGGTCATCAACACGCATCTGCACTTCGATCACGCCGGGGGGAACACCTGGCGCACGCCATCTGGCGAGGTGCTCCCCACCTTTCCGAACGCGCGGTACGTGGTGCAGGCGGGGGAGGTGGCGTACGCCGAGCGCGCGAACGAGCGGACGGCGGCGAGCTATTTCCCCCCCAACTGGGCGCCGTTGGCGGCCTCCGGCCAGCTGTCGCTGGTGTCCGGGGAGACGGAGCTGCTCCCCGGGGTGGTGGTGCGCCCCACCCCCGGGCATACGCCGCACCACCAGAGCGTGCTGCTCACCAGCGGGGGGGAGACGGCCTGCTTCCTGGGCGACGTGGTGCCCACCACGCACCACCTGCCGCTCCCGTGGATCATGGGGTACGACGTGGAGCCGCTGGTGACGTTGGAATCCAAGCGGCAGCTGCTGGCGGAGGCCGAGGCGTCGGGGTGGCTGCTGGTGTTCGAGCACGATGCGGCGGTGGGGTTTGGGCGGGTGGTGCGGGACGCCAAGGGGTACCAGCTGGCCCCTTGACCGGGGCGCGAGACCCGGTAGGTTTCTGCGGTCTAGGGTGTGCGGCCCCGCTGGTTGTGGCTGCGACCCGATCCAAACGAGAGTTCCAATCGAGAAGTGAGGCGGCAGCGACGCCGCCTCCACCCTTCGGCCCGCGCGCAGGTGGCGTGGTGTGCTGCTGGAGTCCATCGATCCCCCCGCCGGGTGCCGTGTGTCCGGGCGTGGGGTCGGCGCGGGCTCCGCAGGCAGGCGGGGTCCGCGTTTTTGTGTCTCCAACCGGAGTTCGGCCTATTCAGGATACGACGAAGCGTCCGCCCCGCGTGAACCGGCAGATCCGCATCAGCCCGGTTCGCGTGATCGCCGCCGACGGCAGTCAGCTCGGCATCATGGAAGTCGACCAGGCATTGTCCCAGGCGGTGGAGCAGGGGCTGGATCTGGTCGAGGTGGCGGCCGCGGCGCGGCCTCCCGTGGTCCGCATCATGGACTACGGGAAGTTCAAGTTCGAGCAGGCCAAGCAGGCCCGGTTGGCCAAGAAGAAGCAGCACGTGATCCATCTCAAGGAGGTCAAGTACCGTCCGGGGATCGACGATCACGACTTCGAGACGAAGACGCGGCACGCGCGGCGCTTCCTCGAGGAAGGGAACAAGGTGAAGGTGACGCTGATGTTTCGCGGCCGGCAGATCGCGCACCCCGAGCTGGGGCGCCAGGTCGTCGACCGGGTGGCCACGGAGCTCGCCGATCTGGCCAAGATCGAGAGCCACCCCACCATGGAAGGGAAGTCCATGACGATGATCCTGGCGCCCAAGTAGGCGCCCGGCCCATCCTGACCACCGCTCCGTCCCGGGGCGGACGACCGCAGCCGTGAGCGACAGATGCCGAAGATGAAGACCCACAGCGGCGCCAAGAAGCGCTTCTCCGTGACGGGTTCGGGGAAGGTGCGGCGCCTGAAGGCGTACAAGAGCCACATCCTGACCAAGAAGGACGCCAAGCGGAAGCGCGGCCTCCGCCGCCCCACCATCGTCGAGACCAACGGCGAGGTCAAGCGGATCAAGCGGCTCATCCTGGCCTGAGGACCTCCCATGCCCCGCGTCAAGTCCAACGTCGTCCGCCTCAAGCGGAAGAAGCAGATCCTCCAGCACGCCAAGGGCGCCTTTGGCGGGCGGTCCAAGCTGTGGAAGGCCGCCAAGGAAACCGTGGAGCGCGGCTGGCGCTACGCGTACCGCGACCGCAAGAACAAGAAGCGCGACTTCCGCCGGCTGTGGATCATCCGCATCAACGCCGCCGCGCGCCAGCATGACATGTCGTACAGCGTCTTCATCAACGGCCTCGCCGCCGCCGGGATCGAGATCGACCGCAAGGTCCTCTCCGATCTGGCCATCCGCGAGCCCGAGGCGTTTGCGGCCATCGCGGACAAGGTCCGCCAGGCCCTCGACGCGGCCAAGAGCGCGGCCTAACCCGCCCCTCCGCAGGTTCGTCGTCGCAGGGCCGGCTGCCGCCAGGCAGGCCGGCCCTGCGCGCATCCCGGCTCCCTCCGTCACGTCCCGTGGAACTGTCCGAATTCGCCGCGCTCGCCGACGCCCTCAAGCAGGAGTGCCTGGCGCTCCTGCACCATGCCGACCCCGCGCAGCGCCTGGACGCGGTCAAGGGGGCGCTCAACGCCCTCAAGGACGAGCGCCTTGCCCGCCTCCAGCGCGAGGTGCCCGCCATGGCCACCCCGCTCGACAAGCGGGGCGCCGGCCGGCTGTTCAACGAGCTCAAGGGCGCCCTCGATGCCGCCCTCGCCGACTTCGCCGCGCGCCAGGGGGCGCGCACCGCCGAGGGCTCGTGGGACGGCACCCTCCCCGCGCGCCATCGCTGGACCGGGTCGCTCCACCCCGTCACCCTCGTGGTCGACGAGATCTGCGCCATCTTCCGCGAACTCGGCTTCACCATCGCCCTCGGCCCCGAGGCCGAGACGGAGTGGTACAACTTCGGGGCGCTCAACTTCCCCCCCGACCACCCCGCGATGGAGCTGCACGACACCCTGTACCTCGGTGAGGGGGCGCTGCTGCGCACCCACACCTCGCCGGTGCAGGTGCGCACCCTGCAGCGCTGCGCCCCGCCCGTGCGCGTCCTCGCTCCCGGGCAGGTCTACCGCCGCGATTTCTTCGACGCCACCCACGCCCCCGCCTTCCTGCAGCTCGAGGGGCTGGCCGTGGACGAGGGCATCGGCTTCGTCGACCTCAAGGCCACCCTCGCCGAGTTCGCCCGCCGCTTCTACGGCGCGTCGCGGCGCGTCCGCTTCGGCCCCTCCTACTTCCCCTTCGTCGAGCCCGGGGCGCAGATGGACGTCGAGGTGGACCTGCAGGACGGGAAAGGGCTCCGCTGGGTGGAGATCCTGGGGTGCGGCATGGTCCACCCCAAGGTCCTGGACGCGGCCGGGGTCGACAGTGAACGCTTCACCGGCTGGGCCTTCGGCATGGGGCCCGCCCGCATCGCCATGTCGCGCTACGGCATCACTGATATCCGCGTCCTGTACGATTCGGACGTCCGTTTCCTGGAGCAGTTCGCCCCATGATCGTCTCCCACTCCTGGCTGGCGCAGTTCGCGCCCACCGCGCACGCGCCCGGCGAGATCGGCGAGGCGCTCAGCCGCCATTGCGTCACGCTGGACGCGCTCGAGCGGCTGGATGCCGCGCTGGCCCCCTTCGTGGTGGCCCAGGTGGTCGAGGCCGGGCGGCACCCCAACTCCGATCACCTCTGGGTCACCAAGGTGGACGACGGCAGCGGCGCCCTGCTGGAGGTGGTGTGCGGCGCCCCCAACGTGGTGGCCGGCCACAAGTATCCGTTCGCGCGCACCGGCACGGTCATGCCGGGCGGGCTGCGCATCGAGCGCCGCCGCATCCGCGGCGAGACCTCCAACGGCATGCTCTGCTCGGCGCGCGAGCTCGGGCTGGGCGATGAGCACGACGGCATCCTCACCCTCGAGACCGACGTCCCGCCCGGGACGCCGCTGCTGGCGGTGCTCCCGGCCACCGACGCCCGGCTCACGCTGGATGTCCTCCCCAACCGGCCCGACCTCCTGAGCCATCGCGGAGTCGCGCGCGAAGTGGCGGCCATTCTCGGGGCGCCGCTCCAGTCGCGCCCGGCCGACCTCACCGGGCCCCCGCAGCCGCCGGCCGAGGGGTGGCGGCAGGGCCCGTGGGCCGTGGCCGGCACCCATGCCGCCGTCGAGGTGGTCGCCCGTGAGGAGTGCCCGCACTACCTCGCGGTGGTCATCCGCGGCGTGCGCGTGGGCGAGAGCCCCGCGTGGCTGCGCGATCGCCTGGAAAGCGTGGGGCAGCGCAGCCGCTCCAACGTGGTCGATGCCACCAACTATCTGGTGCATGGCCTGGGGCAGCCGGTGCACGCCTTCGACCTGGGCACGCTGGCCGGCGCCCGCATCGTGGTGCGCCCCACCCGTGAGGGCGAGACGATCACCACGCTGGACGGGGTGGTACGCCCGCTGGCCGCCGGCACCGTGGCCATCTGCGACGCGGAGCGACCGGTGGCGCTGGCCGGCATCATGGGAGGCGAGGCCACCGAGGTGACCGAGGCCACCACCGACCTGCTGGTGGAGGTGGCCCGCTTCGAGCCGCGGTTCGTGCGGCGGGTGCGGCGCGCCGTCGGGCTGAGCACCGACGCGAGCTACCGCTACGAGCGCGGCATCGATGGCGCCGCCCTGGCCGAGATGGCGGGGCTGGTGGGCGACCTCATCGTGCAGGTGGCGGGCGGCCAGGTGGTCGAGGTGCTCGAGGTGGGGGCGCCCCCCGCCCCGCACGCCCCGGTGGGGCTGCGTGCGCCCCGGCTGGCCCGCGTGCTGGGGATGGCGGTCCCGGATGCCGTGGTCCGGCAGCACCTGGAGGCGTTGGGGTGCGTGGTCACGCCGACGGCGGACGGCTGGATGGTGGCCCCCCCCAGCTGGCGGACGGACCTCCATCTGGAAGTGGATCTCATCGAAGAGGTGGGGCGGCTGGTGGGGTACGATGCGCTCCCCGACGACCTGCGCCCCTTCCGCCCCGGCCGTCAGGCCGACCATCCGCTGCACGAGCTGGGGCGGGCGGTTCGGTCGGTGCTGGTGGGCGAGGGGCTGGCCGAGATCCGCCCCATGCCGTTCACGGCGGTGGGCGATGTGACGACGCCGCGGGTGCTCAACCCCTTGGCCGAGGACGAACCGTACCTGCGGGGCGACCTGTTGGTGACCTTGGCGCAGCGCGCGGAGTACAACGTGGCGCGGATGCAGGGCAACCTGCGGCTGTTCGAGATCGGGCACGTGTTTGTCCCGTCAAACGGCCGTCTCCCGCGCGAGGAGCTCCGGGTGGGGGCCCTGCTCATGGGGCGGCAGCGTCCGCCGCACTTCTCCGAGCCCGCCCCGCCGGCCTTCGATCGGTGGGACGCCAAGGCGCTCGCCGAGCGCCTGATCCGGGTGGTGTGGCCCGGGGAGGCGGTTGTGCTGCGTCAGGGCGCGGGGGACACGCTGTGGACCGTGGAGCACGCCACGCTCGGGCTGGTGGGGCGGGTCGTCCGGATGGCGCTGGACCTGCCGGCCTGGGCCAGTGAGCCGCTGGCGGTGGAACTGACGTTGGGAGTGATCAGCTCGGAGGACGTGGCCCCGCCGGGGGCAAACGCCCATGGTGTGGCGCCGGCGGCGCCGACCCCGCGGCGGATCCAGTTCACGCCGCTCCCCGTGACGCCGGCGGCCGAGTTCGATCTGGCGCTGGTGGTGCCGGATGACCTTCCGGCCGCCCGCGTGGAGGCGGTCATGCGAGGGGCCGCCGGGGAGCTGCTGGAGCGGGTGGCGCTGTTCGACGAGTTTCGCGGCGGGGCCATCCCGTCCGGCCATCGGAGCCTGGCGTGGCGGTTGACGTTCCGGCATCCGGAGCGCACGCTCAGGGAGAAGGAGATCGAGGGCCGTCGGGCCCGGCTCGTGCAGCTCCTCCACCAGGAACTGGGGATTTCGGTGCGTGCGTCCTGACGTCGCGGCCTTTCGCGAGGTGGAGCTGCTGGTCCGCCACCTGAGCGACCAGCTGGCGGGGTACCGCCGGCGGGCGCTCGGGGCGGAGGCGCGCGTGCGCGAGCTGGAGCAGCGCACCCAGGCCCTCGAGGGGGCCCTGACGGAGGCGCGGGCTCAGGCGGTGGCGCCGGCGCCGGTGTCGGTGCCGATCGTGCTGCCGTCGGCGGGGGACGCGCGCCTGGAGGCGGAGAATCGGCAACTGCGGCAGCGCCTGGCGGAGGCGCGGGAGCGCACCGGCGTGCTGGTCGAGCGCATGCGCTTCGTGCGGCAGGCGGCGGGGCAGGGGGGAGAGCGGTGACCGATCCCCGCACGGTGGTGCGGGTGCGCATCGTGGGGGAGGAGTACACCCTGCGCACCGACGCCTCGGTGGATCACACCCGGGCGGTGGCGGACCATGTGGACCGGACGATTCGCGCCATCATGGCGGCGGGCTCGTCCGTCGAGCCGCACAAGGCGGCCATTCTGGCCGCGCTGCAGATCACCGACGAGCTGTTCCGGGAGCGAGGAGGCGCCGAGCAGCTGGCCGGTGACCTCCGCCGCCTCGCCTCAGAGGTCCGGCCGCTGTTGCCGCCGGCCAAGCGCGGGGACGACACGGACCCTTGAGAGGGCGGGGCGTGGCCAGCCCGGGGCTGGTTGCGGGCCTTTGCCTGCGTCCGTACGTTCCGTGAGGAGGGGGAGGGCGTCGCTGCAGGCGCGGTCGGATCACTGGCTGCGCGCGGGTCGCTGGGCCTGCCGTGCGCGATAGTGGGAAAGAGCGGTGGTGGGGCGGGGCATGTCGGCGGTCATTCGCACCGGACGTGTCGCGGTGGGGTGTGCCTTCAACACGGGTTCGCGCCGATGGCGCGGTGGAGCATAGATCCCATGGGAGACTTGGCCCTCTTGGCGCTGTCCGGCGCCGTGGGACTGGTGGCGGCCGTCGTGGCGTTCGTGGCAGGACGGCGTTCGGGGCGGGCGCAGGAGCTCGCGGAGCAGCGGCGCGCGCGCGCCAGCGCGGAGGAGACGGCGGGGCGCCTCTTGGACGAGGCGCGGCGCGAGGCGGAGACGCTGCGCAAGGACGCCGTGGTGTCTGGCAAGGAAGAGGTGCTGCGCCAGCGGGAGGTGCAGGAGCAGGAGCTGCGTCGCCGTCGGGTGGAGGTGGAGCGGGAAGAGAAGCGGGTGCAGGAGCGCGAGGCGGCGGCCGACCGCGGACGCGACGCCATGGCCGCCCGCGAGCAGGAGCTGCAGAAGCGGGCGGCCGACGTGGGCGTGCGGGAGGCCGCGCTGGGGGGGCGGCAGGCCGAGCTGGACCGCCTGGTGGCCGAGGAGCGTCGCCGGGTCGAGCAGGTGGCCGGGTTGACCGCCGAGGAGGCCCGCACCGAGCTGATGCGGCGCATGGAGGACGAGGCGCTGGCCGCGGCGGCCAGTCGGCTGCGCGAGATCCGGGAGTCGGCCAAGCGCAATGCCGATCGGGAGGCGCGCAAGATCGTGGCGCTCGCGGTGCAGCGGGTGGCGGCCGAGACCACGGCCGAGGCGACCGTGTCGGCCGTGGCGCTCCCCAACGACGAGATGAAGGGGCGCATCATCGGCCGCGAAGGGCGGAACATCCGGGCGTTCGAGCTGGCCACCGGGGTGGACGTCATCATCGACGACACCCCCGACACCGTCGTGGTCTCCTGCTTCGACCCGGTGCGCCGAGAGACGGCGCGGCTGGCGCTGGAGAAGCTGGTGGCCGACGGACGCATCCATCCCGGGCGCATCGACGAGGTGGTGGCCAAGGCGCGCCTTGAGGTCGAGGCGGCCATCGTGGAGACCGGCGAGCAGGCGGCGTACGAGGTGGGGGTGACGGGGCTGCACCCCGAGCTCATCCGCCTGGTGGGGCGCATGCGGTGGCGCACCAGCTACGGGCAGAACATCCTGGCGCACTCCAAGGAAGTGGCGTGGCTGGCGGGGATGATGGCGGCCGAACTCGGGCTGGATGTGGCGCTGGCCCGACGGGGCGCCCTGCTGCATGACGTGGGCAAGGTGCTCACCCACGAGCACGAGGGGACGCACGTGCAGCTGGGGGTCGAGGTGGCCACCAAGTACGGCGAGCATCCGCTGGTGGTCAACTGCATTGCGGCGCACCACGACGACGTCCCGCACGAGAGCGAGGTGTCGGTGCTGGTGCAGGCGGCCGACGGCATCTCGGGGTCGCGCCCCGGGGCGCGGCGTGAGGCGTTCGAGACGTACGTCAAGCGGCTGGAGGGGCTCGAGCGGATCGCTGCGAGCTATCGGGGGGTCGACCGGGTGTTCGCCATCCAGGCGGGGCGCGAGGTGCGCGTGATCGTCGCCCCCGACCAGGTGGACGACGGGCGCATGACAGCGCTGTCCGACGAGATCGCGCGGCGCATCGAGTCGGAGCTGCAGTATCCGGGGCAGATCAAGGTGGTGGTCATTCGCGAGAGCCGGGCGGTGGACTTTGCGCGCTGAGGTGATTGACGGGAAGGGGATCGCGGCGGCGATCCGCGCCGAGGTGGCCGGGGAGGTGGCCCGGCTCCGCGAGCGGGGGACCGTGCCCGGGCTGGCGGTGGTGCTGGTGGGCGACGACCCGGCCAGCGCGACCTATGTGGGCGCCAAGGAAAAGGCGTCGCAGGAGGTGGGGATGGCCGGGACCACCTGGCGCCTCCCCGCCTCCACGACGCAGGCGGAGCTGCTGGCCATGGTCGACCGGCTCAACGCCGATCCCGCGGTGCATGGCATCCTGGTGCAGATGCCGCTCCCGCCGCAGCTCGACGCCGACGCCGTCATCCGCCGCATTGACCCGGACAAGGATGTGGACGGCTTTCACCCGGTGAACGTGGGGAAGCTGCTCATCGGGCATGGTGACGGGTTCGTGTCGTGCACGCCGGCGGGGGTGATGGAGCTGCTGCGCCGATCGGGGGTGCCGCTGCGCGGGGCTGAAGCGGTGGTGGTGGGGCGCAGCAACATCGTGGGGAAGCCGATGGCCGCCCTGCTGGTGCAGCCTGGCACCGACGCCACGGTGACGGTGTGCCACAGCCGCAGCCGTGACCTGGCGGCGCACGTGGGGCGGGCGGACATCCTCATCGCTGCCGTCGGGCGGGCCGAGCTGATCACGGGCCCGATGCTGAAGCCCGGGGCGGTGGTCATCGATGTGGGGATGAACAGCGTGCCCGACGCGTCGCGCCCGAGCGGACGGCGCCTGTGCGGCGACGTGCACTTCGCCAGCGCGGCCGAGGTGGCGTCACGGATCACCCCCGTCCCGGGCGGCGTGGGCCCGATGACCATTGCGATGCTGCTCACCAACACCGTGCGGGCCGCGGAGCGGGCCGCCGCCCGCCGGTCTCCGCAGGGAGGCTGAGCCGGTGCCGGGGCGCCCGGCGACGACGGTGACGGCGTCTCCAGGGACCACCCCGGAGGCGGCGCTGCCGGTCCATGCGCTGACCAGCGCGGCCAAGGAGTTGGTGGAAGGCGCGTTCCCCCCGCTCTGGGTGCGGGGCGAGGTCACCGACTTCAAGGCCCATCGCAACGGCCACTGGTACTTCGCCCTGCGCGATGCCGAGGCGCAGGTGCGGTGCGTGGTGTGGAGCAGCGCCACGCGACGCATCCCCGCGCCGCCCGATGATGGCATGCAGGTGGTCGCGCTGGGGCAGATGACGGTGTGGCCGGTGCGTGGCGACCTGCAGTTCAGCGTCCGCCAGCTGGAGGCGGCCGGGGACGGCCTGTGGCGCAAGGCGCTCGAGCTGACGCGGCAGCGGCTTGAAGCCGACGGGCTGCTGGAGCTGGCGCGCAAGCGGCCGTTGCCGCGGCACCCCCGGTGCCTCGCGGTGATCACCAGCCCTGACGGGGCGGCCATGCACGACGTCATCACCGTGGCTCGCGCGCGGAGCCCGGACGTCCGGCTGGTCATCGTGCCGGCCCGGGTCCAGGGGGAGGGGGCGGCGGACTCGTTGATCGCTGCGCTGGAACGGGTGTACCGGTGGGGCGGGGCGGACGCCCTCATCATCGGGCGCGGTGGCGGCGCCCGCGAGGACCTCTGGGCGTTCAACGAGGAACGGTTGGCGCGCGTCCTCGCGGCGTCCCCCATCCCCACCGTCTCGGCGGTGGGCCACGAGGTGGACGTCACCATCTGCGATCTGGTGGCCGACGTACGTGCCGCCACCCCATCGGCCGCGGCCGAACTGGCCGTCCCGTCCCGCCGGGAGGTGGCCGCACGGGTGGCGGCGCTGGCCTCGCGGCTGGCAGGGGCGGCGCGCCGGCACCATGACCGGGGCGGGGCCGCGCTGGGCCAGGTGCAACGCGCACTCGTCCGGCAGGCCGGGCGCGTGGTGGAGCGGCGCGAGGCCCGGTTGGGGGCGCTGGCCGGGCAGTTGGAGGCGCTTTCGCCGCTGGCCACCCTCCAGCGCGGCTTTTCGGTGGCGAGAACGCCAGAGGGCGCTACTTTGAAGGGGCGAGGCCAGTTTTCGTCCGGCGCGCCGTTCGAGCTCTGGCTCCACGATGGGATCATCGATGCCGTGGTCACCGGCTCGCGCGAGCGGCCGGACCAAGGCTCGACGGTGCTCCCGTCACCGTTTCCCGCCGGCCCGCCCCCCGAGGTGCCTGGATGACCTTCGAGCAGTCGCTGACCCGCCTGGAAGCCATCGTGCGCGAGCTGGAGGGACGTGACCTCCCGCTTGAGGAGGCGCTGCGCCTGTTCGAGGAAGGAATCGCGCACCTGCGCACGGCGGGGAGCGCCCTCGCGCAGGCGGATGCCCGGGTGCAGCAGCTGGTCGAGGCCGCCGACGGGGCGCTCACCACAGTCGACCTGGACGCGTGACCGCCATGTCCGTGGAGACCTCCGCGGTGGGAAGCCCGGTGGTGGCGGCCGGTCCGCACCACGGCCACGACCGGATGGTGGTGCAGCAGGCGCTGGATGCGTTCTGCGCCCGGTGGCTCTGCGCGATGGCCCCCGCCACCGGCGAGGCCATCCGCTATGCGCTGCTGGGCGAGGGGAAGCGCCTCCGCGCCGTCCTGCTGCTGGAGGCGTATCGCGCCTGCGGCGGGACCGGCGATGCCAGCGAGCTGGCCGCCTCGGTCGAGGTGGTGCACGCGTATTCGCTGGTGCACGACGACCTCCCGTGCATGGATGACGACGACGTCCGTCGCGGGCGTCCCACCGTGCACCGAGTGTACGGGGTGCCGGTGGCCACGGCCGCGGGGCTGGCCATGGTGCCGCTGGCCGCCCGCAGTGCGTGGCACGCCGCGGGGGCGCTGGGGCTGCCGGGCGCGGTCGGCGCGGCCATCGTGCGCGAGCTCATGGAGGCGTCCGGTGCGGGCGGCATGATCGGCGGGCAGCTCCTGGACCTGGAGGCCGAAGGGGAGCATGTCGGGGTGGCCTCGCTGGAACGGGTGCACCGACTCAAGACCGGGGCGCTCATCACCGCGTCGGTTTCGCTGGGCGCCCGGGCGGCGCTGGCCCCCGAGCCTCGGCGGCTGGCGCTGGCGCGCTACGGTGAAGCCATCGGGCTGGCATTCCAGATTGCCGATGACGTGCTGGACATCACGGCCACCACCGACCAGCTGGGCAAGACGGCTGGTCGCGACCTCGCGTTGCACAAGAGCACGTACCCGGCGCTCCTGGGGATCGAGGGCGCCACGGCGCGCGCCTCCGCCCTGGTCGACGAGGCGTGCGACGCGCTGTCCGGCGAGGGGTTGCTGACCCCCGCGCTCGAACAGCTCGCCCGCTATATCGTCACCCGCCGCTCCTGATCCCGGTCACCCTGTCGCCCGTCGTTGCGGGGCTTCCTCGCAGCGCCCACCCGGATTCGCCATGTCCCTGCTCGAAGGCCTCGCCTCTCCCGCCGACCTGAAGCACCTCTCGCGCGCCGAGCTCCGCGTGCTGGCGCAGGAGGTCCGGGACCGTCTCATCGACGTCTGCTCCCGCACGGGCGGGCACATCGGCGCCGGCCTCGGCGTGGTCGAACTCACGATCGCGCTGCACACGGTGCTCGACACCCCCGCCGACCAGCTGGTGTGGGACGTCGGACACCAGGCCTACCCGCACAAGCTGCTCACCGGGCGCAATGACCGCCTGGAGACGCTGCGACAGGAGGGCGGGCTGTCCGGGTTCCTCAAGCGGACGGAGAGCCCGTACGACACCTTCGGCGCGGGCCATGCCGCCACCGCGATCAGCGCCGCCCTCGGGATGGCCGCCGGGCGCGACATGCGCGGCGAGGCGTTCAAGGTGGCCGCCATCATCGGCGACGGCTCCATGGGGTCCGGGCTCGCCTATGAGGGGCTCAACAACGCCGGCGACTCGGGGCGCGACATCATCGTCGTCCTCAACGACAACGAGATGTCCATCGCCCCGAACGTCGGGGCGATGCACAAGTACCTCACCAGCATCCAGCGCAACCCGCTGTACAACCGGCTGCGCTCCCGCATCGGGGAGCTGGTGGACAACGCCCCCGCCCCCTTCGCCGCCGCGGGCACGCTGGTCCGCAAGTGGGAGGAGAGCGTGAAGTCGTTCCTCACCCCGGGGGTGCTCTTCGAGGAGCTCGGCTTCCGCTATTTCGGGCCCATCGACGGCCACGATCTCGACGCCCTCCTCGACACCTTTGCCGCCGTGCGCGACATGAACACGCCGCGGCTGGTCCACGTGATCACCCAGAAGGGGAAGGGGTTCCCCGCCGGCGAGCATGGGGAGAAGTGGCACGCCCTGCCGCCGGGACACGATCCCGCCACCGGCAAGCAGCTGGTGGTCTCCAGCGCCAACCCGGCGTACACGGCGCTGTACGGCAAGGGGCTGGTGGAGCTGGGGGCCGAGCGTGAGGACGTCGCGGTGATCACCGCCGCCATGCCGAGCGGCACGGGCACCGGCCCGTTCGCCAAGGCGTACCCCGACCGCTTCTTCGACGTGGGCATCGCCGAAGGGCACGGCGTCACCTTTGCCGCGGGGTTGGCCACGCGCGGAGTGCGCCCGGTGGTGACCATCTACTCCACCTTCCTGCAGCGCGGCTACGACAACATCATCCACGACGTGGCGCTGCAGCACCTGCCGGTGGTGTTCGCCATGGATCGCGCGGGGCTGGTGGGCGAGGACGGCGAGACGCACATGGGGCTGTACGACATCGCCTACATGCTGGCCGTCCCCGGGATGACGGTCACCGCGCCGAAGGACGCCACCGAGATGCTGGGGCTGCTGCGCGCCGGGGTGGAGCACCCGCACGGGCCGTTCTCGCTGCGCTATCCGCGGGATGCGGCCCCGGATGCCCCCCCGGCCATGGCCGCCATTCCGGCCACGCCGTACGCCACCTGGGAGGTGCTGCGCCAGGGGCGCGACCTGGCCATCCTGGCGGTGGGCACCATGGTGCACCCCGCCCTGGATGCGGCCGAGCAGCTGGCCGCCGAGGGGCTCGAGGTCACCGTGGTCAATTGCCGGTACCTCAAGCCGTACGACGAGGTCACGCTGCAGGCGGTGCTGGCCAACCACGCGCAGATCCTCACGGTGGAGGAAGGCACGGTGGTCAACGGGTTCGGCGCGGCCATGGCGGCGGCCATCCCGCGTCTGGCGCCGGCGGTCCGCGTGGCGGTGCACGGGGTCCCCGACCGGATTGTCTACGCCGCACCGCGGCGTCGGCAGCTGGCCCAGTGCGGGCTTGATGCCGCCGGCATCGCCGCGCGCGTACGGGCCCAGCTGGCCTCGGAGGCGTTGACCGGCTGATGGCCACCCTCCGGATGGGGGTCATCGGGCACCAGGGGTACGAGGGGCTGCCGGCCATCTTGCACCGCCTGCTCGACCTCGGGCCGTCTCTGGGCGTGTCGTTCGCCCTGGAGGAGGAGCTCTGGTCACTGGTGCAGCGCGGCGACCTGCTGGAGGATCCCAAGGCGCTGGACGCGCTGCTGACGCTGGGCGGCGACGGCACGTTGCTGCGGGGCGCTCGGTACCTCGACGGGCACCCGGTGCCCATCCTCGGGGTCAACCTCGGACGGCTGGGGTTCCTCACCACCTGCGGGCGCGACGAGCTGTTCCAGGCGGTCGAGCGCTTTGCCGGCGGGGACTACATGGTCGTGCCGCGCATGGCCCTGGAGGCATCGGCCCTGGGGCGCGACGGGGAAGAGCGCGGGCATTGGTTGGCGCTCAACGACGTGGTGCTGCACAAGGGCGGATTTGCGCGCCTGGTGCGGCTGACGGTCTCCGTGGACCAGGAGGTCATCGGCGCGTACTCGGCCGACGGCCTGGTGATCTCCACCCCCACGGGCTCCACCGCCTATTCCCTGTCGGCGGGCGGTCCGGTGGTGGCGCCCACGGTGGAGAGCATCATCGTGACCCCCGTCTCGCCGCATACGCTGGCCATGCGCCCGCTGGTGCTGCCCCCCGAGGTGCAGGTGACCGCACGGGCTGACGACGGGCCGGAACAGCTGCTGGTAACCGTCGACGGGCAGGTGGGCACCACCTTCACCGGCGGCGAGTCGCTGGTGGTGCGCAAGGCCGACCATCCGGTGCTCATCGTGCGCTTCCCGGGGACCACGTTCTTTTCGCGCCTGCGCCTCAAGCTGGGGTGGGGCGGACTGTCTGAGCGCGACGGCACGTATTGAGGGGACGGCGGTGCTGACGGAGCTGCGCATCCGCAATGTCGCGGTGATCGATCAAGTCACGCTCGCGCTGGCGCCGGGACTCAACGTGCTCACCGGCGAGACGGGGGCGGGGAAGTCGCTGATCGTGGGAGCCTTGGAGCTCCTGCTGGGGGACCGGGCCGCGTCGGACCGGGTACGGGCCGGCTGCGACAAGGGCACGGTGGAGGGGGTGTTCGAACTGGGCGCCTGCGGCGAGGCGCTGGCCGCCGTGCTCGACGCGCGCGGGCTGGAGGCGGTGGATGGCGTGCTGGTGCTGCGCCGCGAGCTGTCCGCCTCGGGGCGCTCGCGCGCCTGGGTGAATGGCACGCCGGTGACGGCGGCCGTGTTGGCCGAGGTGGGTGGACACCTCGTGGCGGTACATGGGCAGCATGAGGCTCGCGAGCTGGTGGACCCCGCTGCCCAGCGCGCCCTCCTGGACGCGTTTGCTGAAGCGGAGGCCGCGCAGGCCCGCGTGGCGCAGGCTGTCGCGCAGCGCCGCGCGTGTGCGGCGCAGCTGGCGGCCTTGCGGCATGAGGCGGAGGCCGCGGGGGCGCGGGTGGCCGAGTGGCGCGCGCTGGTGCGCGAGGTGGACGAGCTGCGGCTCCGTCCCGGTGACGACGAGCGGCTGGATGCCGACATCCGTCGGCTGGCCCACGCCGAGGAGCTGCAGGGAGCGGTGCAGCAGGCCGTGGCGGCGCTGGCGGCGGACGACCGGGGCGCGCTGGCGCGGTTGAGCGTGGTGCGTCGCCTGCTGGCGCAGGTGGCGCGCATCGACGAGGAGACTGGCCGCTGGGAGCCGGTGCTGGAGGGCGCGCGCCTGGCGCTGGACGAACTGGCGCGCGAGCTCGAGAGCTATGCCGAGGGGGTGGAGGCCGACCCATCCCGCCTGCGGGCGTTGGAAGCGAAGCGCGAGACGCTGATGGCCTTGCTGCGGCGCCACGGCCCCTCGTTGGAGGAGCTGCTGGCGGCGGCCGAACACGCGCGCGCCGCCCTGGCTCGGACTGGCCAGGAGGGCACCGCGCTGGCCGATGCCGCCCGCGCGGTGGAGGAGGCGGAGCACGAGGTGCGCGAGGCCGCGGCCGCGCTCACGGCGCTGCGCACGGCCGCCGCCTCGCGCCTGGCAACCGCAGCCTCGTCCCTCCTGGGGGACCTGGGGATGTCAGGGGCCCAGTTGGCGGTGCGTCTGATCCCCCTGCCGGAGGTCGGGGAGGAGGGCGCCGAGTCGGTGGTGCTGGCTGCCCGCTTGAATGTGGGGGCTGAGGAGCGCCCGTTGGCGCGCATCGCCTCGGGGGGGGAGCTGTCGCGGGTCATGCTGGCGTTGAGCACGGTGCTGGCCCACCGTCAGCAGGTGCCCACGCTGGTGTTTGACGAAGTCGATGCCGGGATCGGCGGAGCGGTGGCCTGGCAGGTGGGGGCGCTGTTGCGCCGGGTGGCGGGGCACCATCAGGTGCTGTCCATCTCGCACCTCGCGCAGATTGCGGCGCGCGCCCATCACCACCTGGTGGTGCGCAAGGGGGCCGTGGGGGCCGTGACCACCGCGGACACGGTGGCGGTGGAGGGCGAGGACCGGGTACAGGAGGTGGCCAGAATGCTGGGAGGCGATGCCGACCGCGAGGTCAGCCGCGCCCACGCACGCGAGCTGCTGGCCCGGGGCGAAACCGACGACGGGGCCCCCGCCCCCTAGCGGCGCGGGAACCCGGTGTAGACGCGCAGCTCCAGACGGTCGGTGACCACCGCCGGGACGGCGGCGCCCCCCCCCGCAGCGATGGGGCGCACATGCTGGTACGACACCTCCACGGCCAATCGCGAGGCGCCGTGCAGGGCAGGGGCGAGCGTGGAAAAGGTGAGCCCCACCGCGGCGGAATGCAGCGTCCGTCCGGGCACGGTCCACGGCTGAAGGGCCAGGCTGGAGGCCAGCGCCGCGGTCTGGACGGCCGTGTCCGGTTGTTCCGTGTACTGGTCGCGCCCCCAGTGGCGCAGCTGGTAGCCCGCGGTGATCCCGAAGTACTCGCCGACGGCGAGGCGCGGCATGAGGTCGGCTTCCAGCCGCATTCCCAGCGCGCGGGCCGCCACGGCGGTGCGGAACGGGAGGAACAGCTGGGCGAGGTCTCGCGCCGGCACCACGGTGGCCACCGCATCCCCCAGCGGTCGGGTGGCGCGCACGGTGGCGCTCACCCAGGCGGACCGGTTGAGCACGAGATCGGTGGACGTGCGCAGCAGCAGGGCGTTGGCCCCTTCGCCAATGGGGACGTCCAATGCGTCCTCGGTGCGGTCGGCGCCGGCGGTGCCGAAGCGCCATCCCACCCCCACCAGGGTCCGCACGGCGCGCTGGTTCCCCAGCAGGCGACGCCGCACATCCCCGTGGTCGCTGTCCACCAGCAACCAGGTGGCCCACACGTCGATGTCCCCGATGCCCGCGCGTCGGGTGTTGCCGAAGCGCGCGTACGGGAGCTGCCAGCTGCTGTCCGCGGCCATGGCCGGCACGCCACCGGGGCCTAGCACCGTGGTGGCGGCCGCCGGGGCGAGCGACGCCCCCGGGGGGGTGATGCCGAAGCGGGAGAGGTCGGTGCGCAACGTGGTCAACGCCTCCGTGACCGCGGCCTCCAGCGCCGACCCCTTGATCGGCACCACGGGTGCCCCGCCCTGCGTGGCGGTGCCGTACACCGTGGCCAGCGCCGCACGCACCGCCGCGGCGCGCTGGGCCGTGGCCAGCGCGCCGGGCAGGTCGCCGCGAATGGCGTCGCAGCCGGTGGTGGCGCCTCCCTGACAGCGCGCGATGGCTGCCGACAGCGCGCCACGCGCCGAGTCCACCGCCTGCAGCAGCGCGCCGTTCTGAGCCCGGGCGGTGGCCCCCGTGGTGCCAAACGCCGGGTTCACCCCCACCGTGGCGCCGGTGCCGCTGCGGTTGAGCAGCAGCTGGGCATTGTCCCGCGACTCCACATAGGGCACCACGACGCGGATGCCCAGCCGTTGCGTGAGGCCGCGCTCCACCACGATGGGGGCGATGCTCTGCCGCACGTCGCCCAGCGCCTGCAAGGGCCCCAGCGACAGCTGCACGGCGTTGTTGCCGGTGAGGGACCGCAACGCGCCCTCTGCCGCCAGCAGCTGCGGGAACAGCCCGCTCCCCGCCCGATCGGTGGCCAGCGCCGCCAACAGCGGCTCACGGCGCAAGGGGCCGCGCCCGTCCCGCGCGACGTAGCGGTCGGCGTGGTCGTTCCACAGACCGCCCACCGAGATGCGCGTGGTGCCGCGTGGGAGCGGAATGGCGTCGTCCCCACTGCCCGCCACCGCCTGCGCCCCGGCCACCGGGCCGGCTAGCGAACCCAGGAGCAGGGCCACCAGCGCCCCTCGGCGATCCGCCCATGGTCGGCGTGTCGCGCCCGAGACGGGGCGACGACCAGGGCGCGGACGCCCACGAGAGGATAGGGGAGACTCGGACATGGGCAACCGGCTAGATTAGCCCGGTATCCCGGGGGCGTCAACGCACCCTCCCTCCTCGTCGGTCCCAGCTCCCCGCGTCGTGCAGATTCCGTCCATCCCCTGGCAGATCACCGGTAACCACTGGCTGTCCATCCCCTGCATCAATCCGGCGGATGGGGCCATCCATGCGCTCGGGGGTGCTGCACCGGGGGGCCCGGGCCGCCATCGAGTTTGCCGGTGGCCCCGACTTCGCCACCCGCGCGGGGCCCCCGTTGGCGGTGCCGGTCATCCGCGTGGACGGGGAGGTGCGGCAGTTGGCCGCCGAGGGGATCGCGTGGGAGCGCGCGGTGGGGTGGCTCCCCACCTTTACCTGCACGCTGGGCTCGCTGGTGGTGCGCGGCACCGTCTTCGCTCCCTACGGCCGCGACGCCGACATGGCCGGCGCCGTGTACATGCTGGCAGTGGAGAACCGCGGCGCGCAGGCGGTCACCGTGGAGGTGGCGCTGGAGGGGACGCTCGGGCTGCGGCAGCAGCGGGTGCGCACCCCGCGCCCCTTTGCCGATCCGCACGTGGTGCGGGCCGGGGACGACGGCGTGCTGGTGCTGGAGGGGACGGCGCTCCCCGGGTTGGCGGCCATCGCCATCGGCAGCGACGGCCCGGCGGAGCTGGAGGCGCCGGACGAACCGTCCACCGAGCCCTGTCCGTTTGCCATTCGGCGCACGATCACGGCGCCGGCCGGGGGGGCGGCGCAGTGCGCCTTCTACTTTGCCGTGGGCCCCGAGCGGGATGGCGCCGAGGCCACCGTGGCGGTGCTGCGCCGCCGCGGGTGGCGCGCCCTGTTGTCGGCCACGCGCGAAGCGCTGACGTCACTGGAGCAGGCCACGGGCAACGACGGGCTCGATCGGCTGCTCAACCGCAACCTGCTCTTCGCGTACTTCTACGCCGTGGGACGCGGGCTTGATGACGCGCACTACTACCTCGTGCGCTCGCGGGCACCGTGGCACGCCATGGGGTGCACTGCCCGCGACTGGGAGGCGCTCATGTGGACGCTCCCCGCCGTCCAGCTGGCCGATGCGGGGTTGGCGCGGGAGCTGCTGGTGCGCGCGTGCGAACTGCACGGCTATGCGCCGGGGCAGGGGATCCACTACCTCGACGGCACCCTGTTCCAGCCCGGCTTCAGCCTGGAGGGGGCGGCGGCGTACGCCATCGCCACCGACCGCTACATCCGGGACACCGAGGACGACCAGGTGGTGGAGGATCCCGTGGTGGCGGACACGCTGTACCTGGCCGCCGAGGACATCGCGGCCCGCAAGGATGAGCGCGTGCCGCTGTACGCGACCGAGGTCACGCTGTCCGGGGCCCCTGCGACGTATCCCTTCACCCTGCACGGCAACGCCGTCGTGGCACAGGCGCTGGAGGTGTTCCGGCGGACGCTGGACGAAGAGGCGGCGGCGGAGGTGCAGGATCCCGCCGGGGTGCGGGCGGCGATCCGGCGCCACTTCGCCGTGGATCGGGGGGAAAAGGCCCGGCTGGCCACGTCGGTGGACCTGACCGGGCAGGCGGCGTTGGACGATGACCCGGTGGGATCGGCCGTGTGGCTCCCCATGTACGAGGCGCTCGATCGGGATGACACGCTGTATCACCGCACCGTGCGCCACGTGGGAGCGGGCGAAGGGCGGCTGCACGCCCAGCTGGCCCGGCTGGTGGGCCCTGATGCCCGGGAGGTGCTCACCTGGTTGCGGCGTGCCCCCTTGGACAACGGCCTGGCGGCGGAGCTGGTCGATGCCGATGGGCGGGCGGTGGCCAACGGGGGGGACGCGGCGCTGGCGGGATTGCTGGCGTCCACGGTTTGGTACGCCTCCCAGGCGCAGGGGGAGCGGGGCTGACAGGGGCCGGCGGGAGCGCGTGCCCCCCGCTTGTCGCCCCTGCGCCTTCGCGGTAGCATTCCTGCGGGGTGCCGCTCGGCTGGCGCCCCGGTGTGCGCGGGAATAGCTCAGTTGGTAGAGCACAACCTTGCCAAGGTTGGGGTCGCGGGTTCGAGTCCCGTTTCCCGCTCTGTGCAGTGCGACGCGGCGTGACGCCGTGCAGTCCGGTAGACGGGAGCGCCGCGGCGCTCCCGTTTGTCGTTGGGGCCCGGGTGGCGAAAGGGTAGACGCAGGGGTCTTAAAAACCCCAGTCCGCAAGGGCGTGCGGGTTCGAGTCCCGCCCCGGGCACATCGGGTCGCGCGCGAGAGGCGCGCGACCCGGCAACACGTTAGGCCAGTGGCTGGCCCCGCCGGCGCCGCGCCACCCAGAAGATCACCGTGGCCACTCCCGCCACCTGCGCCAGCACCAGCCACTCGGCCGCCGTGATCGACGTGAGCAGCCCCACGATGGCGGCGGCTGCCAGCCACGGGATCACGCGGCCGCCGGGCATGCGGAACGGGGTGGTGCCCGCCTCCTGTACCCCCAGTCGGCGCAGCTGCCACGCACCGGCCGCGCACCCCAGGTACACCAACAGCGCCGCCACATTGGAGATCACCGCCAGCGCCCCGAAGCTGCTGCTGATGGCCAGCGTGCACACGAGCGTCAGCTGCACCAGCACCGCCACCCAGGGGGTGCGGAATCGCGGATGGATTGCCGCGACGGCACGTGGCAGGTAGCCGTCCCGCCCGAACGCGTACAGCGACCGGGGCGAGGCTAGCGACATGCCGCTGAGGTAGCCGAAGGTGGAGATGACCACGCCGGTGAGCAGCAGCTGCCGACCCCACGGGCCAATCGCCGCCCCGGCCGCGTCGGCCAACGGCGTGGCGGACCCCGCCAGTGCACTCCCCAGCACCCCCTGCGCCACCAGCTGCACCGCCAGGTACAGCACCGTGATCCCGGTCATCCCGATCAGGATGGCCCGCGGCACCGTGCGCGCCGGGTCGCGCACCTCGCCGCCCGGGACCATCGCACTCTCCACCCCCGTGAAGGCGAACAGCAGCACGATGGCCGTGCGCGTCACGGTGGGGAGCGAAGGCGCCTCGCGCACCACCAGGTTGTCAGCCTGGATGGCGCCCACCCCCAACGCCACCAGCAGCAGCAGCGGCACGAGCTTGAGCACGATGGTGATGGCATTCAGCTGGCTGCCGTACTGCACGCCCACCACGTTCACCAGCGCGAGGGTCCCGAACACCAGCACCAACCCGGCGGCTCGGCCGCCGGGCGAGGCAAACGGCGGGGCGATGGCCCCCAGGCTGTCAATGAACACGTTGGCCACCGCGGCCACGGCGGTGACGCCGATCATCCACGTCATCACCCCCACCATGTAGCCCGCAAACGGGCCGAAGGCGGTCTCCACATACGCGTACGGCCCGCCGGTGGCAGACACGCGGCTCCCCGCCTCGGCGATGCACATCCCGATCATCCCCATCACCACGGCGCAGATGATGAAGGCCACCGGGGCCGCGGCCCCCAGGCTCTCGGCCACCACCGAGGGGAGGCGAAAGATGCCGCCGCCGATGGTGACGTTGGCGATGGCGGCGGCCAATCCCAGGGGACCAACGGCGCGAAGCAGGCCGGCGTCCCGGGTGTCCTGGGCAGGGGGCATGGGCGGGGCGGGGACTGTGGAGGAGGCGGGCGGCGGGCGAGGGCCTTGGGCCCGGCGGGATGCGGGGAAACTAGCACGCACCGCGCAGCACGGGGTGCGGCCGGGCGGTCACGATGGGGAACCCGCCTGCGCGTTCGGCATTGTACTGTGGTGAGCTCGCGGTCGTGCGCTTCCTCCACCCAGTTGGCCCGCTCATGAACGTTCCCGCATCGCGCATCCCCGTGGCCGTCCTGGGCGCCACGGGTGCGGTTGGCCAGACCTTCCTCCGCTGCCTGGCGGACCACCCGTGGTTCGAGGTGGCCGAAGTGGCGGCGTCCGAGCGCAGCGCGGGGCGCCAGTACGGCGACGTGGTGCGCTGGCTGGAGGGGACCCTCCCCGACACGGTGGCTCGGCAGGTGGTGCGCCCCTGCGACCCGGCCGCGGTGTCGGCCCCGTTGGTGTTCTCGGCGCTGGACAGCAGCGTGGCGGGGGAGGTGGAGACCGCCTTTGCCCGCGCGGGGCGGCTGGTGCTCAGCAACGCGAAGAACTTCCGCATGGCCCCCGATGTCCCGCTGGTGATCCCGGAGGTGAACGGCGACCATCTGGCCCTCTTGGCGCGCCAGCGGCAGCTGCGTGGCTGGAGCGGAGGGATCGTGACCAACGCCAACTGCGCGGTCACCGTGGTGGCCATGGCGCTGGCGCCGCTGCACGCGGCGTTCGGGGTGCGGCAGGTGGTGGTGGCCACCCTGCAGGCGGTGTCCGGGGCGGGGTATCCCGGCGTCCCGTCGCTCGACATCCTCGGCAACGTGATCCCCTACATCGGCGACGAGGAACCGAAGATCGAGACGGAGCTGCCCAAGCTGCTGGGGACGCTCAACGGGGGCGTCATCGTGCCCGCCCCCATTGTCACCAGCGCCCACGCCAACCGGGTGCCGGTGGAGCACGGGCACACGGCCTGCCTGTCGGTGGGGTTTGAGCGACGCCCCACGGTGGCGGAGGCGCTGGAAGTGCTGCACGGGTGGCGCGGCTGGGCGGCGGTACAGGCGCTGCCCAGCGCCCCGCAGCCGCCGCTGGTGGTGCGGGACGATCCCGATCGCCCGCAGCCGCGCCGCGATGCGATGGCCGGACGCGGCATGGCGGTCACCGTGGGGCGGGTGCGTCCCGATCCGCTGTTTGACCTCCGGCTGGTGGCCATGGGGCACAACACCGTGCGCGGGGCGGCGGGCGGCTCCATTCTGAACGCCGAGCTGCTGGTGGCTGGCGGGCTCGCGGGCGGTCTGGCCGGCGTGGGGCCCGCCGCGTGATCGTCTGCAAGTTCGGCGGGACCTCCGTGCAGGATGCGGAGGCGATCACGCGGGTCGGGGAGATCGTGCGCGGGCGGATCGCCCGGCGCCCGATCGTGGTCGTGTCGGCACTGGGGGGCGCCACGAACCAGTTGCTGGAGGTGGCGCACCGCGCGGCGGCCGGCGAGCTGCTGGAGGCGCTCGAGATCACGGAGCGTCTGCGTGCGCGACACCTGCGGGAGGCGGGGCGGCTGCTGGCGGGGTCCGCGGAGGCGGCCGACCTGGCGGCCGAGATCGGGGCCGGGTTCGACGAGCTCGCGCACCTGGCCGAGGCCTTCCGCACGCTGGGGCACCTGACGCCGCGCTCGCTGGATGCCGTGGCCGCGCTGGGCGAGCTGCTCTCGTCGCAGCTGGTGGCGGCGGCGCTGCGGCACCTGGGGCTGCCGGCCGTGCACGTGGACGCGCGCGACGTGATGCGCACCGACGACCAGTTCACGCGGGCCGAGCCCCAGCCGGCGGCCATTGCCGAGGCGGCGGCCGCGCGGCTGCTCCCCTGCGTGGCCGCGGGGAGCATCCCGGTCCTCGGCGGGTTCGTGGGCGCCACGGCGGCGCGTGTCACCACCACGCTGGGGCGCGGCGGCTCGGACTACTCCGCCTCGCTAGTGGGGGCGGCGGTGGGGGCGGAGGCCATCGAGATCTGGACCGACGTGGACGGCATGCTCACCGCCGATCCCCGGATCATCCCGGAGGCGCGCCTGATCGAGCGCATCCGGTTCGACGAGGCGGCCGAGCCGGCGGTCTTCGGCGCCAAGGTGTTGCACCCCAGCACCATCGCGCCGGCGGTGGAGCGGGGCATCCCGGTGTACGTGCTGAACTCGCGGCGCCCCGAGGGAACCGGGACCGAGATCACCTTCGACGCGCCCCGCCACGCGGTGCGCGCCATCGCGTCCAAGCGGCGGGCCACGGTGGTTCGCCTCCGCAGCGCGCGCATGCTGCTGGCGCACGGCTTCCTGCGCCGGGTGTTCGAGGCGTTCGAGCGGCACCGTACGTCGGTGGACGTGGTCACCACCTCGGAAGTGTCCATCTCGGTGACGGTGGACGACGTGACGCACCTGGACGCCATCGTGGCGGAGTTGGAGGCGCGGGGGGAGGTGGCGGTGGAGCGGGACCGCGGGGTGATCGCGGCGGTCGGCGCCGTCATGGCGGACGACAGCCAGGCGATCGCGCGGCTGGTGGCCGCCATTGGCGGCGTCCCGCTGCATATGGCCTCGCTGTCCGCCACGGGGATCAATTTCACGGTGGTGGTGGATGACGCGCACGTGGTGCCGGTGATGGAGCGCATGCACCGCACCTTCTTCGGGGCGGCGGCGTGAGCGGCGCGGCGCCAGTGGCCGTGGCGCTCATCGGGATGGGGCGCATGGGGCGGGCGCTGGAGGCGCTGGCCGCCGATCGCGGGGTGCGGGTGGTGGCGCGGCTGGGCGCGGCGGAGCTGGCCGGCGGCCTCACGCCGGCGCTCCTCAACGGCGCCCAGGTCGCCATTGAGTTCACCCAGCCCGGGGCCGCAGTGGCCAACGCGCGCGCCTGCCTGGCGCTGGGGTGCCCGGTGGTGGTGGGGACCACCGGCTGGGAGGGCGAGCGCGGCGCGCTGGAGGCGGCGGTGGCCGCGCACGGCTGCCCGGCGTTGTGGTCCCCCAACTTTTCGGTCGGCGTGCAGCTGTTCCTCGCCATCGCCGAGGCGGCCGGGCGCGCGTTGCGGGGGATGGAGGGGTTCGCCCCGGTGCTGGTGGAGACGCACCACGCCGCCAAGCGGGACGCCCCGTCGGGCACGGCGCTGGCCATCCGGGATCGGGTGGAGCCGGCGCTGGGACAGGCGGTGCCTGTCACCAGCGTGCGGGTGGGGAGCGTCCCCGGGACGCACACGCTGCTGTTTGACGCCCCCTTCGAGCAGCTGCGGCTGGAGCACGAGGCCCGCGACCGGCGGGTCTTTGCCGACGGGGCGCTCGCGGCGGCGCGGTGGCTGGCCGCGGGGCGCGCGCCGAGGCTGTACACCATGCGGGATGTCCTTCCCGCCCTCACCCCGGAGATGGCATGACGCCGCGCGCACCGCACCGGTTGGCGGGGTGCGGCACCGCCCTGGCCACGCCGTTCACCTCGGACGGCCGGGTGGACGAGGCCGCGTTGCGAGCCTTTGTGGAGTGGCAGGTGGGGCAGGGGGTGCAGTACGTGGTCCCGTGCGGTTCCACGGGTGAGGCGGCCACGCTGGCGTCGAACGAGCACCGGCGGGTGGTGGAGGTCACGGTGGAGCAGGTGAACGGGCGTGTCCCCGTGGTGGCGGGGGCTGGCAGCAACGATACGCGCCGCGCCATCGCCCTGTCGCTGGAGATGCGGGCCGCGGGCGCCACGCACCTGCTGCACGTGACGCCCATGTACAACAAGCCGCCGCAGCGGGCGCTGCTGGCGCACTTCCGCGCCATCGCCGACGCCTGCCCGCTCCCCATCGTCGTGTACAACGTGCCTGGGCGGACGGCGGTCAACCTGGAGGTGCGCACGGCGCTCACGCTGGCGGAAGATCCCCGTTTCGTGGCCATCAAGGAGGCGTCGGGGAACCTGGCCCAGATCGCCGAGCTGCTGCGTGGCCGCCCCGCGGGCTTCGCCGTCCTCTCCGGCGACGACGGGCTCACGCTGCCGGTGATGGCGCTGGGGGGCGACGGCGTGGTGTCCGTGGTGTCCAACGCGGTGCCGGCGCTGGTGGCGGCGCTGTGCGAGGCCATGGCGCGGGGCGACCTCCCCGCGGCGCGGGCGCTCGATGCGCGGCTGGCGCCGGTCGTCGAGGCGGCGTTCCTTGAGTCCAACCCCATCCCGGTGAAGGCCATGCTCGCGCTGCTGGGGCGCATGGCCGATGTCCTTCGCCTTCCGCTCGTCCCGCTGGCCGACGCGCATCGCCACGCCGTGCGGCAGGTGCTGCAGGGCGCCGGCGCGCTCGACGGCTGACCGTTTCCATCCTTCACTCCCCACGCCCATGCCCTACACCATCACCGACCTGGAAGCGCGCCTCGGGGATCCGCACCTGCTGGACGCGGGGGCCGCACTGCCGGCTGACGCGCAGGCGCTGTTCGAGCGCGCCA
>JBEIJM010000005.1:0-48008 GCA_040380205.1 Gemmatimonadaceae bacterium
CCCCCCCCCCCCCCGGGGGCGGGGCGCCCCGCCGCCGGCCCCCGTCCCCTGGGTCATGCCGGGCGGCCGTCGGCGGTGAGTGGGTCGCGCAGCATGCTCCCGATGCGGGCCGCCATGGCGTCCAGCTGCTGGCGGTTGGGCATGGTGGAGCCCGGGAAGGGGAGCGGGACGTCAAAGCCATCCCCGTCACGCCGGGGGATCAGGTGGATGTGGTAGTGCATCACGTTCTGCCCTGCCGCCTGCCCCGAGTTGACCACGATGTTCATGTCGGTGGCGCCGGCGGCCTTCTGCACGATGGGGATGAGCCGCACCGCCACCTGGTACAGGTGCATGCCGACGGCCGAGGGGATGTCCTGCAGCGTTTCGTAGTGCTCGCGAGGGACGACCAGCACGTGGCCGGGGTTGACCGGCTGGATGTCCATGAAGGCGATGGCCATGGCATCCTCGTGGCAGATGGACACCTCCGCCGCCCCGCGCATGAGGTCGCAGAAGATGCAGTGGCCGGTGGAAGGCTTCATGGGGGCGGTGGGAGCATGCATGGGACCGGGGCCTGGAGGGGAGAGGACCGCTCCTGTCCAACCTGCGCCCCCCGGGCGCGGGTGGCAAGGATGCGCCGGGGCGGCGGTCCGGTCGCTATGTTTCGCGCGCTGTCCTTTTCCCGCTTCTTCCCGAGTTGCCCGATGGCCATCTCCACCCGCCCCACCCGCTCCCGCAAGGGAGCCGACGACGCCGCGGCCCCCGCGGCGCCGCTCTCCCCCGCCCAGCTGCTGCACGCGTACCGCGTGATGTACACGTCGCGGCGCCTGGACGACCGGGAGATCCAGCTCAAGCGCCAGAACAAGATCTTCTTCCAGATCTCGGGGGCGGGGCACGAGGCGGTGATGACCGCCGCCGGGTTCGTCCTGCGCCCCGGGTACGACTGGTTCTACCTGTACTACCGCGACCGGGCGCTGGCGCTGCAGCTGGGGATGACCCCGCAGGAGATGCTGTTCAGCGCGGTGGGCGCTGACGCCGACCCCAACTCGAAGGGGCGGCAGATGCCCAGCCACTGGGGGCTCACGCGCGCCAACGTGGCGAGCACGTCGTCGCCCACGGGGACGCAGTTCCTGCAGGCGGTGGGGTGCGCCGAGGCGACGCTGCGCGCGGCGCAGCTGGGGCTCACCGACGGCTTTCCCGGTGATGACGTGACGCTGGTGACCACCGGCGACGGCACGACGTCGGAGGGGGAGTTCTGGGAGTCGCTGAACACGGCGTGCAACCTCAGGCTCCCGCTGGTCTACATTGTCGAGGACAACGGCTACGCCATCTCCGTGCCGGTGGAGGTGAACACGGCGGGGGGCTCCATCTCGCAGCTGGTGACGGGGTTCCCGGGGCTGCATGTGGAGCAGGTGGACGGGTGCGACCTGTTCGCCTCGCTGGCGGCGCTGGAGCGGGCGGTGGCGTACGCGCGCGCGCGGAAGGGACCGGCGCTGGTGCACGCCAAGGTGATCCGCCCCTACTCGCACTCGCTGTCGGACGACGAGGTGTTCTACCGGCCCGCGGCGGAGCGGGAGGCCGACGCGGCGCGCGACCCGCTGGTGACCTTCCCGCAGTGGCTGGTGGCGCACGGCGTGGCCACACCGGAGGCGCTGGAGGCGCTGCGCGCCGAGGTGGATGCCGAGATCCTGGCGGCCACCGATGCGGCGCTGGCGGAGCCGCAGCCGGCGGCGGCCGACGTGCTGTACGGCGTGTACTCCCCCACCGTGGATCCCACGGCGGCGGCGTTTGACACCGAGGACCACCCGCAGCCCGAGGGGCAGCCCACCACCATGGTGGACCTGCTGAACGCCTGCCTGCGCGACGAGATGGCGCGCGACCCGCGGATGCTGGTGTTCGGGCAGGACGTGGCCGACGTGTCGCGCGAGGCGTACCTGGGGCAGGTGAAGGGGAAGGGGGGGGTGTTCAAGGTCACGCACGGGCTGCAGGGGCGGTTCGGGGGCGCGCGGGTGTACAACTCGCCGCTGGCCGAGGCCAACATCGTGGGGCGCGCCATCGGGCTGGCGCAGCGCGGCTTCAAGCCGGTGGTGGAGGTCCAGTTCTTCGACTACATCTGGCCGGCGTACATGCAGCTGCGCGACGAGCTGGCCACCATGCGGTGGCGCTCGGGGAACGCCTTCAGCGCGCCGGTGGTGGTGCGCACCACGTACGGCGGCTACATCCGCGGCGGCCCGTACCATTCGCAGACGGGGGCGGCGCTGTTCACGCACATCCCCGGGCTGCGGGTGGTGTGCCCGTCCACCGCGCTGGACGCCAACGGGCTGCTGCGCACGGCGATCCGGTGCGACGACCCGGTGCTGTTCCTGGAGCACAAGCACCTGTACCGGCAGACGTACAACAAGGGGACGTATCCGGGGCCGGAGTTCATGATCCCCTTCGGCAAGGGGAAGGTGGTGCGCGCGGGGACGGACCTCACGCTGGTGACGTACGGCGCCACGGTGCAGCGGGCGGTGGCGGCGGCCAACCAGGTGGCGGAGGAGGGGGGCCCCAGCGTGGAGGTGATCGACCTGCGCACGCTGAGCCCGTGGGACCAGGAGCTGGTGATGGCCAGCGTGCGGCGCACGGGGCGGGCGATCGTGGCCACGGAGGACAGCCTCAGCTTCGGCTACGGCGCGGAGATCGCGGCGCGCATTGCCGACGAGTGCTTTGCGTGGCTGGACGCGCCGGTGCGGCGGGTGGCCAGCGCGGACGCGTTCGTGGGGTACGCCCCCAGCCTGGAGGACGCCACGCTGCCGCAGGTGGAGACGTTCCGGCAAGCGTACCTGGAGCTGATGGCGTACTGAGGGGGTGCGCGCCGCGCCGCCGGTGAGGCGCGGGGGGTGACCGGGGGGCGCGGCGATGATCGTCGCGCCCCCCGTGCCGTTGCGCCCCGCCGAATCGCCGCCGGGGGCGGGTCAGAACATCATGATCATCCCACCGCCACGGGCGCCGCCGAAGCGCGGGTTCACGACGGTGTTGAAGATGGAGCCGAAGGTGTAGCTGAAGCCCACCTGCCCGAAGTAGCGGTAGTTGGTGGCCAGCGCCTGCTGGCGGGCGATGACTTGGTTGTCGGTGAGGGTGCCGCGCGGCAGGTACAGCTGGTCGTTCACGCGGGAGTAGTTGCCCCCCAGGTTGATGGACAGCCCCTTGGCGATGCGCAGGTCCAGGAACACCCCGGTGCCGTAGTTGTAGTAGCGCAGGTCGTGCAGGTACTGCGAGCCGAACACCGACCAGTTCACCGAACCCCATGGCTGCCGGGCGTTCCACGCCACGTTGAGGGTGTGGCGGGGGCGCGTCTCGGCGATGCGGCCGTAGATGGTGGTGGCCTTGTAGCGGTACGTGCCCACCCCCGCGGTGTACAGCGCCGTGAGCTGGCGGCGCGTGAACTCGCGGTAGGGGAAGAAGTTCCACTCCACCCCGGGCATGACCGAGAGGTTGAGGCGGTAGTTGCTGAAGTCGGAGTAGCTGCCGTTGACGGTGGCGCCCACGGCGAAATGGTCGCCGATGCTGCGGGCCACCAGCGCGTTGCCGCCGTAGTTGCGCAGCAGGTTGGTGAAGGAGCCGCCGCCGCTGAGGCGGAAGCGGCTCTGGCTGTACCCCAGGTTGCTCCCCAGCGACAGCTTCCAGGCGGCGGTGGTGCGGCTGGCGTTCACGCTCACGTTGCCGTTGAGGAACTGCTGCTGGCGCTCGCCGTCGCCGAAGCCGTTGGCGGAGAGGCGGTAGACCCAGAAGTTCCAGGGATCGCGGACCTGCTGGGGGGTGGCCGGGGCGCCGCTGGGGGCGCGGTAGGTGAGGTCGAGGCGTGCGGCCAGCGGGGAGCGCGCGGCGTAGGGGGCCAGCAGCAGGGAGAAGGTGCGCGCGAGGGCGCGGCGCACCACGTCGTCGGCGTCGTTGGGGGCGGCCACCACCACGGCGGTGTCGGCGCGGCCGCGCCGCGCCCCCTGCCCCAGCGCGGCGATGGTGTACTCGGTGCCGCCGCCGCCGGTGCGCAGCGAGGTGACCAACAGCAGCACGTCGGAGAAGAGCCGGTCGCGGACGAAGTTCACCCACCGCATCTGGTCGCGGAAGAAGTCGAGGTCGCAGCGGCTGCTCTGGCAGTCCACGAACACCTTCACGGCGCCCGCCTGCGTGGTGTCGACGGCCGCGGGCGGGGGCGCCGGAGCCGCCGCGGATTGGGCGTGCGCGGCCGGCGCGCCGGCCAGCAGGAGGGCGGCGGCACACGGCAGGAGGCGGGACATGGCGGGGGGAGGAGGGCGGGAGGCGCGGCGTGTGCCGCGCGGCACGGGGACCGTGCTGCCACTTGGACAGCGGGCGGGGCGGAAGGGTTGGCTGGCCGTTACTCCGGCGGGACGGCAAAGGTCGCCGAGACCATGGCCGTCCCCATCCGCTCCTTCCCCAGCAGCAGCAGCTGGGCGCCGGCAAACCAGGGGTCGTCGGCGGGCAGTTGGCTCGCACGGTCCGGACGAAGCCAGAAGTGCCGCAGCTGTCCCTCCGCGCCGGGAAGGATGCCGAGACCGCTGCCCACGGCCGCCATGTCCTGCCGCAGCCGCACCGCCTCGGTGCCGGCGGCGTTGAGCGCATAGCTGTTCACCTGTCCGTCAAAGCCCCGTCCCAACCCCTCCCGCTCGCGCCAGTCGGGGAGCTCGCGGCTGGCGAGGTCGAGGCGTGGCCCCAGGGAGTCGCGCGCCATGGTGGTGACCAGCCGCAGCCCCGGGGCGCGCCAGGTCGCCGCGCCGCTGTAGGGCATGGTGACCAAGGGGCGCTGGCGCAGCACCTTCACGCGCCCCGACAGCGCCATGCGCATCAGCCGCGCCCCCGGGCCTGCGGCGGCCAACCGCTCGAGCACCGAGTCGGGGAGCATCACCGGCACGCGCACCGCCAGCCGCACGCGCGGTGGCGTGCCGCGCCACGCGCGCCCCTCGGCGGCTTCCACCGCGCTGCGGTACAGCTCGTGTTCGTCGGTAAGGGACATCACGGTGGTGCGGCCGTCAGCCCACGTGAGGGACAGCTGCAGGCTGTCCGACCACAGCTGCGCCCCCGCGGGCGCCCCGGTCACCCGCAGCTGCAGGACCAGCGGCGCCCGCACCTCGTCGTCCTCCTTGGGTGCGTCTTCGCTGAAAGCGCTGATGGCGACCCGCTGTGCCAGGTCCACCTGCACCGCGTCGATGACGAGCCCCACCCCGGGCACCGTGGGGAGGGTGCGCCACGAGTCCACCGTGGCCGGTCCGTGCGTGGCCACGTAGAACAGCGCCAGCGCCGCCATCCCCGCCACTCCCGTGCCCACGCCGGGCGCCCACCGCCGCTGGTAGCCGCGCCACGTGGTGAGCAGCAGGAGGGCCGCCAGCAGCGCCTGCAGCAGCAGCCACCACCCGCGCGGCAGCGCCAGCACCTCCGCCCACGCGGGCAGGGCGAGGTTCACCAGCAGGAGCCCCACCACCAGCGCCACCCCCTGCCCCATCACCGTCGCGATGGCGCGGGCGTGGCTGGCCAGCGCCACCCCCGCCAGCATCCACGCCGCCATGATCCCCACCGGTTCAGCCAGCTGCACGGGGACGTCGCGCAGCGGCACGTCATACGCGGCCAGCTGCACGACCGTGAGCACGGCGGCGGCCCCCAACAGCCCGCCAAACGCCAGCAGCAGCGTGCTCCCCACGCGCACCCCCGGGGGCACCGGCTTGCCGCCATGGAACGCGTCGGGGCGCGCCGGTGCAGCCGCCAGCACGATCAGCGCCGTCACCATCACCAGCGCCGCCGCATACACGTTCCCCACGACCGCCGGCCAGATCGGCTGCATGGTCGTTGGCCAGGCGTTCCACGCCGACAGCGCCATCAGCGCCCAGGTGGCCAGCACCAGTGAGCGCGCCCGGCGCGCATCGTAGCGCAGCTGGTGCCAGAGCATCGCCAGGCCACTCATGCGGCCTCCGACTGTCCGGCCGCCGCCGGTGCCGCGGCCAGCGCCAGGTACAGCGCCTTGAGCGTCACCGCCACCTGCCCCGTCTCTTGCGCCACCTGCGCGCGCAGCTGCTCCAGCGGCGCGCTATGCACCACGCGCCCGTCGCGCAGGATCCCCATCCAGTCGGCCAGCATCTCCACCTCGGCCAGGTCGTGCGTGCACAGCAGCACGGACACGCCGCCGTCGGCCATCACCTCCAGCAGCCCCTCCACCAGCCGGTCCTTCACCGCCACGTCAATGCCGGTGAAGGGCTCGTCCATCAGCAGCAGCGCGGGGCGCGCGGCCAGCGCGGCCCACAGCGCCACCAGCATCCGCTGCCCGCGCGACAGCGCGCCCAGGCGCCGCGTGAGCGGCACGCCGAAGCGCTCCAGCAGCTGCGCCGAGCGCGCCGCGTCCCACGCCGGATACAGCGGCGCGAGGTACCGCTCCAGGTGCCGCACCGTGAGGTCTTCCGGGAGCTGCTGCCCCTCGGCCACGTAGCCCACGCGCTGCTGCACGGCCAACGGCAGCCGCACGCGGTCGTGCCCCAGCAGCGACACCACCCCCTGCGCCACCGGGGAGATGCCGGCCAGCGTGCGCAGCAGGGTGGTCTTGCCGGTACCGTTGGGGCCCAGCAGCGCGTAGAGGGCGCCGTTGGGGACGGTCAGCGAGAGCTGGTCCAGCACACGGGTGCGCCAGAAGCGCACCGTGAGCCCGCGGACCTCCAGAGCGGGAGCGGTAGGGGATGTCACGGGGTGGCCTCGGGTGCGTGATCGGGTGCGTGATCGGGTGTGGCGGAATCGGACGGGGCGCGGTCGGGGGCGATGGCGCGCCACTGCGCGGCCAGCGCGTCCTGCACGGCGTCCAGCGGGAGCCCGAGGCGGCGCGCCTCCACCACCAGCTGCTCCAGGGGGCGGGCCAGCAGCGCCTGCCGTTCGTGGTCGGAGGCGGCGCGCCCACGCGCGACCACGGTGCCCACCCCCGGCAGCACCTCCAGCAGCCCGGCGCGGACCAGCTCGGTGACCACCTTGTGCGCCGTGTTGGGGTTGATGCGCAGCGCCGTGGAGAGCTCCCGCACCGAGGGGAAGGGGGCCCCCGACGGCAGGGTGCCCGCCACGATGGCCTTGGTGGCGGCGTAGGTGACCTGCCGGTAGGGGGACTCTCCGGGGCGGAGATCCACAGGGAAGGGGAGCATAGTGTACTAGTCGTACTAGTACAGCTGGAAGTCAAGAGGAACTCTTGCGGTATTGGCGCTCTCAAAGCCTGACCAAGTTGGTTTGACCAACTTGGTCAGGCATCGTACCTTTCGCCCATGACACCGCCCGTCCCCCCATCGCCCCCGAAGCCGCCTACACCCTCCGTACGCCCCACCCGCGTCGTCCGCGAATCCGTGGGGCTGTACGAGGCCAAGACGCAGCTCTCCGCGCTGGTGGACCGCGCGGCGCAGGGGGAGGAGATCGTCATCACCAAGTCCGGCAAGCCGATGGCGCGGCTGGTGCCGCTGGTGCGCGAAAAGCCCGTGCGCGAGCCGGGGAAGGGGAAGGGGCAGATCTGGATGGCCGACGACTGGGACGACCCACTCCCGGACGACATCATCGACCTGTTCTACCAGTGGTGACCCGCCTGCTGCTGGACTCGCACGTGTATCTCTGGTGGCTCACCGACACGCCCATGTCCGCCCACGCGACACAGGCCATCCGGGACGCCGACGAGATCTTTGTGAGCGTGGCCACGGCGTGGGAGCTCACCATCAAGGTCGGGCTGGGAAAACTTCGCTTGGAGCGCCCCATCCCCGAGGTCATGGCCGACAACGGCTTTGTCGAGCTCCCCATCCTCCTGCACCACGTGGAGGCGCTGGCCTCGCTCCCCAACCACCACCGCGATCCGTTCGAGCGCCTGCTGGCCGCGCAGGCGCTCGCCGAAGGGCTCACGCTGGTCACCCGCGACCCGCAGCTGGCGCGCTACCCGGTGTCGGTGCTGCGCGCGTAGGGCACGCGGAGGGTGCGCGGAGCGCGCACCTGAGACACCGCCCCGCACGGCCCCACCACGTTGCCTCGCGCACGGCACCCCGCGCGCCCACGCGGTATGTTCGCGGCGACCTTTTCGCCGGAGCGATGCCCGTGACCATGTCCCGCCCTGCCCTCGCCGCCCTCGCGGCGGCACTCCTCCTCGCCCCCGCCGCAGGGGCCGCCGCCCAGGGCGCCACACCAAGCGGCACCCAAGGCGCCGCCCCCCGCCCCATCACCCCCGCCGACATCTCGGCGTGGAAGACCGTGCGCGGCGCCACGCTCTCGCACGACGGGCGCTGGTTCGCGTACCTGCAGGCCCCCAACGAGGGGGACGCCGTGGCGGTGTTCCGCCAGACGGCCGCCGGGGGCACCGAGCACCGCGTCCCCGTGGGGGAGGTCCCCGCCGGGGTCACCGCGCAGCTGTCGGCCAATGGCGCGTGGGGCGCCGTGCTGGTATACCCCACCGCCGCCGAGCAGAAGCGGCTGCGCCGCGAGCGCCGCCCGGTGCAGGCCAAGGCGATGCTGGTGGAGCTGGCCACCGGCAAGCGGCACACCGTGGAGAAGGTGCGGCGCATCCTCTTCAGCGGCGATGCCCCCACCCACGTGGCGCTGCACGCGTATGGCCCCGACGCGCCGGCCGGCGGCGCGGGCGGCGGCGGCGCCGTGCCGGCCCCCGGCGCCCCCGGCATGGGGGGATCGGGGGGCGGCGGCGGCGCGCCGCGCGTGGAAGGCACCGACCTGTGGCTGATGGAGCTCGCCACCGGGACGGTGCTGAGCATGGGGAACGTGGCCGACTTCGCCTTCGACGCCGCCGGGCGCTTCCTGGCCACCGTCATCGACGGACGTGACTCGCAGGGGAACGGCGTGCAGCTGCGCGCGCTGGCCACCGGCGCCGTGACGGTGCTGGACGGCGGCAAGGGGCTGTACCGCCGTCTGGGGTGGAGCGACTCGCTCCCCTCGTTGGCGTTCCTGCGCGGCACCGCCGACTCGGCCGGCACCGACACCGCCTGGGCGGCGGTGGGGGTGCGTGCCGTGGGCACCGCCGCCCAGCAGCTGGTGCGCGTGGGGGCGGGCGCGACCGCCGCGCTTCCCACCGGCATGGAGGTGAGCCCCGACCGCACCCCGCGCTGGATGGAGGGGGAGGACGCGCTGGCCATCGGCCTGCGGGTGGCGGTGCCGCCCCTTCCCCGGGGGGAGCAGCTGGAGGAGGACGACCGCCCGTCGCTCATCCTGTGGCACGGCAAGGACCGCCGCCTGCAGAGCATGCAGCTGGTACAGGAGCAGGCCGACAAGGGGTTCGCGTTCCTGGCCACCTACCTGCCGGCCACGCAACGGGTGGTGCAGCTCACCGACGACGTGCTGCGCACCGGCACGCTGGGGGGCAGCGACCGGTGGGTGCTGGCGTCGGACAACGCCGCCTACGAGCGGCGCGCGTCGGTGGACGGGATCCAGCGGCGCGACTGGCACCTGGTGGACGCGCGCACCGGCGCGCGCACCCTCGTGCGCCGCGGGCTCACCGCCCCCGCGCAGCTGTCCCCCGACGGGCGCACGGTGCTGTACTGGGAGGACGGGCACTGGCACGCCTTCGACCTCGCGCGCACCGCCGCGGTGAACATCACGCAGGGCGCCCCCGTGACCTTCGTGGACACCGAGGACGACCACAACGTGGACCGCCCCCCGACGCGCGTGGTGGGGTTCGCCAAGGACGGGGCGTCGGTGCTGCTGAACGACAACTGGGACGTGTGGCAGGTGGCGCTGGCCGGCGGGCGCTGGGTGAACCTCACGGGCAACGGGCGGCGCGAGGGGATCCGCTACGCGCGCCGCGTGGTCACCGACCCCCGCGAGCGCGGGATCGACCTGGCGCAGCCCGTCACCATGGTGGCCATGCGCGAGCGCACCAAGCAGGAGGCGGTGGTGCAGCTGCGCGCCACGAAGCCCGGCGCGGTGGTGCTGAGCGGGTGGAAGGACGCGCGGCTGGCCCCGGTGCGCGCCCAGAAGGGCGACGTGTGGGTGAGCACCATCCAGACCTTCGCGCGCTTCCCCGACTGGTGGCGCGTGGCGTGGGCCAACGGCGCCAGTGGCGACTCGGTGCGCCTCACCAATGCCAACCCCGGGATGAACGGCGTGGCGTGGTCCCCCGGCGCGCGCCTGCTCACCTACGTGGGTGACAAGGGGGACACGCTACAGGGGGCGCTGTACCTGCCGGCCGGCTACCGCGAGGGGACGGCCTACCCCACGGTGGTGTTCATCTACGAGAAGCTCTCCGACCAGCTGCACCAGTTCTCCAACCCGGCGTTCACCAGCTCCACCACGCCGGGGCTGCACACCTCGCGCGGCTACGCGGTGTTCCAGCCGGACATCCGCTACACCATCAACGACCCGGGGATGAGCGCGGTGTGGAGCGTGATCCCCGGCGTGAAGGCGGCCATCCGCACCGGCGTGGTGGATTCGGCGCGCATCGGGCTGCACGGCCACTCGTGGGGCGGCTACCAGACCGCGTTCCTGGTGGGGCAGACGTCGCTGTTCAAGTCGGCGGTGGCGGGGGCGCCGCTCACCGACATGGTGAGCATGTACAGCTCGGTGTACTGGAACACCGGCGGCAGCAACCAGGCCATCTTCCAGAGCTCGCAGGGGCGCTTCAAGGGGAACTTCCTGGAGAACCGGGAGGCGTACGAGCGCAATTCCCCCAACCGCTACGCCGACCGCATCACGACGCCGCTGATCATCCTGCACAACGACAAGGACGGCGCGGTGGACTTCAACCAGGGGATCACCTTCTACAACACGCTGCGCCAGCTGGACAAGGACGTGATCCTGCTGGAGTACCCGGGGGAGAACCACGGGTTGGCGCAGCTGAAGAACCGGCGCGACTACACGCTGCGGCTGCAGGATTTCTGGGACCATTACCTCAAGGGGACGCCCCCGGAGCGGTGGCTGCGCGACGGGATCCCGCGACTGGAGCTGGAGACGCACCTGCGCGAGCGGAAGGCGCGGCTGACGCCCATCACGCCGTAATGGTCCGGCGGGGGGCGGGTGCCGATCACCCGCCCCCCGCTGCGGCGCCTATTTCTTGGCGCCCGCCTTGGGCTGGCACCCCTGCTCCAGCACCTCGAAGTGGTCGTGCAGCCCCTTGAGGGCGTCCTTGAGGGCGGGGTCGGCGGCCCCCTTGGCCACCAGGTCGGCCACCGCCTGCGTCTGCCCGGGGAGCGCGGCCGCCGCCTTGGCCAGCGCCGGGGTGGCGCACCCCGCCGGCGGCGTGGAGGCCGCCACCGCCTTGGCCGCCGTCACCATGGCCGTGGCCTGCGCCTTGAGCGGCGCCATGTCCCCCTTATCCTTGGCCGGGTGCCAGGTGGCCATCATGAGGGCGTGGTAGGCGTCCAGCGCCTTCCACCCGCTCGCTGCGTGCCCCTCCCCCTGGTGCATGGCATTGTGGTCCATCTGGTGGCCGGCCTGGTGACCGGCATGCCCTCCCGCCTGCGCGGCGGCCAGGGTGGGGAGGGCCACCGCCAGCAGGGCGGTGGCAACGGGCGCAAACAGACGAGGCATGGGCAGACGAGGCAGAGGGTGACAGCGGGGGACATCCCCCATGCGTACCTTGGGGCAGCGGCGCCCTTCCGGCAATACCGGCCAGGGCGCCGGCAGGTTCCCCCCCCACCCCCTCCTGCCTCGTCCATGCTCCGCAGATCCCGCTGGGCGTCCCTCCCCGCCCTCCTCCTTGGCCTGGCCGCGCTGGCCCCCGTTGCGGGGGCGCAGGGACGGCTGACCTCCCCCAAGGAGTTCTTCGGCCACGACATCGGCGCCGACTACCAGCTCCCCAACTACACCAAGCTGGCGGCCTACTTCGCCAAGCTGGCGCAGGAGAGCGACCGCATCGTCCTGGACACCATCGGGCTGACGGAGGAGGGGCGGCCGCAGGTGATGGCCATCGTCACCTCCCCGGCCAACCACCGCAACCTGCCCCGCTACAAGGAAATCGCGCGCAAGCTGGCGCTGGCCGAGGGGGTGGACAGCGTGGAGGCGCAGCGGCTGGCCGCCGAGGGGAAGGTGGTGTACTGGATCGACGGCGGGCTGCATGCCACCGAGGTGCTGGGGGCGCAGCAGCTCATCGAGACCTACTGGCAGCTGGCCAGCGGCACCGACGCCGAGACGCGGCGCATCCTGGACGACGTGATCATCCTGATGGCGCACGCCAACCCCGACGGCATGGAGCTGGTGTCCGACTGGTACATGAAGGACGCCGACCCGCTGCGCCGCAGCACCGGCAACATCCCGCGGCTGTACCAGAAGTACGCGGGGCACGACAACAACCGCGACTCGTACATGAACGCGCTGCGCGAGACGGAGAACATGTCGCGGCAGCTGTTCATCGAGTGGCACCCGCAGATCATGCACAACCACCACCAGACCGGCCCCACCGGGACGGTGATGGCGGCGCCGCCGTACCGGGACCCGGCCAACTACTGGTTCCACCCGGCGATCATCACCGGGCTGGACCTGGTGGGGGCCGCGCTCAACCACCGCTTCGTGATGGAGAACAAGCCGGGGCTGACCTTCCGCGCCGGTTCCAACTACTCCACCTGGTGGAACGGCGGGCTGCGCACCACGGTGTACTTCCACAACATGATCGGGATCCTCACGGAGACCATCGGCAGCCCCACGCCGATGCGGATCGCGCTGGTCCCCGAGCGGCAGGTGCGCTCGGCGGGGCTGCCGCTCCCCATCACGCCGCAGCCGTGGCACTTCCGGCAGTCGGTGGACTACTCCGTGACCGCCAACAAGGCGCTGCTGGACCTGGCGTCGCGCTACCGCGAGCAGTTCCTGTTCAACCGCTGGCGGATGGGGCGCGACGCCATCGCCGCGGGGAGCCAGGACAGCTGGACGGTCTCCCCCAAGCGCGTGGCGGCGATGGCGGCGCAGATCCAGAAGGACCGCGGCACCACCGCCGAGAGCAACCGGGCGGGCGGGCCGCGCGGCGGCGGGCAGGCGGCCAACGTGATGAACGCGGTGGCCGACGCCAAGTACATGGCGCTGCTGCGCAAGCCCGAGGACCGCGACCCGCGCGCCTACGTCCTCTCTAGCGCGCAGCCCGACTTCCCCACGGCCACCAAGTTCGTGCAGGCGCTGCAGAAGTCGGGGGTGGTGGTGCACCGCGCCACCGCGGACTTCACCGCCAACGGCAAGGCCGTCCCCAAGGGAAGCTGGGTGATCCAGTCGGCGCAGGCGTTCCGCTCGCATGTGCTGGACATGATGGAGCCGCAGGACCACCCCAACGACTTCCGGTATCCGGGGGGCCCGCCGATCCCGCCGTACGACAACGCCGGGTGGACGCTGGCGTACCAGATGGGCGTGGCGGTGGACCGGCACTTTGAGGCCGTGACGGGGCCGCTGGAGCGGATCCCTGACGTGACGGCGATGCCGGCCGGCGTGGTGGCCAAGGGGAAGGCGGGGTACTACGTGCGCCCCGAAGTGAACGACGCGGTGACGGTGGCCAACCGCCTGGCGAAGGCGGGGGTGAAGGCCACGCGGGCGCCGGCCGCCTTCACCGACGGGGGGAGCGCGTGGCCTGCCGGCACGTGGTTCATCCCGGGGGGCGGCAAGGCCGACGTCGTGGTGGCGCAGGCCGCGCGGGAGCTCGGGGTGTCGTTCGCGGCAGCCGGGCGCCGTCCGGGCGGGGCGCAGGGGATCACACCGCTGCGCGTGGGGCTGGTGGATCGCTACGGCGGCAGCATGCCCAGCGGGTGGACGCGGCTCCTGCTGGAGAAGTTCGAGCAGCCCTTCCGCGTGGTGTTCCCGCAGGAGCTGGACGCCGGGAACCTGCGGGCGCGCTACGACGTGCTGGTGTTCACCGACGGCATGGTGTCGGCGCAGGCCGGCCCGGGGATGGGCTTTGGCGGGTCGCCCGATACGACGCTCATCCCGGCGGAGTTCCGCAGCCAGCTGGGGCGCGTCTCCGACCGCACGATCCCGCAGGTGAAGGCGTTCCTGGAGGCGGGGGGGCGCGTGGTGGCCATCGGCTCGTCGATCGCGCTGGGCGCGCAGCTGGGGCTCCCCATCGAGAACCACCTGATGGCCAACGGGCGCCCGCTGCCGGGGGAGCAATACTACATCCCCGGCTCCCTGCTTGAGGTGGCGGTGGACACCACGGCCACGGTGGCCACGGGGATGGCGCCGCGCCCCGCGGTGATGTTCGACAACAGCCCGGTGATGAAGCTGGGCCCGGATGCGGCGGCCAAGGGGGTGCGGGCGCTGGCCACCTTTGACACGCCCACGCCGCTGCGCTCGGGGTGGGCGTGGGGGCAGGAAAAGCTGCAGGGAGGCGTGGCCATGGCCGAGGCGCGCGTGGGCCAGGGGACGCTGTACCTCTACGGTCCGGAGATCCTCTTCCGTGCGCAGCCGCACGGCACCTTCAAGCTGTTCCTCAACGCCATCACCGGCGGGTTCGAGCGGGCAGCGAAGCCGCTGCAGTAAGCGGCACCGCGGGGGTGACGACGGTTGGCCTCGCGGCCGCCGCCGTCACCCCCGCGTCGTACACCACCCGCCCTCCCACCACGGTCAGCCGCACCACGGCCTGGTCGATGGTGGCGGGCGCGATGGCGGTGAGGTCGCGGTCCAGCAGCACCAGGTCGGCCAGCCGGCCCACCGCCAGCGTCCCCAGCTCGCGCTCCTGGAAGCCGGCGTAGGCCGCTCCCGCGGTGTACGCACGCAGCGCGTCCTCCACGGTGATCTTCTCCGCGGGGACCCAGCCGTCGGGGTGCGCGCCATCCAGCGTCCGCCGCGTGACGGCGGCCTTGATCCCCTCCAGCGGCGTGGGGGGCGCCACGAACCAGTCGCTCCCGAAGGCCAGCCGCGCCCCGGCGTCGCGCAGCGACCGGAAGGCGTAGGTCCCCTTGGCGCGCTCCGCGCCGATGATGCGGTCGGCCCAGCGGCCGTCATCGGCGGCGTGGTAGGGCTGCATGCTGGCGATCACCCCCAGCTGCGCAAAGCGCGGGAACTCGGGGGGGGCGATGTGCTGCGCGTGCTCGATGCGGAAGCGCCGGTCGCGCGCCGGGTTCTCCCGCGCCACCCGCTCGAAGATGTCCAGCTGCGTGCGAATGGCGCGGTCGCCGATGGCATGCACCGCCACCTGCAGCCCCGCGGCGTCGGCCCCCTTGACCCAGGCGACCAGCGACTCCGGCGGCGTGACGTAGAAGCCGCTGTCGGCGGGGGCGTCGGTGAAGCCCGCCAGCATGGCGGCGGTGTGCGATCCCAGCGAGCCGTCCACGAACCCCTTGAGCATGCCGATGCGCAGCCAGTCGTCGCCGGTGCCGCGCGCCCGAATGGTGTCGCGCAGCCGCTGCCAATCACCCAGCGGCACTGCCACGCGAAAACGGATGCGCAGGCGGCCGGCCTCGTGCGCGCGGCGGAGCGCGGCCAGCTCGTCCCACGCGTTCCCCGTGCCGGCGGCCCCCACGTGGTGCACCGCCGTCACCCCGCGCGCGGCCACGTGGGCCATGGCAGTGTCGATGGCGCGCTGCCATTGCGCCTCGGCGGGGAGCGGAATGGCGTGCTCCACCAGCGCGGTGGCGTTGTCCTTGAGGACGCCCGTGGGGCGCCCCTGCGCGTCACGCACCACGGCGCCCCCCGGCACGTCGGCCACCGCGTCGGTGACGCCGGCGGCGCGCAGCGCGGCGCTGTTGGCCAGCGCCATGTGCCCGTCCAGCCGGTTCACCAGCACGGGATGCTCGGGGGTGACGGAGTCGATCCAGGCGCGGGTGGGGAGCTCGCCCCCCCACAGGGTATGATCCCAGTCGCCGCGCAGGATCCACGTGCCCTTCGGCTGGGTCTTCGCGAAGGCGGCGATGCGCCGGATGAACTCCACCTTGGTGGCCGCGTCACGGAGCTGGACGGCGGCGAGCCCGAAGCCGCCCCCCAGAAAATGCACGTGGCTGTCGATGAACCCCGGGGTCACCATCCCGCCGGCGGCGTCGATGACCCGCGCCGTGCCGGCCAGCGCGCGCACCGCGTCGCTGCGCCCCACCGCCACGAGGCGGTCGCCGGCCACCGCCACCGCCTCGGCCCACGGCTGGGCGCTGTCGCCGGTCCAGACGCGCGCATTGACGATGGCGAGGGTAACCGGGGGCGGCGCGTCCGTCGCGCAGGCGACGGCCATCACCAGCGAGACCAGCGGGGCTGCCATGGCAGCCAGTCGACGCAACCGCATGCAGCACTCCGACGGGAGAAGGGGAAACAGGAGGGCGACGCCCTACGGCGCAGGACGCTGGTAGCGCCCCACCAGCACGCCCTTGCCGCGCACGTGGCCGGCCATCGCCGCCATCACGGCGGCGCGGGTGGCAGCGGGGGTCATTCCCGTGGGGGCCACGTTGATGGTGACGTCCAGCGCGTACAGTTCGAACACGTAGTGGTGCGCCGGCCCCGAGGCCGGTGCGGCCGGGCCGCGGTAGTACGGCCCCGACACGCTGATCTGCCGCAGGCCGTCGGGGCGCTGCGCCCCCGCGGGCACCCCCGCCGGGAGCCCGGTGGCGGTGCCGGGGATGTTCCAGGCCAGCCAGTGCAGCGCGTCATCGGTGCCGTCGCCCATGGCGGCGTCGACGTCGTGCACCAGCAGCACGTACGACTTCACCGAGTCGGGGGCGCCGCTCCACGCCAGCGGCGGCGACACGTCGCGGCCGCGCTGCGTGTGCGGATCGGGGATGAGCCCGCCGCTCGGCAACGCCGGTGAGGTGAGCGTGAGGACGCGCATGGCCGGGCGCGGCTGCGCGGCGGCCGCGGGCGCGGTGGCGTGGGCCAGCGCCATCAGCGTGAGGGCACCGGCCAGCGCGAGGCGCGCTCCAGGAACGCGGGCGCTCACCGGAAGCTCCTCGGCTGCGCCTTGCGCCACCGGTCGTAGCGCAGGCGGAGCGTCTTCACCGGGTTGAGGTTCTCCCCCGCGGTGATGGCGTGCGGGCCGCCCTGCTCGGGCTGCGCCACGGTGAGATACAGGGCGTACCGGCCGTTGCTGTGGCTGTCGCCGCTCTGGTCTCCGGGGTCGCTCATGAGGATGTACGCCACGTAGCTGGTGCGCCCCTCGCAGGGGATGGGCGGGGGCGCGCTCCCCTCGGGGAGCGGCGGGCAAGTGCAGCGGCTGTCCCCGCCGTACTGGTCGGCGGTCTCCAGCGCGGCCATCACCCGGTCGGTGAGCGCCCCCTGCGTCTGCTCGAAGGCGCGCACGGCGTTGGGGACCACGTCGCCGGTTCGGAGGATGTTCCCCTGGATGCTGTAGTAGATCTGCGTCCCCGGCACCCGCCCTTGGATGTCCTGCGTGACGTAGCCGTTGGAGAGCCCCGAGTGGCCGGCGCTGCGCCCCTGCAGGTCGAGGATGCCGAACTGCCGCGACTGGTAGGCGGGGTCGGCCGACAGCAGCTCCAGGATGCGCTCCGGGGGGGTCCCCTTCTGCAGCTCGCGGTAGACGAGCAGCTGGTTGGCGTGCGTGCCGTCCACGCCGGCCTGGCAGGCCGCCACCCCCTTGCCGGGGACGACCACCGCCTGGATGCCGCTCAGGAAGGCGGCGTCGCGATTGACGCAGGTGGCGGAGGCGATGACCACGCGCCCGGTGGCGAGGTCGACGGCAATCACCGACCAGGTGGCGTGGGCGGCGCGGGGGAGCGCCAGGAGGAGGGCGGCCGCCGTGAGCAGCCGGCGCGCGGGGCGCGCGCGCCATCGTGACCGGATTGTGAGAGGCATGCGAAGAACGTCCGGCGCGCCGAGGGAACCCGCAAGGGACGATTCCGCTATTGTTCGGGTATGCGCGCACTGCTGACGATGGTGGGCCGGCTGGCCGGGATGGTGCTCCCGATCTTTCTGGGGATCGGGGTGGGGCGGCTGGTGTCCCCCTACCTGCCCCTGGTGACCGCGTGGGTGGAGACGCTGGGCATGTGGGCCCCCGTGGCGTATGTCGGGGCCTACGTGCTGGCGGTGGTGCTCATGCTGCCGGCGTTCCTGCTGATCATGGCGGGGGGAGCCATCTTCGGCGTGGCCAAGGGAACGGTCCTGGCGCTGGCGGGGGCCACCGTGGGGGGGACGCTGGCGTTCATGCTGGGGCGCACCGTGCTGCGCGGTTGGGTGGCGCGCAAGGTGGCCGCGCACCCGACACTGTCGGTGATCGACCGCGCCGTGGGGGCGAACGGGTTGCGGCTGATGGTGCTGATGCGCCTGTCGCCGGCGGTGCCCTTCGTCCTGTCCAACTACGCGCTGGGGGTGACGCAGGTGCGGCTGCGCGACTTCGTGACGGCGATGGCCGCCATGACCCCCATCATCGCGTCCTACAGCGCCTTCGGGCGGGCGGGGGCGTCGCCCGCCGCCGGGGGGGCGCTGCCGCCGTGGGTGCTGTGGACCGGGGTGGCGGCCACGGTGGGGCTGGGGGCACTGGTGGCGCGGATCACCCAGCGGGCGCTGCAGGAGGCGGGGGCGTCGGCGGGGTGACCCGCCGTCCGCCGCCCGGGGAGCCCTACCGCTTCTCCATCGCGTCGCGGACGTCCAGCAGGATCTCGAAGTACAGCTGCTCGCGGCGGTAGGCGAAGTCCAGCGCGGCCATCTGGGCCGGATCACCCGAGGCCTTGGCGCGGTCGAAGGCCTCGCGGTACATCTCCTCGAGGTTGGTCAGGATGCGTTCGCGGGAACGGGACATGCGCAGGGCCTCGAGGGCGGTATGGGTGAGACGGGGGGGACGGTCAAACTCGGCGGCGGCGCTGGCCTCGTCGGGGTCGAACAGGCGGGTGACCTGTTCCAGCATCATGCGACGGGCCTTGTCGGGGAGCGCCATCCCGCCAAGGTAGCGGACGCAGGCGGGAGGGCGCCAGCGCGGCGCCCCGGCGGGCGCGGGTGACCCGCGCCGAGCTGTTCGCGCGCGACGGCTACCAGTGCGTGTACTGCGGCGACGCGTTCCCGCCGGAGGCGCTGTCGGTGGACCATGTGCAGCCGCGGATGCGGGGTGGGGACCAATCGGGGGGGAACCTGGTGACCGCGTGCCAGGGGTGCAACACGGCCAAGGGGGGGCAGCCGCTGGCGGCGTACCTGGGGGCCAACCCGTTGGCGCGTCGGAACTTCTTCCGTCTGGCGCGGTATGTATGGCCACGGCACCTGCGCGCCGTGGCCGAGGCGCTGGTGCAAGCGGGGGCGATTGCGGCCCCGCCCGGGGGGGTCGGACGGTTGCAGGCGGTGCGCAGCGCCGCCGCGCTGGCTACCCTTCTGGAGCAGCTGGACCGGCGGACCGATCCGCCGGCGGCGACCCCGGACACCGGGGCCCCCCCATCGGCTCAACTTCCGATTCCATGAACAACGTCAAGGTCTTCGTGTTGATGGCCGGGCTGACCGCCCTGGTGGTGGCCATCGGCAACGCGGTGGGCGGGTCCAACGGCGCGACCATCGCGCTGGTGATGTCGGCCGCCATGAACCTCTTCATGTACTGGGGCTCGTCGTCGCTGGTGCTGCGCTCCTACGGCGCGCAGGTGGTGACGGCGCAGGAGGCCCCCGAGCTGTACGAGATGGTGGACCGGCTGCGGCAGCGCGCGGGGCTCCCCATGCCCATCGTGGCCATCGCACCGCAGGACCAGCCCAACGCCTTCGCCACGGGGCGCAACCCCGCCAACTCGGTGGTGTGCGTCACGTCGGGAATCATGCGGGCGCTCTCCAAGGACGAGCTGGAGGGGGTCATCGCGCACGAGCTGGCGCACATCAAGAACCGCGACATGCTGCTGCAGACGATGGCGGCCACCATGGCCGGCGCCATCAGCAACCTGGCGCAGTTCGCCTTCTTCTTCGGCGGGCGCAGCGACGACGAGGAGGGGGGCAACCCGGCGGTGGCCATCGCGATGCTCATCATCGGCCCCATCGTGGCCATGGTGATCCAGTTCGCGATCAGCCGCCAGCGGGAGTTCAAGGCCGACGCGGTGGGGGCGGAGATCTGCGGGCGCCCGCTGGCGCTGGCCAGCGCGCTGCAGCGGCTGGAGGCGGGGGCGCGGCGCATCCCGATGCACGTGTCCCCCAGCGCGGCGCCCTTGGCCATCGTGAACCCGCTGGCGGCCTTCAGCCTGCGGGGCGCGGCCAAGTGGTTCAGCACGCACCCGCCCACGGCGGAGCGGGTGGCGGCGCTGGAGGCGATCGCGCGGGGGGGGTGAGGTTCGAGGGGTGAGGTGAACTGCCGAGGGATCAGGTGGCAGTGTTAATGGGTGGGAGGGGGAGGGGCGAGGTGATCGGGGGCCAGGCGGGTTAGCGGCTGCCCATCCGGTGAAACACGGCCTCCTCCACCACCTGGCCCCCCTTGAGGTGCTCCACCACGATCCGCTCCAGCAGCTCGGCGGTCACATTGGCGTACCACACCCCCTCGGGGTACACCACCACGATGGGCCCGGCGCTGCACACCCCCAGGCAGGGGGTCTCCCCCCGCTTCACGCGGGCCGGGCCGAACAGCAGTCCCTCGCGCTGCAGCAGCTGGGCCAGCCGCGCGTACACCGCGCGCCCCCGCCGGTCGGGGGAGCAGTAGCTGCCGGTGCACACCAGCACGTGGCGCGCGTAGGCGTCCATCGCCGGGGCGCCGGGCGCGCCGCCCCCGCTCACCGCGCCACCGCCATCACGATCTCGGCCACGATCAGCAGCACGATCGCCATCTCCAGCGCCTCGCTGCGCCCGGCCTGCGCCTCGTCGTTGAGCATCGCGTAGGTGTCGCGCAGGATCGCCAGCTTGCGGTCGATGCCGGCGCGCCAGGTGCGCCCGCGGAACAGCTCCAGCGCCGCCGAGTACACGCGCGCCAGGTACACGTCGTCGGTGACCTTGAGGGCGTTCTCCACCCGCTCCACCAGCTCGGTGGAGTCGGCCACCTGCGCCTGCAGCCGCGAGAGCAGCGCCGCGTAGCGCCGCCCGGGGAAGATCGCGCGGCGCGCGCGCGCCTGCGCGATGTCGTCGTACAGCCGCGGCAGCTCGGCGTCCAGCAGCGCGTCGTAGTAGCGCAGCTCCAGCAGCTGCGCGTTGGCGAACTCCAGGATGTACTGCAGGTCGGTGTCGGCCTCGCCGGGCTCGGCGACCAGCGCGCTCTCCCAGGTGAGGATGGCGAGGTCGTCGTCGTAGTAGCGGAAGCGGTGCGGCAGCAGCTCGCGGCGCGCCTCGGCGCTCAAGGGGCGCGACTCGTTGAGCAGCAGCGGCACCACGTCCAGGGCGGCCAGCGCCTCGGCGCCCAGCGGGGCGCCGTCGACGCCGGTGACGCGCGCGAGGCGGAAGACGGTGTAGTCCTCGTGCACCGCGGCCAGCGCGGGGCGCTCGATGGCGGGGCGGATGCGCTCGCTGAGGAGGCGCAGGTGGTGCGCCGCCACCCGCTCCACCTCGGGGTGGTGGTCCAGCTGGCGCCCGAAGGCGGTGAACGCCGCCCAGGGCATCGGCGCCTCGGGGCCCACGCGCACGCGGATGGAGACCACGCCGAAGTCGAAGATGCGCGCCGACAGCTCCACCGGGTGCGGCGCGCCCCCCAGGTGCAACACCTCGCTCCCCAGCACCACGGTGATGGGGGGGTTGGGGATCTGCAGCGCCTGCGCCTCGCCGCGCACGGGGCGCACGCGCTCGGGGGCGCTGGCGGCGAGCAGGTCCAGCGCCTGCTCCAGCGAGATGGCGTACCCCACGTCGTACAGGCGGTAGGCAATGGCCGAGCCGGCGACGAGGGGCGAGGCGGGAGTCGGCGGGCCGGCGTTCATGGGTGCAAGCTAGCCAGCCCCCCTCCCCCGCCACACCCCGGGGGTGTAGCGTGAAGGCATGACACCTGTCACGGCGCTTCCAGGGCTTCCCGACCCGGCCATCGTGGCCAAGGGGTACGCCCACCCCGAGCGGCTGGTCTCCACCGACTGGCTGGCCGCCCACCTGGACCATCCGTCACTGCGGCTGCTGGAATGCAACGAGGACGTGCTGCTGTACGGCGTGGAGCACATCCCCGGGGCGCAGCCGCTGGACTGGCATGTGGACCTCAACGACACCATCGAGCGCGACTACGTGGACCGGAAGGGGTTCCAGTCGCTGCTGCGGGCGCGCGGGATCGACCCGTCGCACACCGTGGTGTTCTACGGCGACAAGAACAACTGGTGGGCCACCTACGCCTTCTGGGTGTTCCAGCTGTTCGGCTTCGACAACGCCGTGGTGCTGGACGGCGGGCGCGCCAAGTGGCTGGCCGAGGGGCGCGCCACGACCGACGTGCGCCCGTTCTTCCCCCCCACGGCGTACGAGGCGCCCGAGCGGGAGGACCGCGTGATTCGCGCCTACCTGGAGGACACGCGGCGGCACATGGCGGCGGGGCTGCCGCTGGTGGACGTGCGCTCGCCGCAGGAGTACACCGGCGAGAAGCTGCACATGCCCGACTATCCGCAGGAGGGGACGCTGCGCGGCGGGCACATCCCCGGGGCGCGCAGCGTGCCGTGGGCCCGGGCCGCGGCGCCCGACGGCACCTTCCTGGACGCGGTGGCGCTGCGGGTGCTGTACCAGGGGGAGCAGGGGCTGTCCCCCGACGACCGCGTGGTGACGTACTGCCGCATCGGCGAGCGGTCGTCGCACACGTGGTTCGTGCTGACGTACCTGCTGGGGTTCACCAACGTGCGCAACTACGACGGGTCGTGGACGGAGTGGGGGAACGCCGTCCGGGCCCCCATCCGCAAGGGAGCCGAGCCATGAGCGAGCCAACCACCACGACGGCCCCCGCCACCCCCGCGCCGCGCCCGCCGTCGCGGGTGCAGGTGACGTGGGCGGGGGCGCATGTGTTTGACGGGCAGCTGGCGGCGGGCGGGCCGTCCATCCGCATGGACGGCAGCGGCCAGGCGGGGCCCAACATGGTGGCGGTGGTGCTGATCGCCCTGGCTGGGTGTACCGGCGTGGACATCGTGGACATCCTGGCCAAGCGGCGCACCCCCCTCGAGTCGATGACGGTGGACGTGGAGGGGGCGCGCTACGCGGGGGTCCCCGGGCGCCTCACGGAGATCACGCTGGTGTACCGCATCACGGGCGCGGGGATCGACCGGGCGCAGGCGGAGCGGGCGATCGAGCTGTCGGTCACCAAGTACTGCTCGGTGCGCGACTCGCTCGACCCCACCATGCCGGTGCACTGGCGACTGGAGCTGAACGGCCAGGCGGGGTAACGGGGGGCGACGCCGGGCGCCTCGGCCGCCGCCGCTCCAGGTTCCCGGTGTACCGACCGCTCGGCCTACCGGCGGGTGGGATCCTCGCCCTGGCGATACACGGGAACGGGCTCCGCGGCGACCTCCGGCAGCGGCTGCGCACCACCAGCCAGCAGCGACCGGGACGTATCACCCAGCACGCGGGTGAGGAAGCGCTGCCCTTCGCCGATGCGCTCGAGCTCCTCGGCCATGGCGTCCACGGTGTGCGTGAGGCGCTCCAGCTGGGCCTGCTGGGTCTCGGCCAGCGCCACGGCCCGCTTGCCGGCCTTGCCCGAGGGGAGTTCCCCGCGGCGCACCCACCGCCACGCGGCCGCCGCAGCCAGAGGCCCCATCACGAACACGATGAAGACAATGGGGAGGACGAATTCCGCGTCGTTGTTGCTGCTACGGGGGATGCCGGGGGGCTCCGTGGCCCCGGGGACGGCGGCGGCGGTGGCCACCTGCTGGTCGGCGGCCGCCAGCGCCTTGTCCAGCTCGGGATGCGGGCGTTGAGGGACACCAGGCGTCCCTCGGCGGCGACCTTCTCGGCCGCGTCGGCGAACTTGTTCTCGGCGATCTCCCGACGCAGGTCGCTGGCCTGCTCCTCCAACCGCTCCAGCTGCCCCTGCAGCTCCCGGCGGTAGGCCCGGGCCGCCTGGTACATGGCCTGGGCACTAGTGGGGCCCGCGGTGTTGATCTGGGCGGGCGTCACGGCCGGAGCCACGGGGGCCACTGGGGCGACGGGGGCGGGTTGGGGCTGGGCGAAAACGCGCATGGGACCAGTTGGCACGGGGGAAAAGGGGGTGCGGTAAGGTACGCCCGGCGCCGCCGCCGGTTTCAGCCGGGGTCGGCTTGACCCGCCTGCCCTGCCGGGCGAAGTTTCGGGGCTGGTTTGTGTTTTGGCCGCCCGCCCGGGTGGCCCCCGCCCACGGACGCCCTGGCGCCCACGGGCTTCCCACTTGACGTGCCACCGCCGGCAATGGTGGCGCACCGGAGTTGCCCCATGAAGGAAGGGATCCATCCGCCGTACCACCCCGTGGTGTTCAAGGACGCCTCCACCGGCGCCACGATCATCACGCGGTCGACCATGACCAGCGAGTCGAAGATCCGCATGGAGGACGGGAACGAGTATCCCATGATCCTCCTGGAAATCACCAGCGACTCGCACCCGTTCTACACGGGGACCCAGCGCCTCATCGACACGCAGGGGCGCGTGGACAAGTTCAAGAAGCGGTACGGGCGCTGAGGCGCACGTTGCTGCCGAACCGTTCGAACCCCCCGGCGCGCCTGGTCGCGACGGGGGGTTCGTCGCACCCGACCCCTTGGCGCCGGCTGGTGGTGGGCGCGCTGCTGGCGCTCGCCCTGCCCGGACCGCGCGTCCGCGCGCAGATCGCCCCCTGGCTGGGCACCGACCAGGGCGCCCCCACGGTGCGCTGGCGCGTGGTGGAGGGGCGGAGCGCCCGGGTCATCACGCCCGACGCGCTGGTGCCCGAGGCGCAGCGGCTGGCCGCCCTCATCGACCGGGTGGCCGCGCGCGACACCGCCTCGCTGCGCACGCGCGCCCCCCGCATCGACGTGGTGCTGCGCCACCAGCTGGCGCAGTCCAACGCGTTCGTGACGCTCATGCCGCGCCGCTCGGAGTTCTTCCTCCAGCCGCCGCAGGCGGAGGGGCTGCTGGGAAGCGGCGACTGGCTCACCCTGCTGGCGGTGCACGAGTACCGCCACGTGAAGCAGTTCTCCGCCGCCCGGCAGGGGATCACCCGGCGGGCGAGCGCCGTGTTCGGCGAGCCCGCGTGGGCCACGCTGGCCTTCTGGTCGGTCCCCACCTGGTACTGGGAGGGGGACGCCACCGTCACCGAGACGGCGCTCACCCCCTCGGGGCGCGGCCGCCTGCCGCTGTTTGACGCCGACTTCCGCGCGCAGCTGCTGGAACGCGCGGTGCCGTCGTACCAGACCGTCATGAGCGGCTCGTTCAAGCAGGCGTGGCCCAACCAGTACGTGCACGGCTACCACCTCATTGCCGCCGGGCGGGAGCGGTTTGGCGCCGACGTGTGGGACCGCGCGCTGCGCGCGTCCACGCGGCGCGCCTTCGTGCCGCTCGCGCTCACGCTGGGGCTGCGGCAGGTGGCGGGCGTGAGCGCCAACACGCTCCACCAGCAGACGCTGCGCGCGCTGCAGGACCGCGTGCGCGCGGCCGCATCGGCGTCCACCGTGACCCCCGCCACCCCCGTGGCCCCGGCCCCCTCCAGCTGGACGGAGGATGCCACCCCGCAGTGGGAGACCGACAGCACGCTCCTGTCGCTGCGCGCCGGGCTGGCCGACCGGCCGCAGCTGGTGCGGCACGCCGGGGGGCGCACCACGCGCCTGCGGCTGATCGGCCCCGACATGGGGGCGCCGCTGTCGGTGGGTGGCGGCGTGGCGGCGTGGGTGGAGTACCGCCCCGACCCGCGCTTTGCGTTGCGCGGCTACAACGTGATCCTGCTGCACGACCTGGCCACGGGGTCGCTCACGCAGCTGGGTGACACCACGCGCTACAGCGCGGTGGCAGTGGCGCCCGACGGCGCGCAGCTGGCCGCCATCGCGCAACACCCCGACAGCGGGATGGCGCTGGTGCTCCTGGGGCGCGACGGGACGGTGCGGCGCCGCGAGCCGGTGCCCGAGGGGGACCAGCTCATCGCCCCGCGCTTCACGCGCGACGGCGCGTCGCTGCTGCTGGTGCGGACGCGGCGCGGCGAGGGGCGGCGCGTGGAGCGGTGCCCCGTGGCTGGCGGCCCCTGCGTGGCGCTCTCCCCGTGGGCCCACAACGGGCTGGCGGCCCCCTCGGGGAGCGACACGCTGGTGGTGGCGTACCTGCCGGTGGACGGGCGCGACCAGGTGGTGGCCTGGCGCGCCGCCACGGATCGGTGGTACCAGGTGACGGAGCGGCCGGTGGGCGCCATCGACCCGGTGCTCTCCCCCGACGGGCGGCGGCTGGCCTTCACCGACCACACCGCCAGCGGCCGCCGGGTGGTCACCATGCCCGTGGAGCCCGCCGCGTGGCGCGAGCGGTCGGTGACGCCCCCCGACCTGCCGCGCGTGGCGGCGCTGGCCGCCCAGGAGGGGCCGCCGCTGCGCCCCGACACCATCGGCCCCGACCGATCGCTCCCGGTGCGCGACTACTCCCGCTGGAGCGGGGTGTGGAACCCGGTGGGGATGACGGTGGAGCTCCCGCCGTTGGGCCCCGACGCCAGCGTGACGCTGAGCTCACGCAACGTGCTGGGGACGGTGGGGATCGACGCCGGCGCACGCTACAACACGCAGGAGCAGCAGTGGGGGGGACAGCTGGGGGTGACGTACGCCGAGCGGTTCCCCATCCTGCGGGCGTGGGTGGACCAGCGTGGCCGGCGCGACGACTACCCGGCCGCCACCACTGCGGCCGGCGCGCAGCCGGCGGGGACGTGGACGTGGCAGGAACGCTCGGTGGGCGCCGGCGTGGACATTCCGCTCACCCTCACGCGCTCGGCGTACGCCACGTCGCTCACGGTGGGCGCGCGCCTTGAGGAGCGTCGCGTCAGCCAGAGCACCCTCCCCGACTGGTTCGCATCGGATGCGGGATCGGTGCGTCCGCTCACGCTGGAGCTGCGCGGAGTGCGCGCCATGCAGTGGATCCGCGACATCATCCCCGAGCGCGGGCAGGTGGTCGAGGCGATGGTGCGCCGGACGCCGCTGGGAGGGACGTTTCAGGGGACGCAGTGGTACGGCCGCGCGCAGCAGTTCGTCCCGGGGGGGATGGCCAACCACGCGCTGCGACTGGACGCCGGCGCCGACTGGCAGGCGTTGCGGGAGAGCGCCACGGGGCCGCGCCCCTACCGCTTTGCCACGCGTCTCCCGTTTGCGCGCGGTTACGACGCGGTGACGGCGCCGCGGCTGACGCGGGTGAGCGCCGAGTACCATGCGCCGCTGTGGTATCCCGACTGGACCGTGCTGCGGGTGGTGCAGCTGCGGCGGCTGCGCGCGACCGTGTTTGGCGACGCCACGACGGCCACCACGCGGAGCTTTCCGCGCGGCGTGGCCACCACCACCACGCAGACGTTCCGGTCGGCGGGGGCGGAGCTGTGGATGGACGCCACCTGGTTCCACCCGGCGCTGTCGCTCCCCATGGGGGTGCGGTACAGCCACCGGCTGGACGGGGCGGAGCGCGGCGGGCGGGTGCAGTTCGTGATCGGGGTGCCGTAGACGACGGGCGAGGCGTAACCGGCCCTCGCGCAGAACACGCGCAACCGTCACGCCGCCGTCGCTCGGCCCTCGCTCAGAACTGCGCGAACAGCCACCCCGGCGCCACGGTGAGCGCCAGGGTGGCGGCCACGCAGAGCAGCCCCGCCGCCACCGCCTGCCCCGTGCCTGGCACGGCCGGCACGGCGGGCGTCTCCGCGTGGTCGGGCGCCGGCTGCATGAACATCCGCATGATGACACGGAGATACACGTAGAGCCCGAGGAAGCTGGCGGCCAGCCCCAGCGTGGCCCACACGGGGTGCCCCGCGGCCACCACGGTCTTGAACACCGCGAACTTGACGGTGAACCCCGGCAGCGGCGGCAACCCGGCCAGCGAGAGCATGGCCACCGTCATGCCGGCGGCGGCCCACGGACGGCGATGGAACAGGCCGTCAAGCTGGTCCAGCCGGTCGCGGCGGCCATCATCGGCGTCGGCGGGGAGCATGGCGAAGGCCAGCAGCGTGGCCAGCGCATACACCACCAGATAGGTGAGCACCGCCTCGTCACGGCCGCCCGGCGCCCCGAGGAAGGCGTAGAACAGGTACCCCGCGTGGGAGATGGAGGAGTAGGCCAGCATGCGCCGCAGCGAAGGCTGGCGGATGGCCGCGAGGTTCCCCCACACGATGGACGCCAGCGGCAGCACGGCCATCAGGTCGGTGGCGGCCGCGGGGAGCGTGACGTCCCCGAACAGGCGCAGCGCCACCACCAGCACCGCGGCCTTGGCCAGCGTGGAGAGGTAGGCGGTGACGGGGACGCTGGCCCCTTCGTAGGTGTCGGGGGCCCACGCGTGGAAGGGGACCACGCCCCCCTTGAGGAACAGCGCCACCAGCGCCAGCAGCACGGCGCCCCGCGCCAGCGGATCGGCGCTGGCGGCGGCGGCGCCCATGGCGTCGAGCCCCAGCGATCCCGTGGCTCCATACAGCAGCGACAGGGCCATGAGGAACAGCGCCGACCCGGTCCCGCTCAGGATGAGGTACTTGAGCGCCGCCTCGGCCGCCTGCGGCCGCCGGAAGGCCAGCACAATGAGCGCATACACCGGGATGGCCAGCAGCTCGAGCCCGAGGAAGAGGACCAGCGCGTTCATGGCCGACGGCAGCAGCGCCACCCCGTACAGCGAGCACACCAGCAGCAGCGGGAACTGCAGGTCGTCGCTGTCGAGGCGCAGGAGCAGCAGCACCGGCAGCGCCAGCGCCAGCAGCCACCCCTTGGCCTGCGCAATGGCGGGAGTCAGCTGATACTGCCCCGGGAACGGTTCGGCATGCACCCCGGTGGCAGCCAGCCAGAAGGCGGCCACGGCGCTGGCCGCCACCACCAGCATCGACAGCGGGAGCACCAGCGCGCGCGTGCGGGTGCTCAGGGCGCAGAGGATCCCGGCCACCATGCCGCCCAGCAGCAGGTGCTCGGGGAGCATCGCCCAGAGGGCGTCGCTACCGGGCATAGGCGGCTCCAGCGGAGGGGATGGCCGGGGTGACGGTGGTGACCGCGGCGGCTGGTGCCAACTGCCGCAGGTAGAGTCTGGCCGCGCCCTCGGTCTTGTGCATGGCGCCTGCGGGGAAGAGCCCCAGCCAGAGGACGGCCGCGAACAGCACCGCCAGCACGCCGCGCTCGCGGGGGGTGAGGTCGGTGAGGGGCGTGTCGTGCGGCGCCTTCACGGGGCCGAAGAGGAAGGTGCGCGCGAAGCGCAGCATGTAGAGCGCCCCCAGCACCACGCCGCTGGTGGCCGCCACGGCCAGCGCCAGCGGGAGCGCGTCGCCCGCCTGGTAGCGCGGCCACGCGCCGGCGAAGGCGCCCAGCAGCACCAGGAACTCCCCCGTGAAGCCGCTGGTGCCGGGGAGCCCCACCGAGGCGAGGGTGAACAGGACGAAGGCCAGCGCGTACGCGGGGGCCTGCCGCGCGAGCCCGCCGTAGGCCGCCAGCTCGCGCGTGTGGCCGCGTTCGTACACCATCCCCACCAGGAGGAAGAGCCCGGCGGCCACCAGCCCGTGGCTGGCCATCTGCACCACGGCGCCCTGCACCCCCGCCAGGTCGTTGCTGAGGAGCCCCAGCATGACGTAGCCCAGATGACTGACGGAGGAATACGCGATGATCTTCTTGATGTCCTGCTGCACCATCGCGAGGCAGGCGCCCCAGACGATGCTGACCACCGCCAGCGTCATGAACAGCGGGACGTGCGCGCGGACGGCGTCGGGGAACAGGGGGAACCCCAGCTTGAGGAAGCCGTAGGTGCCCATCTTGAGGAGCACGCCGGCCAGGATCACGGAGCCCGGCGTGGGCGCCTCCACGTGGGCGTCCGGGAGCCAGGTGTGCAGCGGCACCATGGGCACCTTGATCGCGAAGGCCAGCGCAAAGGCGGCGAAGAGCCAGGGCTGCAGGGCGGCCGGCGCCGGCGCCGCCAGCAGGTCGGCAAAGGCGAAGGAAAGGGCGCCCCCCGCCCCGTCGGCGCGGGCCAGCACCAGCACGAGCACCGCGGCCAGCATGAGGATGGAGCCGAAGGCGGTGTAGAGGACGAACTTCACCGTCGCGTAGCGGCGGCGCGCGCCCCCCCAGATCCCGATCATGAGGAACATCGGGATGAGCATCGCCTCCCAGAACAGGTAGAACAGGAACAGGTCCTGCGCGACCAGCGCCCCCACCATGGCGCACTGCAGCAGCAGCAGGAGCGCGTGGAAGAGGCGCACCTGCGTGGCGATGGCGGTCCAGGCCCCCAGCACCACCAACGGTCCCAGGAAGGCGGTGAGCACCACCAGCAGCAGGTTGGTGCCGTCGAGGGCGATGTGGTACGACACCCCCCAGTCGGCGATCCACGGGATGCTGGTGGCGAACTGCCCGCCCGGTGCGGCCGCGTCGAAGGCGCCGTACAGCAGGAACGCGGGGACGCACTGGACCGCCAGCAGCACGGTGGTGCCCGTTCGCACCGCCTGATCGGTCAGCCGCGGCAGCAACGCCAGCGCCAGCGCCCCCGCCAGGGGGAGCCAGAGCACCAGATTGAGGAGCAGCGCGTGCATCGCGCCCGCGTTGGTGGCGTCACCCATGGCGCCACCCCCACCCCAGCACCCCCACCACCCCCGCCAGCACCAGCAGCGCATAGAACTGCAGGCTGCCGTTCTGCACGCGCCCCAGCCACCCGGCGCCGCGGTGCGCCAGCGCGCCCAACCCGTTCAGCGTGCCGTCCAGCAGCAGGCGGTCGCCCGCGCCGGCCAGCACCCGCTCCGACAGCCACACCAGCGGCCGCGCGAGCAGGCGATCGTACAGCTCGTCCACGAAGTACTTCCCCTCCAGCAGCGCGTGCACCGGGCGCAGGGCGCCGCGGATGGCCCGCACCCGTTCGGGCGCGCGGCCATAGAGCGCCAGCGCCGTCGCCACGCCGCCCACCGCCAGCGCCACGGAGACATACAGCAGGGTGTGCTCCAGCGGCGCGCGCGCCGGCTGCACCGCGGGGAGCGGCACCACCGGCTCCAGCAGGTGCGGGATGCCCAGGTAGCCCCCCACGATGGACAGCAGTGCCAGCAGCCCCAGGACGCCGGTCATGGACCGCGGCGACTCATGGACGTGCGCCGCGGTCTCCGCCGCCATGCGCGGGGCGCCGAAGAACACCAGCCACAGCAGTCGCGTCATGTAGAACGCCGTGAGCGCCGCGGTGGCGGCGGCCAGCGCCCAGCGCCAGGTGGAGCCCCCCGACGCACTGGCGTAGGCGTACCAGAGGATCTCGTCCTTGGAGAAGAAGCCGGCGAGACCGGGGATGCCGGCGATGGCCGCGGTGGCGATGGCAAAGGTCCAGAAGGTGACCGGGATCTTCGCGCGCAGCCCCCCCATGCGGCGGATGTCCTGCTCGCCCCCCAGCGCGTGGATGACGCTCCCGGCGCCGAGGAAGAGGCACGCCTTGAAGAACGCGTGGGTGACCACGTGGAAGATGGCCACGCCGTACGCGCCCACCCCGAGGGCGAGGAACATGAATCCCAGCTGGGACACGGTGGAGTAGGCCAGCACCTTCTTGATGTCGGTCTGGACCAGCGCCACGGTGGCGGCCAGGAAGGCGGTGACCACGCCCACCGTGGCCACCAGCGACGCGATGTCGGGGGCGGCCGCGTACACGCCGTGCAGGCGGGCCACCAGGTACACGCCGGCGGTGACCATGGTGGCCGCGTGGATGAGTGCCGACACCGGCGTGGGCCCCGCCATGGCGTCGGGGAGCCACACGTGCAGCGGCAGCTGCGCCGACTTGCCGGTGGCGCCGATGAAGAGGCATAGCGCCACCAGCCCCGCGGGGACCGCGCCCCCCTGCCCCGCCAGGAAGGCGGCGTTGAGCACGTCCAGGTCGAGCGTGCCGAAGCCGCGCCAGAGCAGGAACATCCCCAGCAGGAAGCCGGCGTCGCCGACCCGGTTGGTGATGAACGCCTTCCGCCCCGCGGCGGCGTTGGCGGGGTCGTCAAACCAGAAGCCGATGAGCAGGTACGACGCCAGCCCCACCCCTTCCCACCCCGCGAACAGCACCAGCAGCGAGCGCCCCAGCACCAGCAGGAGCATGAAGAAGAGGAACAGGTTGAGATACGCCATGAAGCGCCCGAACGACCGGTCGCCGTGCATGTAGCCGGTGGCATACACGTGGATGGCCGACCCCACCCCGGTGACCACCAGCAGCATCACCGCGCTGAGGCGGTCGAGGCGGAAGGCCACGTCGAAGCCGACCCCGCCCACCTCGGCCCACCGATACAGCGGTTCGACGACGGCGCCGCCGGCCGGCAGCGCCAGCACGGCCTGCACCGCCAGCGCGAAGGCCGCCAGCGGGAGGGCGCAGGTCACCACCGCGGCGCCCCGCGGCGACAGCCGGTGCCCCCCGATGGCGGTGGCGAAGGTGCCGGTGACCAGGAAGCCCAGCAGCGGCAGGAAGACGATGGCGGCCAGCTGGTGCGGAAACAGGAGCGCGTCCATCAGCCGCGCAGCTCCGCATAGCGGTCCACGTCCAGCGACCGGGTGTGCCGCACCAGCAGCAGCACGATGGGGATGGCCAGCGCCACCTCGGCGGTGGCGACGACGAAGGCCAGGAACACCAGCACGGCGCCCGCCGCATCGCCGTGGTGCTGGGCGAAGGCCACGAGGCTGAGGTTCACCCCGTTGAGCATGAGCTCCATGCACATGAGCATGACCAGCGCGTGGCGCCGAATGATGACGCCAAGCAGGCCGATCGTGAACAGCGCGCCGGCCAGCAGGAGGAGGGCGTGCAACCGGTCCATGGTCACCCCGGCCGCCGGCGGCTCACCGCGATGACCGCCAGCGCGGCCACGATGGCCGACACCAGCAGGACGGTGGTGAGCTCGAATTCCAGCCAGTAGCGGGAGAGGAAGGTGGCGGCGAAGGGGACCATCCCGAACGCCTCCGGGTCGGCGGGCGCGGCGGCCGCGACGGGGGCGCTCTGCAGGGCGCCGACGCCCAGCGCGAGCGCCAGCAGGACGGCCAGCGCCACCCCCGGAAGCGCCCAGCGGGTGAGGCGCGGCCGCGCCCCCCGCTCGCGCACCTCCAGCAGCATGATGACGTACACCATGAACACCATCACGGCGCCCACGTAGATGAGCACCTGGAAGGCGGCGATGACGTGCACGCCCAGGAGCCCGTACAGCGCCCCCAGCGCGGTCATGGTGGTGATGAGCGCCAGCGCCACGCGCATCGGCTCGCGGAGGACCAGCATGGCGGCGGCGCTCACCAGCGCCACGGCACCGACGGCGGCCAGGGTCAGGGATTCGATGGCTCGCGCCCTCGTTGCAGGGTCGGGGACAGCGTGAGGGGCACCGGCTTGGGCGGGTACGGCTTGGCCACGTCGGCCTGCGGGCGCCAGGTGAGCATCTCGTCCATCGTGAGCCACATGTTGTAGCGGTCCGTGGCCACCAGGTCGGGGACGTCGGGGGCCATGCGGATGGCGTCCTCGGGGCACGCCTCCACGCACAGCCCGCAGAAGACGCAGCGCGAGTAGTCGATCTCGAAGCGCACCGGGTACTTGGGGTGCGCCGGGTCGTCCGGGTCGAAGCCGGGCTCGATCTCGATGACCTTGGCCGGGCAGGCGGTGGCGCACATGTTGCACGCGATGCACTGCGGCGACCCGTCGGGGCGCTGCGTGAGCACGTGCTTGCCGCGGTTGCGCGGGGCGAAGTCGGCGCGCCGCTCCTCGGGGTAGTAGGTGGTGACGGCGCCGCGGCGCCCGGTCAGCCACTTGGCCATGTTGCGCAGGAACACCCCGGTGGTGATCCCCAGCCCGCGCAGCACCTCGGGGAGGTAGAGCCGCTCCCACCAGGTGAGGGTGTTGGCGTTCCAGTACTGCGGGCGCGCGTAGCGCACCGGCGGCGGCGGTCCCTCGGCCGGCGTCATCGCGCCCCCCCCTGCCACCAGGCCACCAGCACGGTGACCGCCAGGTTGGCCAGCGACGCCGGGAGCAGGAGCTTCCACGACAGCCCCAGCATCTGATCGTAGCGGAAGCGCGGCAGCGACCAGCGGATCTGGATCTGCACCACGCACAGCAGCGCCACCTTGGCCAGGAACGTGGCCAGCTGCAGCGGCACCCGCACCCCCTGGCTGAGCGGCAGCTGCGTCCCCCACGGGAAGGCGAAGCCGGCGTCGGTCATGTACGGCAGGTTGAAGCCCCCCAGGAACAGCGTGGCGAACAGCGCCGCCGTCACGGCGATCTGCACGTACTCGGAGAGCATGAACAGCCCCATCTTCATCGCGCTGTACTCGGTGAAGTACCCCGCCACCAGCTCGGACTCCGCCTCGGGGAGGTCGAAGGGGATGCGCTTGTTCTCCGCGATGGCCGCGGTGAGGAACAGCACCGCGCCCAGCGGCTGGTACACGATCCCCCACGCCGGGAGCCAGCCGCCCACGGTCCCCGACTGGTGCGCCACCGCCGCCCGCAGGTCGACGGTGCCGTACACCAGCAGCAGCCCCAGGACGGTGAGCGCCATGACCAGCTCGTACGAGATCATCTGCGAACCGGCGCGCAGCCCCCCCAGCAGCGAGAACTTGTTCTCCGACGCCCACCCGGCCAGCATGGCGCCGATGATGGCGAAGCCGCCGAAGGCGAAGACGATGAGGAGCCCGGCGTCGAGCGGGGCCACCTGCATGGGGTACGTGCGCCCGCCGAACCACGGCGCCAGCGCCGGCACCAGCGCCCCCGGGTCCAGCATGCCGCCAAAGGGGACCACGGCAAACACCAGCAGCACCGGGGCGAACGCCAGCCACGGGGCCAGCCGGTAGCCCAGCAGGTCGTGCGCGCGCGGCGTGAAGTTCTCCTTGAGCAGCAGCTTGAGCCCGTCGGCCATGCCGTGGAACAGCCCCAGCCACACGAGCTTCACGTTGGTGAAGGGGAGGCGCACATAGGCGCGGTTGGCGCCCACGCGGTCGGACATCACCGCCGACTGCTTGCGTTCCACCCAGGTGAGCAGCCCGCCGGCCCCGAGCAGCATCCCCATGGCCATCACGATGAACAGCAGCGTCATCGCGAGGTCGGGGAGCAGCGGCGCGGCGGTCATGCCCCCGCCCCGGCGGCGGCCGGCGCGGCCAACACAGGCGCCCACGCCCCGAACAGCGCCTCGGCGTGCAGCACCCCCGGGGGCGGCGCGCGATAGCCGCGGAAGCCGCTCACCACGCCGTCCACGTTGGTGTAGTGGCCGTCGCGCTCGGTCTGGATGCTCACGGGGAGCACCAGGTCGGCGGCGGCGTGGTCGGCCGCGTTGACCGGGTCGGCATACGCCCCCAGGCGGATCACGAAGGGGCCCGCCGGCAGCGCCGACGCCGGCACCCCCTCCCCCCACACCACCACCACGTCGGCATCGGCCGGCATGGTCCCGTCCCACGCCGGCACGTGCGCCAGCGCCCCGCGCCGGTTGGGGTTCTTGTCGGCCACGATGAGCAGCGCGTCCTCCACCACCTCTCCGGGGAGCGGCTGGTGGTCGGCCTTGACCCACGCGCGCACCGTGGCACCCAGGCGGCCGCCGAACGCCGCCCGGAAGGCGGCCAGCTCCTCATTGGAGCCCCAGCTGGACACCAGCACTACCGCCGCGCGCGCGCCCGCCAGCCGCTCGGCCGCGATGGCCACCGCCTCCGCCACCGGCACCGGGTGGCCGGCCACCGTGGCCTGCGTGACGCGGGGGCGCTCGAAGATCCCCGCCAGGTCGCGCGCCTTGTTGCACACCCAGGGGCCGTTCACCTCGGGGGTGTCGCGCGGGGTCACCCGCTCCAGCCGCTGGTTGAGCGCGGGGTCCAGCGCGGTGAGCTTCCAGTCGGCCTTGCGGTGCCACAGCTCCACCGTGCACCCGCGCGCGCACCCGGGGCACACCGACGGCGTGGCCTCGGTGTACCACACCCGCGCGTTGGCCAGGTCCTTGCGGGCCAGCAGCGCCCCCACGGGGCAGATGTCAATCACGTTGTCCGAGTACGCGTCGGCACCGAAGTCGGCCCCCTCGGCGGGGCGGATGAGCGCCTGATCGCCGCGCTGCACCGCGGCCAGCGCCTTGGACTGCGACACCTCGTGCGTGAACCGCACGCACCGCGTGCACATGATGCACCGCTCGTTGTCCAGCAGGATGCGGTCGGTGAGCGGGTAGAACTTGGTGGCGTGGTTCTTGGTGTCGAGCGAGAGCGACTTCCGGCCGTTGTGCTCGTAGTGGTAGTCCTGCAGGGTGCACTCGCCGCTCTTGTTGCAGATGCCGCAGTCCACCGGGTGGTTGAGCGTGATGAACTGCATGGTGTCGCGACGGAGCTTCCTCACCGTGTCGCTCTCGGTGAGGACGCGCATCCCCGCGGTGACGGGCATGTTGCAGCCGATGTCGAACCACGGCTCGCCGTCGTCCTGCTCCACCTCCACCATGCAGATGCGGCAGTTGCCGGGGACCGACAGCTGCGGGTGCCAGCAGAAGTGGGGGATGTCCACGCCGGCGCGGCGCGCGGCCTGGATGACGGTCTCGCCGGCGTAGGCCACGGCGGGGACGCCGTTGAGGAAGAAGTCGAGGGTCTTGCGGTCGCTCATGCGTGCGCCCCGGCGGCCAGCGAGGGGGCCAGCGCCCCGGGGTGCGCGGCGTGCCACCGGGCCAGCGACTCGGCGAAGGGGTCCTCCACCGTGAGCGCGCCGTCGTGCATCGAGCGCCCGTGCGTGATGTAGTGCTCGAACTCGTGGCGGTAGTGGTCGAGGATGGCCGAACAGGCGTACCCCGCGGAGTCGCCCAGGCTGCAGATGGTGGTGCCGTCGTTGGCGGCGGAGATGTGGTAGAGGCGGTCGATGTCCTCCGGACGCCCCTCCCCCCGCACGATCCGGTCGAGGATCCGCTCCATCCACCCCATCCCCTCGCGGCACGGCGTGCACTGCCCGCACGATTCGTGGTGGTAGAAGCGCTGGATGACGCGCGCGAGGCGCACCATGCACGTCCCCTCGGCCACGGCGATCATCCCCCCCGAACCCAGCTGCGACCCGGCGGCGAGCGCCGAGGCGTGGTCCAGCGTGCGCCCCGCCAGCTGCGTCGGGTCCAGCACCTTGGTGGAGACGCCGCCGGGGATGACGCACTTGAGCGCGCGCCCCCCCTGGATGCCACCGCAGTCCTCGTACAGGAATTTCTCCCACGAGTAGCCGTACTCCACCTCGTAGACCCCCGGGCGGGCGATGTGCCCGGAGATGGAGATCATCTGCGTGCCGGGGCTCTTGGCGGTGCCCACCGTCCGGAAGGCCTCCGCCCCCTCCCCCACGATGACGGGGATGTTGGCGAGCGTCTCCACGTTGTTGACCACGGTGGGCTTCTGGTAGAGCCCCTTGACCGTGAGGCGCGGCGGGCGGTTGCGGGGCCACCCCTTCTTCCCCTCGAGGGAGGCCAGCATGGCCGAGGCCTCGCCGCAGACGTAGGAACCGGCGCCGCGGTAGAGCACCACGTCCAGCGAGAAGTCGGAGCCCAGGATGCGCTCCCCCAGCAGCCCGGCGGCGTAGGCCTCCTCGATGGCGTCGCGCATGCGGCGCCAGGGGAGGTCGAACTCGCCGCGGATGTAGATGAACGCGTGCCGCCCCATGAGCGCATACGACGCGAGGATGAGCCCCTCGAGGCACATGTGCGGCACCTGCTCCAGCAGCCACCGGTCCTTGAAGGTGCCCGGCTCCCCTTCGTCGGCGTTCATGCAGACGTAGTGCGGCTCGCCGTCGGTGAGCTTGACCACGCCCCACTTGCGGCCGGCGGGGAAGGCGGCGCCGCCGTGCCCCAGCAGCCCCGACGCGGACACCTCCTTGGTGACGTCGGTGGGGGAGATCCCCGTGCCCAGCACCTTGGCCAACGCCTGGTAGCCACCGCGCGCGCGGTACGCCGCCAGCGTGTGGGAGTCCGCGGTGACCGGGTGGTTCATGAAGAACTTGCGTCCGGTCCCCACCTGCGCGGGCAGCACGCCGGGATCGGTCACGGGAGCGCCTCCAGCAGGGCGTCCACCGACGCCGGCGTGAGGTTCTCGTGGTAGGCGGCGTTGACCATCAGCATGGGGGCCGTGCCGCAGGAGGCCAGGCACTCCACCGTGCTCAGGGTGAACCGGCCGTCGGGGGTGGTCTCCCCGGGGGCAACGCCCAGCCGCAGGCACAGGTGCGCCAGCAGCCCCTCGGCGCCGCGCAGGGTGCAGGAGACGTTGTGGCACACCTGCAGGTGATGGCGGCCGATGGGCTCGCGCCGCAGCATGGTGTAGAAGCCGAGGACCTCGTCCACCTGCGTGCGGGGGACGCCGAGGTAATCCACCAGCGCGTCGATGTGCGCATCGGAGACCCAGCCGTGCACCTCCTGGATGCGCTGGAGGCACGGGATGGTGAGCGACCCCTCGAAGCCGGCGGGGTAGCGGGCCTTCCACCCCTCGAACTCGGGAAGGAGGTGGGCCAGCGCGCTCATCGGTCGCACTCCCCGCCGATCATGTTCACGGAGCCGAAGGTGGTGACGACGTCGGCCAGCTGGTAGCCGTCGAGCATGCGGTGGATCCCCCCCATATGCACGAAGCTGGGGGCGCGCACATGCACCTTGTGCGGCACCCCCTCGCCAGTGCTGACCAGATAGAAGCCCAGCTCGCCGTTGGCCCCCTCGTGCGCCACGTAGATGTCGCCGGCGGGCACCACGGGCCCCTCCATGACCAGCTTGAAGTGGTTGATGAGCGACTCGATCTCCGAGTACACCAGCAGCTTGTCCGGGAACACGCACCGCCGGTCGTCCACCAGGATGGGGCCGTCGGGCATGCGCGCCACCAGCTGGCGCATCATGTACACCGACTCGTCCATCTCGCGCATGCGGACGTAGTAGCGGTCGTAGTTGTCGCCGTTGATCCCCACCGGGACGTCGAAGTCCAGCTCGCCGTAGGCGAGGTATGGCGTGTCCTTGCGCAGGTCGCGCGGGGCCCCCGTGGAGCGCAGGATGGGGCCGGTGAAGCCCCAGTGGAGCGCCTCGGCGGTGCTCAGCACCCCCACGTGCCGCAGCCGGTCGATGAAGATGCGGTTGCGGTCGACGAGGCCGTGGACCTTGGCCACGTACTGCTCGTAGCTGCGGAGGATCTCCTCCAGCCGGTCGAACCACCCCGGCGGGACGTCCGCCGCCAGGCCGCCGATGCGCCCGAAGGAGTAGGTCACCCGCGCGCCGGTGAGCGCGGCCAGGTGCTCGTACATCTGGTCGCGCACGGTGACCAGGTAGAGGAACGCCGTCATGGCGCCCAGCTCCATCAGCTGCGCCGCCACGCAGGTGAGGTGGTCGGCCACGCGCGAGTACTCGGCCAGCAGCGTGCGCAGGTACGTCGCGCGCGGCGTGATGGTGATCCCCATCAGCTGCTCGACCGCGTCGCAGTAGGCGAAGTTGTTGATGAGCGCCGAGCAGTAGTTGAGGCGGTCGACGTAGGGGATGAGGGTGTGCCAGGTGTGGTCCTCGCACTCCTTCTCGAAGCCCCGGTGCAGGTAGCCGCAGTGCACGTCGGTGCGCACCACCTTCTCGCCGTCCAGCTCGGCGATGATCTGGACCGTGCCGTGGGTGGCCGGGTGCGACGGCCCGAGGTTCACCACCACCGTGTCGTCGCGCGACGGCGCGAAGACGGGGCGGACCGGGTTGGGGATCGCCGGCTGGGCGGTCAGGTCAGCGGACAAGGGCACCCTGCGGCGGGCGGTAGGGGACCAGCGGCTGCTCGCGCTGCTTGGGGTAGTCCTTGCGGAGCGGGTGCCCCTCGAACCCCTCGTAGAGGAGGATGGGGCGCAGGTCGGGGTTGCCGCGGAAGACGATGCCGTACATGTCGTGGCATTCGCGCTCCTGATAGCCGGCAGCGCCGTAGAGCGCGGTGAGGGAGTCCACCACGGAGTCGGCCTCGGCCACCCGCGTCTTGAGGCGCACGCGGACGCGGTGCGCGGTGGCGTACAGGTGGTGGACCACCTCGAAGCGGAGGGGGGCACCGGGCCAGTCCACCGCGGTGACATCGAGGAACAGGTCGAAGCCGAAGTCGTCGCGCAGGCGCCGCGCCACGGGGAGCAGCGCCGCCGGGTGCAGGGCGAGCACGAAGACCCCGTGCGACACCCCGCGGGCCACGACGGGGGCCTCGGGGGTGGGAAGGCCGTCGCCGTCCCCCGCGGGGAACGCGCCCTCGAGCTGCGCGAACACGGCGGCCATCAGAAGCGGTCGGTGACGAGCGGGTGGGTGCTGGCGGCGATCTTCTCCTGCAGCCGCAGGATGCCGTCGATGACCATCTCCGGGCGCGGCGGGCAGCCGGGGACGTAGATGTCCACCGGGATGATGCGGTCGATCCCCGGGAGGGAGGCGTAGTTCTGGTAGAAGCCGCCGGTGCTGGCGCAGACGCCGAAGGCCATGACCCACTTGGGCTCGCACATCTGCTCGTAGACCTTGAGCAGGATGGGGGCCTGCTTCTGGGTGACGGTGCCCACCACCATGAGCAGGTCGGCCTGGCGCGGGGAGAAGCGCGGGAGCGCGGCGCCGAAGCGGTCGGTGTCGTAGGCGGAGGCGCTGACCGCCATGAACTCCATGGCGCAGCAGGCGGTGACGAACGGGTAGGGGAAGAGCGAGAACTTGCGCGCCCACCCGGCCAGCTCGTCCTTGCGGGTGGTGAGGAACTCGAAGGTGGCGTGCTTGGTGTGTCCCGCGGGCGCGCCGCCGGGACGTCCCTGCTCGACGATGGGGAGGCGCTTGCCGTACATGGTCACTCCGTCACCGCGTCGAGGACGCGGGCGTGGTAGACGTAGGCGAGGCAGAGCCCGAGGAGCGCCAGGAAAACGGCGAAGGTGAGGGCCATGCCGGTGGTGAGGGGGCGCGCGCCGAGGGCCCAGAGGATGAGGAACATCGTCTCCAGGTCGAAGAGGAGGAAGACGATGGCCACCGCATAGTACTTGATGGGGACGGCCTTGACGTTGACCTCGTCCACCGGCGTGGCGCCGCACTCGAAGGGCTCCTGCTTGCGGGCGTTGGCCCGGGGCTTGGGGCCGAGGAGGGCGTTGAGGGCGAGGGCGAGCCCCACGAATCCCGCGATGGCCACCGCATACAGCAGGAAGGCGATGTAGGGGGTCATCCCTGGGGCGGCCGGTGGGGAGGGGGGCGCACCAACGGCGCGCCGCGGGGCGAGGGCGGCGATGGGGCGCGACGGCGCCCCCTTTGCCACGGCGGGGAACGTGAAGGCGGGCGCAGGGGGCGTCAAGCCGTACGACGCCCCGTGGCCGTTCCGCTACGGCGCCACCACCTCGGGGAGCTCTGGCTCGGGGGGCACCGGCGGCTCGCTGCGGGTGAGCACCGCGGTCACGGCCAGGACCACCAGCGCCAGGGCCAGCTCCACCCGGATGGCGCGCGCGACGGGGCGCGCCTGGGCCTGCACCTGCCGCCGGTTGACCCACCCCAGCGCCAGGGTCCCCGCCACCAGCAGGAGCTTGAGCGCCAGCAGCTGCCCGTAGCCGCTGGCCACGATGGCCGGGAGGGGCGCCTGCGCGACGCGCAGCAGGGTGCTCCCGCCGCCGGTGAGGAGGGTGACGGGCGCCAGCACCGTGGCCACCGGGCTGAACAGTTGCCAGCGAGGCAGCGCCACGTCGTTGGGCGCGTCGGCCGGCAGGTCGGACCAGGTGAGGGCCAACGCGCCCAGCCAGCCCCCCACAGCGGCCACATGCATGCCGTCCAGCAGGCGGGCCAGCCGCGGCCAGGCGTCGTCGGCGGCGGCGTGGCCGATGCCGCCCATGGCCACCGCGACCGCCACGGCGGTCATGAGCGCCCCCAGCGCGCGCCACCAGGGGAAGGGGAGCAGCACGCCCAGGGCCGCCGCCACGCTGGCCAGCGCCAACTGCCCCCACCCCACTCCCCAGCCGGTGCCGCTCACCAGGTCGGCGGCATCGGCCAGGGCGCGGTCCAGCGCGTGGAGCTGGGCCACCAGCAGCAGGGCGGGGGCCAGCAGCAGCGCCACCGCGCCGCCGCACCGAAGCCATCGCCCCGCCGGCGGCGGCGGCCAGGGAGCGGGGGTGCGGGTCATCCCTTCCAGGAAGGCCAGGGTGCCGTGCCCCACCGCGATGGTGACGCCGAGGTAGAGGAGGAGGGTGGCCGCCAGAGGGAGCATGGCTTACGGCGCGCTGCGCACCTGGAAGGTGAAGGTGCCGTTCACCACGTGCCCGTCACGGGACATCCCCTTCCACGTCACCGTGTAGGCGCCGGCGGGGACGGGCGTGGTCAGCGTGGCCACCAGCGGCGCGTCCTTGGCCGTGTCGCGAGTGAGCGGCGCCAGCGCCACCGCCATGCCTCCCGCGCCCTTCAGGGTGACCGTGGAGCCCTTGGGGTCCACCGGTTCGGAGAACCAGAGGCGGATGGCGTCGGGGGAGGCGGTGAGGGTGGCGTTGGCGGCGGGGGTGGACTTGAGCAGCCGCATGTGGGGGAGCGCCGCGGCGAGTCGCGGGGGGAGGGCACCCGCCAGCAGCAGGAGGGCGGCGGCCAGGGTGGCCGCCACGACGGCGCGGCGGGACGGGCGGCGGGCACGGATCACTGGGAGCTCCACGGGTTGGCGTGACGGGGGTCGCGCAGGAACGCGCTGTCGGTCAGGGTCCCGACATACCGCCCGCCCCGCAGGGCGCCGCTGGGCACATGTCCAGCCGGTCGCCGTCCGGAGAGCGCCGGAAGGGGCGCGCCTGCGCGCGCCGTGCGACCCCATGCCGGACCCTACGCCGCTCCGGACTGGGATGTCAAGGCTCCTCCGGGTGCGGGGCCAGCGCCGCGGGTGCACCACCACGCAGGGCTGGCATGGTCGGCGACCGCGCGGTAGCCTCGACGAGCCACCCTGATGGCATGTCCCATCCCCGTCGGCAGGCGCCGTTCCCTCTCTCCTGACCATGCTCCCCTCCTTCCGCCTCCTGCTCCTCGTCGCGCTGACCGGCGCGGTGGTGCCAGCTCCGCTCCCGGAACGGCCGTTCCCCGGACACGGGAGCGAGCGCGACCACGGAGCCGGGGCCCCGCGTCGTGCCCAGCAGGACCCTCGACCCTACCCCGACCGCGTGGAAATCCGCCGCACCACGCACGGCATTCCGCACATCGCCGCCGAGGACATGGGGGCCTTCGGCTATGGCATGGCGTGGGTGCAGCTCGAGGACTACGGGGCGCGGGTGGCCCTGGGGGTGATCCGCGCGCGCGGCCACCTGGGCCGCGTCTACGGACGCGACTCGCTGGAGCGCGACTTCGACGCCCGCCTCACGCACGCGCGGGCGGTGGCGACGTATCGACAGCTGCAGATCGAGACGCGCGAGACGTACGAGGGCTTTGCCGCGGCCATCAACGACTACGTGCGTCAGCACCCCGCCGATTTTCCGCCCTGGATGCCCACCGACGTGCAGGGGGTGGACATCGCGGCCCTGTGGATGGAGCCCCCCGTCCCCGACGGCGCCCGCACCTTTGCCGATCGCGCGCAGCGCCAGCGGGCGCGCGCGCGCCAGGACTCGTTGCAGCGCGAGGGCGAGGGCTCCAACGCCTGGGCCTTTGCGCCGTCGCGCACGACGTCGGGCCGCGCCATCCTGCTGCGCAACCCGCACCTCGACTGGAGTGCCGGCTACTACGAGGCCCATGTGACGGTCGACGGGGTGATGGACTTCTACGGCGACTTCCGCATCGGGAACCCCGCGCTGCTGGTGGGCGGCTTCAACCGGCACCTGGGCTGGGCCACCACCAACAACAACACCGACAACGAGGCGCTGTACGCGCTCGAGGTCGACTCGCTGCGCCCCGACCACTACCTGCTGGATGGTCGCGCCCATCCCATCGAGCGCGTCGATGTGGTGGCCGAGTACCGCAACGGGCCTGGCCTCTCGTCGGAGGTACGCACGCGCTGGCAGACCGCGCTGGGCCCGGTGGTGGACCGGTCCGGCGGCACGGTGGTGATTGCGCGCTGGCCGGCGGACGGGGAGTTCCGCAAGACCGAGCAGTTCCTGCGCCTCATGCGGGCGCGCACGCTGGAGGAGTGGAAGGACGCCATGCGCCTGCGCGCGCACACCACGTCCAACCTCACCTATGCCGACGCCAAGGGGAACATCTTCTACGTCTGGAATGCCACCGTGCCGCGACTCCCCCATCCCAGCGGGGGGGACAGTGTCGCGATCCCGGTGCGCACCAGCGCCGAGGTGTGGCAGGACATGGTGCCCTTCGACTCCCTGCCGCAGCTGTTGAACCCGCCCGGCGGCTACCTCCAGCAATCCAACGACCCGTTCCACTACACCAACCTCAACGCCATCATCGACTCCCTGCGCTTTCCCTCCAACTTCTCGCGGCCGGCGCTGGGGTTCCGCACCCAGCTGGGGATCCGCCTCGCCACGCAGGAGCGCAGGATGTCGCTGGAGGAGGTGGTGCGCCTCAAGCACTCCTATCGCATGCTGGCCGGCGAGCGCTTCACCGACGACCTGCTGGCGGCCGTGCGCGCCGGTTCGCCCTCGCCCGCGGTGGCCCAGGCCGCGGCGCTGCTGGAGCGATGGGATCGCACGACCGCCCCCGACTCACGGGGGGGCGTGCTGTTCGAGGCCTGGTACAACCGGCACCTGCAGGGCGAGGCGCTGCGCGGCGTGCCGTTCGCCGAGCGCGCGCGACGCACCTTTGCCACGCCCTGGAGCCCCGAGCGCCCCACCGACACGCCCGACGGGCTGGCTGATCCCGCGCGCGCCGCGGCCGACTTTGCCTGGGCGGTGGAGCAGGTGACGCGGAAGTACGGGCGGGCGGACGTCGCGTGGGGGGAGGTGCATCGCGTGCGGCGCGGCAACGTGGACGAGCCCGTGGGGGGCTGCACCGGGGCGCTGGGGTGCTTCCGGGTGCTGCAGTTCACCGAGGGCCCGGACGGCACGCGGGTGGCGCGTGGCGGCGACGGGTGGGTGCTGGCCGTGGAGTTCACGCCGGTGCCGCGCGCCTATTCGGTGCTGGCGTACGGGCAGAGCAGCGACCCGGGGTCGCCGTACTTTGCCGACCAGGCGGCGATGTTTGCGCGGGGGGAGATGAAGCGGGTGGCGTATGCGCCGGCGGATGTGGAGCGGGCGACGGTGCGGAGGTATCGGCCGGGGCGGTAGCGTGTTCCGGTGCGCGTGGTTGCGGGGAGCCGCATCCGTGCGCACCACGCGCGGGGTCACGGCGCGCAGGCGGCCCTCAGGCGGTCCTCAGGGGGGCCGCCGCCGTGCCCAGCCCCCCAACCAGCGCCGCCAATGCCTCTTCCGGCAGCTGCGCGCCGATGAACAGCGCCACCGGCTCGGCGCCGGCGTGGGGGGCCGACGCATCCAGCGTGAACGCGCGGCGCCCCTCGGTGCGGTTCCACACCCACATGGTGTCCGGTGCGTCGGCAAAGCGCACCAGCCCCTTGGCGCGCACCACCGCGCGGGGGAGCCCGGCCACCGCGGCGGTGAAGCGCGCGCGGTCCACCACCGGCGGGAGCGGCAGCGTGAGCGCGGCAAAGGGGTGCGCGTGCGAGGCTGACGGCACCCCCGTCTGGCCGGGGGGATGGCCGTGCCCCTCAGGGGCCATCGGGAGCGCCCCCCCCGTGCGGCGCGGCGGGGACGCCCCGTGCGCGTCCACCAGCGCCCCCAACGTATCGGCGAAGGCCTCCGGCGTGGTCACCGACGCCAGCGGATTGGCCTCGCGCACCAGCCGGCGCACCTGCACCCGCCGCGCCTCGCCGCACCGGGCCTCCCAGTTGAGCACCACGTGCGTGGCCGTGCGCAGCTGCGCCGCCTCCAGCGCGTTGTGCCACCACCGCTTCTGCCACCGCGCCACGTCCACCACGGTCACCTGCAGCGGCGGGGTGCAGTGCGCCAGCTGCCGGTCCAGCGCCAGGTACCCCAGCAGCTCGTCGGCCTCGGTGGCACCGTTGGCCTCCACCAGCACCGCGCCGCGCGGGTCGTGCGGCAGGGCGCGCAGCACGTCCAGCAGCTCGGTGAGGGTGGCGCAGCAGACGCAGTCCCCCTCCAGTGGCGTCACCAGGGCCTCCAGCCCCGCCAGCCGTGCGGCATCGATGCGCGCGTTGCGGAAGTCGTTGAGCACGACATGCGGGCGCACGCCATGCGCGCGCAGCGCGGGGAGGAGCCCGGCGAGAAAGTGGGTCTTGCCGGCGCCCAGGAACCCCGCCAGCAGCACCAGCGGCATCATGGGGGGAGCCTCATGAGCGCGGTCGCCTGCGCACGGCCGCGAGGGCGCCCGCTCACCCGTGGTGCGGCGTGAGCCGCAGCTCGCCCACGAAGGCGCGTGGCCCGCGGCGTGCCACCGACCCCAGCACCAGCAGCGTCACCACCACCAGCGCGATCCACGCCCACACGCCATGCCGCTCGGGGTCGGCCGCCCCCACCGCGGGAAACGCCAGCGCCGGCAGCAACCGGTTGACCACCACCCCCAGCACCACGCTGCACGCCGTCATGGCCACGGCGAACGCGGTGGCGAAGGGGCGCCCGTGCATGCGCGCCAGCACACCGAAGGTGGCCACGTTGGTGGCGGGGCCGGTGATGAGCAGGGCCAGCCCCGCCCCCGGCGAGACGCCGGCGGCCACCAGCACCGCCACCAGCGGCGTGGATGCCGAGGCGCAGATGTACAGCGGCACCCCGATGGCGGCGAACACCAGCACGTCCACCACGGGGGGAAGGCGGGTGATCCAGCTGCCGTCCAGCAACGGGGCCAGCAGCGCCGCCACGGCGAGCCCCACCAGGATCCACGGCGCCGTGTGGTCCACCACCTCGCCCGCCCCGGTCTGCACCGCCAGGCGCCAGCGCGACACGGCCGGTGGCGCCGCCGGCGCCTGCGGCAGCACGCGACGCGGGGCGCTGGCCCCAAAGCGGCGTGCCATCAGCACGGCCACCACCACCGCCACCAGCACCGCGGCCCCCACGCGCACCAGCGTGAACTCCGCTCCCAGCAGCGGCAGCGACAGCAGCACCGCGTCAATCCCCAGCTCCGGCGTGGCCACCAGGAACGCCACCGCCGCCGCCGTGGGCACCCCCTGCTTCACCAGCCCCTGGTACAGCGGCACCACCCCGCAGGAGCAGACGGGGAGCGGCAGCCCCAGCAGCATCCCCGCCCCGGCCTGCCGCAGCGGCCCACCTCGCCGCAGCCACGAGAGTCCGGCTGCGGGGATGAAGGCATAGGCGACCCCCGCGGCCACGAACGCCACCAGCAGCGCGGGCGCGCTGTCGAGCGCGAGCGACAGGAAGGTGGCACTCACCCCCAGGGGCGACACCGGCTCACGCTGCAGCAGGTGGAGCAGCAGCACGAGCAGTGCGCCCAGCACCCCGCCCACACCGTCGGGGCGCATGGCCACGCCAGCCACACGCCAGGCCGGCGGCCCAGCGCCGGCATCGTGCGCGTGATCATGCGCGTGATCGTGCGCGTGCCCCTCCTCCGGCGCGTGCGCATCATGATGGTCGTGCGCCGGGTGCACGATCACGTGCAGCAGCGAGCCTCCCACGAGCGCCTCCAGCCACACCCCCACATCACCCGGCACCAGCGCCGCCACCGCGGGCTCCGCCACGTACCCCGCCACCGTGGCCAGCGCCATGAGCCCCAGCACCCCCCAGCTCACCGTGCGCGCCCGCGCGCGCAGCAGCCACCACGCCGTGAGACTCACCGGCAGCTGGTGCAGCACCACCCCCGCCCCCAGCATCCCGCCCGCGTCCCGCTGCTGCGCCAGCGCCGCGCCGTCCAGCAGCGCGTGCACCGCCACCCCCAGCAACGCCAGCAGCAGCACCGCCGCGTGCGTCTGCCGCACCCCCACATGAAACACCCGCTCGGCGGCGGTGGGGATCAGGTACCCGGCGGCCAGCGCCAGCGCCACCAGCGGCGACCGGTACTCGATGGCGTGCGGCCCCACCGCCAGCAGCACGATCCCGCCGATGCTCACCAGGATGAATCCGTCCAGGAACCGCTGCAGCGACGCCGACCGCCGCACCGGACCCGCCAGCAGGGGGCCGGCAGCCAGGGCGCCAACGCTGGCCAGCAGCAGAGCGTGGGGGATCATGGCGTGGCGTCGCGCACGACGCGGGGCTTCGGCATCTCCGCAAGATCACCCGGCCCCACAGGGGCAATCAAGCGAGCGCGCACCGCCTCCGCCGTTCACCCCTCGGGGACCGCCTCCACGGTCCACGCCGGAAACGGGTCGACATAGCCCTGCCAGGCGGCAGCGCCACCCGCCATCTCCGCC